>JAJRVX010000479.1:0-3847 GCA_024277095.1 Chloroflexota bacterium
AGACGGTCGAGCGGGGTGTCCAGGCGCTGAGGCTGAAAGGTTGGGCCGATCTGAACCGGGCGCTGGGTGCCCCGGTCGCTGCCTGAGGAGGCGGCGTTCTGGCTGGCGTCGTGGACGGGAGACGGCGAGGAGGGGACATCCTCCGCGTCGCCTTCCTGCGCCTCGCCGCTCATCTCATTTTTTTTACATCTGCGGCGGTCGATTCCGCCTCGTTTGTATCGCCCTCATACTGCTCGGCGCGGGCGCGTGCCTCCTCCAGCCTTTGGTGGAGCTGGTGAAACTCCAGGGATGTCTCCTCGAACGGCTGCCGTTTCAGGCGGTGCGGCAGCGCCAGCTCGGCGGCCAGCAGGATATCGCGATCCGTGATGGCCAGCCGTCCCTCGAACGCGGCGTGGGCCCGCGCCGTCTTCAGGATGACGATGTCCGCCCGATGGCCGTCCACATGCAGCTCGGCGGTGAGCTGGGCGATGGTGTACAGATCGCGCTTGGTGTAGGTGACCATGTCCAGCCGTTCGCGCGCGCGAGCGATCTCCTGAGAGAGTTTCTCCTCCTCCGCGCGCCACGCCTCCCGGAAGCCCTCCGGATCCTGCTCAAACTGGATGCGGCGCTCCAGGATCTGGACGCGCTGCTCCGCATCCATCAGCCCGTGAATGTCCACGGAGAGGGCGAAACGATCCAGTAGCTGCGGCCGCAGATCGCCCTCTTCCGGGTTCATGCTCCCCACCAGGACGAAGCGCGCCGGATGGGAGAAGCTGATCCCCTCTCGCTCGACCACGTTGACACCCATGGCGGCCGAGTCCAGCAGCAGATCCACCACGTGGTCATCCAGCAGGTTGACCTCGTCCACGTACAGGACGCCTCGGTTGGCCGCGGCCAGCACGCCGGGCTCGAAGTGGCGTTCCCCTCGTTGGATCGCTTTCTCGATGTCCAGCGTGCCGACGACGCGGTCCTCCGTCGCGCTGACCGGCAGATCGACGAAACGGGTGCGCCGCCGGGCCACGGGGAGCTCCTCCCCACGCTCCAGGCGGGCCCTGCATTCGTCGCAGAAGGTGTCCGGTCGGTTGGGGTCGCATTGGAAGCGGCAATCCGCCACCACCTCGATCTCGGGTAGCAGGGCCGCCAGCGCGCGGGCGGCCGTGGACTTGGCCGTGCCGCGCTCGCCCCGGATCAACACGCCCCCGATTTGGGGATGGATCGCGTTCAGGATGAGCGCACGCTTCATGCGCTCCTGGCCGACAATCGCTGTAAACGGGAAGATAGACGCCATCTCTCTCACGCCTCACACCAACATACGATCAAAAGCGGCCGTCTCGGCCGCTTCTCTGCCTGGGCCATTCACCCTTTCTTAACGACTCGGTCGATTATACCCTACATACGCAAAGGTGCAAAGTCCCCACTTCCTTCCAAGGGTGATTGCACCCGAAACGGGAGGATCAGGGCGTGCCCGAGAGACCCCGCTGCCCTTGCTACGGGAAGGCTCGGATCAGAAGGGATCCTTTTTGCTCCCTGTGCCGCCCGGCCTCGCCCAGTCCCTGCGGGGAGGGACGGGAGGATGGGTACAGCCTGGGAGAGTGAGGTTCCCGTTACGCTCTCAGATCTGCTCCAGCGGTTTGACGTTGCCGAAGGTGGGCGCGGGGCCGCGCGGCGAGGCCGCCCAGCGAACGGCGTTTCCGATCACCCGCTGGACCTCCGGCTGATGGTAGATGGGCAGGGTCTCGTGTCCCGGGCGGAAGTAGAAGATCTTCCCCCGGCCGCGGTGGAAGCAGCAGCCGCTTCGGAATACCTCGCCACCCTGGAACCAGCTGATGAACACCAGCTGGTCGGGTTGTGGGATGTCAAATCGCTCGCCGTACATCTCCGTCTGGGGGATCTCGATATACTCCCCCAGCCCCTCCGCGATGGGGTGACTGGGATCGACCACCCATATGCGCTCGCGCTCGTTCGCCTCTCGCCATCGGAGGTTGCACGTCGTCCCCATCAGCCGCTTGAAGATCTTGGAGAAATGGGCGGAGTGCAACACGATCAGGCCCATGCCGTCCAGGACGCGAGCATGCACCCGGTCGACCACGGCGTCGCTGACCTCCCGATGGGCCATGTGTCCCCACCAGATGAGCACATCGGTGGCGGCCAACGCCTCCTCCGTTAGCCCATGCTCCGGCTCGTCCAGCGTGGCCGTTTGCACCTCGATGCCGGGCAGGGTGCGCAGGTAGGCGGCGATGGCCCCGTGGATGCCCTGGGGATAGATCCGGGCGATCTCCTCGCTCTTGCGCTCGTGGCGATACTCGTTCCATACGGTGACGCGAATGGTGTGTTCCACGGAATACCCTCCCTGACTTGATGATCGTAGGAAACCGGGGCGTGTGGATTCGGTGGAAATGTCCCCTTGCCTCGCAGTATACCACCAATCCATGGCCGTGGCACGCCGTCGGATGCATGATCGGAATCGCTGTCTTGGGTGAGAAATCGCCCTCTTTGTGGTAAAATACGGATGTCGCCGCATGGTGTTGTGCGATCGCTGCGCCCGTAGACAGCGGACCTTACCTCATCGAGGACGACATGCACTGGCTCGACATTCTGACCCTGGTTACGGCCGGAGGGCTTTTCCTCGGCCTGGCCTTTTTCGCCCTCACCTCGTGGCGAGAGGGTGAACGACGCGCCGCCCGCCGGGCGGCGTGGCTGGCCCTTCTGCTTCCCCTGCCCTATCTTTGGGCTGCCTTCGTTCCCTTTGCGGCGCAGCGTTGGGTTCAGATCGCCCTGCTGGCGCTGTGCTACGGCAGCTTGGGGTTCCTCCTGATCCCGCTGGGCAACCCGCGCCCTACGTCCGGAGAGCCGACCGCTCGCGTGGATGAGCGGGACATCATCTTCGCCCGCATGCGGCTGCGCCCCGACACCTCGGAGTACAGGGCCTACTACGCCATGCGCCCGGAGAACCAACGCGTGGACGATCATCTGCGCGCCCGGCCGGGGCTCCTCTCGCCGGGCTCTCGCCTCTATGATCCGTTGGCGATGCCCGCTGCCGGGGCCAGCTTTCAGGTGATCGATCATCTGCGCTCGTGCGCGGACGGCCCGGTGGCGGAGGAGCGTCTGCCCGTCTCCGCGGAGGAGATGACTCCCCTCATCAAGGGGCTGACCCGATACTGGGGAGCCCATAGCGTGGGGATCGCGGAGCTACGGGATTACCACGTATATACGCATATCGGGCGCGGCGAGGGGCCCTATGGCGCTCCCATCGAGCTCAATCATCGGTATGCCATCGCCTTCACGGTGGAGATGGATCATCGGATGGTGAGCGCGGCCCCCACGGCGGCCACCACCATGGAGTCGGCCCGGCAGTATCTGGAGGCGGCGCGGGTGGCTTTGCAGCTGGCCGCGTACATCCGTGCGCTTGGATATCCGGCGCGGGCGCATATCGATGGGAACTATCGGGTCATCGCGCCGCTGGTGGCGTGGGACGCGGGGTTGGGCGAGATCGGCCGCATGGGGTTGCTGATGACGCCGGACCTGGGGCCGCGTGTGCGCGTGAACGTGGTCACCACGAACCTGCCCCTGATCCCCGACGCCCGACGAAGGGATCCGACGGTGTTGGATTTCTGCGCGCAATGCCGGAAGTGCGCGGAGAACTGCCCCAGTCGGGCGATCCCCATGGGGGAGCCGATACCGGAGGGAGACCTGGAGCGCTGGAAGATCGATCCCGTGGCCTGCTTCCGCTATTGGGCGACAGTGGGCACCGACTGCGCCGTCTGCATGCGGGTCTGTCCGTACTCTCACCCGGACACCTTCGCCCACAACCTGGTGCGCATGAGCCTCCGATGGTCCCGGCCGGCCCGGATCGTGGCCCTGGCGCTGG
>JAJRVX010000480.1:0-34106 GCA_024277095.1 Chloroflexota bacterium
GATCTCCCCGGCGGACAGGATCAGGATCAACACGTAGAGAGGGCCGAATCCAAAGGGCACCCACAGGACGCCCCGCAATCCCGGGCTGTATAACGCCGCGCGCAGCGCCAGCGGGCCATACAGGAGGTAGAGGGGACTGGCCAGGCCGCCATAACGTCCGATCAGAGATGAGGCATACAGGACATCCACCAGGTAGGCGGCCCACAGCAGCGGGACCACAGCGCGAGGTTCCCCATCCCGGAGGACCAGGGCCCACGTCATCCCCACGGCAAAGGCCGCAAAGGCCAGGAACTCCGGCGGCAGCCCCCCGGCAAAGGGCTGGCTCGGCCCCAGCGCGGCCATCACCAGGCCCAGCAGGACCAGCCCCCACCGGGCGGGAACCCCGATTCGGCGTTCGTTGGCCAGGGCGGCCTCCAACATCTCGGACCGTTCCACGTCACGCATCCTCATCACCGGGGCTTCGGGGTGGGCAAGGCCGTCGGCGAGGCGACGGGCGTGGGCGAAGATCCCCCCATCTCCCCTTCCGAGCCGCCATCCCCCGGCGCAGCGACGTCCGAATGTCCCTCTTCAGCCCCTTGGACGACCGTCGGCGGCGCTTCCGCCGGCGGAGGCTCAGGCGTAAACGTCGCCGTCGGGGGGGGGGTGAGCGTGGGCGTGGCGGTAGGCGTGGGCGTCGGCGATGCCGTTGGCGTCGGCGTGGAGGTGGGGGTCGCCGTGGGCGTGGCGGTGGGCGTGGGCGTCGGCGTCCACGTAGGCGTCGGCGTGGAGGTGGGAGTTGGAGTGGGCACCGGCGGGGAGACGGAACGCACCCAGACCCCCGCCTGGGTCCCCACATAGACGCGTGCCCGGTCCACGCCGGACACGCTCACCGTCCAGGCCCGGCTACCCCCCGGGCGATGCGCCATCGCCTCCCAATGCTCGCCGCCATCCACGCTTTGCAGGACGCGGCCGTCATCCACCACGGCGTAGATCACCTGGGCCAACAGCCGATCGACCGCCAGCGAGACGACGGCCCTTCCCACAGGCAACGGCAGGGAACGCCAGCGATGCCCGTTGTCCCCGCTCCGGTAGATTCCCCGCTTCCCCACCAGATACACGGTCCGCCCATCGCTGGCCGGCACCACCAGGGTAAACGCATCCCGGGGAAGCCCCTGACCCCGCTCCCAGCTCAGCCCGCCATTCCCGCTCAGCCACAAGGCCGGGTCCGTGGTGACCGCGTACAGGGTGTGGGGCTCATCCCATCCCACGGCCAGCGCCACCACGTCGCCCTCCCCGGGCGCGCTGAGCTCGCTCCAGCTCGTCCCCCCATCCCGGCTGGTCCAATAGCGCCTCCCGCCGGCGATGTACACGTGATCCGGGCTGAGCGGGGCGATGGCCAGATGCTCGGCCCCCGTGGGCAACAGGATGCCATTCTGCCACGTCGATCCGCTATCCAGGGAGCGATAGATGGCGGTATGCTCCCCCCAGGAGGCCAACGCGTACACGACGCGCCCCTGCGCCGGCGCCGCCTGCCAGGTCACAAGCCGGGCGCGCCCCAACCCATCGCGGGGCCACCCGCCCTCAATGCGAACCCAGGACGCCCCACCGTCCAGGGTCCGCCACAGGCCCGGCCCGGCCTCGGCATAGATCAAGGCGAGTCCCTCACTCCCCTCAGCCTGCACCCGCCTCACCTGATGCCCGCGCAGGCCCAATGACCGCCAGCCATCCGCCTGACCACGAGCCCCCCAGGGCCACGCCATCAGCGGCAGCAAGAACACGATCACTCCCACCAATAACCGGTAGGGAAGGGGAGACAGACGATCCCAAAGCCTCATGATCCTCACTTTAACGCAAGGGAGTCGGCGTCGCAGTGGGTTTGCGCGGCCGCTCGCGCTCCTTCGGCGGCGGTGGCGGAGGAGTGGGCGTCGCCGCGGGCGTGGGCGTCGGCGTGGGAGTTGGCGTAGGAGGAAGGACCAGCGCCTCCGGCACCGTCGCCACGGGGACGTTCAGGCCCACCAAGCGGGAGCTGACCCATCCCTCCTGTTGATCGTTGACGCAGCAAATCAACAGCCAATCCCCCACAGGCGTCCGGGCGACCACCTGGAGCACATCGTCCAGCCTCACCTGGCTGATGACGTCGAACTCGGTGCCGGGACCCGCTCGCACGTTGAGGACCTGCACGCGCACGACGGCGACCGGGGTGGGTGTGGGCGTCGGGGTCGGCGTGGCGATGGCCAGCTCCACCGCCTTCAGGCCCTCCTCCGCCGGCCCCCGATCGGCTACGTTGAGGCTGAGCGCGGCCTCATACACCTCTCGCGCGCCCTCCGGGTCCCCGCGCGCCAGCGCCTGCTCGCCCATCTTCACCAGCGTGGTGAACAACAACTCCATCGCCCGACCGCTTGCGTAGTCCGGCTTCTCCGCCAACAGCGACTCCAGGCGAGCCCGGGCGTCCACCAGGTCGCCCCGCTCGAAGGCCAGTTGCGCCTCCAGGTAGATGGAGCTCAGACGACGCGCCTCGGCCGCCTGCACGTTGCGGGGATGGATCCGGAGCGCGCTGCCGAAGCGCTCGATCGCCCGCCGGGTGGCTTCGCTTCCCGCCCCCGGTTGCGAGATCAGGGCCCACCCATCGTTCAGGTAACAGACGAACAGGAACTCCTGCACGGCATCCCGCCGGAACCCGGGGTCCTGCTGCTCGATCTGTTCAAAGCGGGCCAGCGCCCCCGCCCAGTCCCCCAGATCGTACAGGCGCACCCCCTCCGTGTAGAGGCGATCCAGCTCCTGTCGGCGGGCGACGAACGCGGCCTGTTGGGCCGCATCCGCGTAGTTCGGATCTACCGCCAGGATGGCGGAGAGATGCGCCGCGGCCGCGTCCCAATCCTCCGCCAGGATGGCCGCCGTGGCCTTGCGGTAGCGCTCGGCCAGCGCCTGCAAACGCTCCGCACGCGCCAGGCCAGCCTGGGCTTCAGGATCGTCCGGAGCCAGCTCGACCAGTTGGGCAAAGGCTTCCCGGGCACCCTCGTAATCGCCCAGCGCCAGGCGGGATTGCCCCCGGTTGTACAGCTCCTGTAGCTGAGCCTGACGCCCACCTCCCGTCCAGGAACCCAGGCGCCCCTGGGACCAGGCCACCCCGATCACCGTCACCGCGGCCACCAGGAAGAGCACCAGGATCCGAAACAACCAGCGCGGGCGAGCGGCGGGTGGGGCCGGCTCGGCGATCGGACGCCGCTCCGGGGCCTCCTCCTGTTCCAACAGCTCCAGCTGGATGAACCAGCGAACCTCGTCCAACAGGGGAGCCAGCCCCTGCCGATCCGGCTGGATCTCCTGCAGGCGCGTGAAATACTCCAACGCGGCCCGCCACTCCCGACGTTGGTAGTGGGCCATCCCGCGCTGGTACAGGAAGTCAGGCAGGTCTTGTCCCTTCAGGGCTGCGCGACGCGCATCGGAGGTGCCGTCGACATCGGGCTTTTGCGAGCTCCCCAGCCGGACGTCGAGGGAATCCTCCGGCGCATCCGCCCGCAGCGTGGGATCCTGATCAGGCATATACACCCATCATCCCGGCCCATCGGCGACGATTATCGTATGCCAGCCTGCAAAGTGGATCTGGCCGGTGTCGTCGCCTTGGTCGGCGCAGACGTGCCACCACCGCTGAGCGCGGGCAGGTAGACATGAGGACGCCTGGCCCAGCCCAGCACCTTGACATCGTCCACCAGAGTCCATGTGTTGAGAAGGTTGTCCCACCGGTTATGATTGCTCAGCCGGATGGTCACCGTACGCCCGGCGAATCGGCTGAGGTCGATCACCGCATACTTCCACCCCAGATCCATCAGCTCGCCGTACTTCTGCGTGGGATTGCCATCCCGCAGGACCAGATGCTCCTTCTCGCCATCCACGATGGTCACTTCAAACGTGTCGTAATAACGCTTCCGATTCTCACTGTACATGACGTCATAGGTAAAGATATGATACCACAAGGACAGGCGAGGGCGAGCCACCCACGCGGGGATCGTGATGGTCTGAGAGATCATCGCCGCGCCCACCGGCACACATCCCGGAGGCGTCGCGCACCCGGGGTTGACCGGCGTCACGGTGCGCTCATAATCCGGCGTGCCCAGACGAACGGCCTGGCTCTTCAAGCCGGAAGGATCCTCCACGGGCAACACCGCCCGCTCCAACGCTCCTCCCGTCTGCCATCCCGTGAAGAGGGATTCGAACCCGCCGTTCACCACGCTGTCCACCGCGACCCACCGCGGCGTGGAGTACTCGGACACGTGACCCGCCACATCCCGGGCCCGCACACGGAAGGCGTACAGCCGTCCCCGTCTGCCCTGAAACGGGGCGGACTTTTCCTTTGTATCGGCCTGCCAGTCCTTCCACACCCCGTTCAGGCCATCCCGCCACTGCACGTCATAGCTGACCAGCCCGGAGCCCCCTCCCATGTCCCAGCCCATCCAGACGACCGTGAAATCGGGATCGGGGGCGTACCCTCCGGGCTCGGCGATCCGGGCGGCGGGCGGCTGCCGATCCACGCGCACGGTGATCTCCTGCACGGGCTCCTGGTTCCCGGCCACGTCCTGCGCGTACACGCGCACCCGGTACACCCCATCCTCCGTCAGGGTGAACGTCGTGTCTGTCATCCAGGCCCCCGAGTTCACCTGATGGTAAATGGCCGCGACGCCGGAGGTACTGTCCGTGGCGGTCAACCGCACGGTCACCGGCGAGGTATACCATCCGTCCTGCCCCATGACGCCGTCCAGTGCAATTGTCGTCGACGGCGGAGTGCCATCATACCAGAAGGCCCGCGGGAGCAACACCGCCGTGGAGGGATCGTCATTCCCTGCCACATCCCGCAGCCAGACGTACACATCATGCTGGCCCTCGGACGGGACGCGAATATGCTGCACGGCGCCGCTCCCGGTGAAGAACTCCCCATCCCCCGGGGCCCGAGGAGGCCCGCCAAAGCGGACGTAAGCTCCCGCCACGCCTGAGACGTCCAGCGGGCTCTGCCAGGAGAGCGAGAAGTCGTTCACGGTGCTCCACCCCTGGGGGGCGTACGTCAGGTTCAGGGGCGAGCCCGGCGGATCGGGGTCCACGCGCACGGTGGTCGTGCGCGTCACCTCCTGATTGCCCGCCACGTCCACGGAGCGATAGGCGAGCAGGTGCTTGCCGGGCTCCGTGATCGTATACACCAGCCGGGCGCTCCAGGGCTCATCGTCCAGCCGGCTGTACGTCTCCGCCACACCCGAGTGCAGGTCGATGGGATTCAGCGTGGCCGTCACGGCGCTTCGATACCAGCCGAACAGACCCGGGAACCCCTCCAGCGACAGCGTGGTCACAGGCGGCGACGCGTCAAAGCGCAAAGGGCTGGAGGTCGCGCGCTGCTCGTGATCCACGTTGCCCGCGCCGTCCAGCAGCCAGAGATGCACCGGGAACTCCCCCTCGGCCGGAGCGCTCAGCCCGGTGAGCGTGAAGGTGTTGGAGATGAACTGCCCGTCGGTAGGGCCATCGGGCACCTCGCCGATCTTGTAGTACACCCCGGCGATGCCGGAGAGATCGGTCGGGGTCGCCCAGGTGATGGTGAAGGCGTTACGAGACGACCATTCGGACGGGGTGACCTGCACGGCCTGGGGCGGCGCCGGCGGCCGCGTATCGATCTGCAACAACACCGGATAGCTGGTCTCCACGTTTCCGGCCGCGTCCACCGAGTAGAAGGAGATCTGCCGCTCGCCATCGCCGACGACCTCAAAGGTCGTGCCGCTTTGCCAATCCCCCTCATCGATCCGATAGAAGGTCTCCACGACGCCGGACCCGGCATCCGTGGGGACCAACGTCACCGTCACCGGGGAGACGAACCACTCATCGTCTCCGCGCTCACCCTCGAGCATGTAGGCGGTGGTAGGGGGATGGGCATCGACCGGGACGGTGATCGTCCGCATGGCCTCCAGGTTCCCTGCCACGTCCTGCCCCTGGAATCGGACCACATGCCGGCCGTCCTCCTGGAACTCGATCCGCCGCCCCAACGACCATGGTCCCTCGTCGATCGCGTACCGCACGCCCGCCGGCCCCGAGCCATCATCCGCCACGTCGAACTCCAGGACGGTCTGCTCGCCCGTGTACCAGCCGGAGGCGCCCATCACCCCGGTGAGGGTGTACACGGTGGACGGCGGCCGGGTATCCACCGCGATGGTGAAGGTGCGCGTCGGCTCCACGTTCCCGGCCACATCGCGCGCGTACACCTCCAACGAGTGGATCCCTTCCTCATCGACGACCGCCTCCGGATCCGTCCGCCACGTGCCCCTGTCCAGACGATGATAGATCGCCTCCACGCCGGAGCTGACGGCGGGATCCCCGTCGGAGGCCTCAAACCGGGCCCGCACGGGGGTGGTGTACCACCCCGCCAGCCCCATCGTACCGCTCAACGCGACCTGGGAGGAGGGAGGTGTGCCATCGTACCAGAAGGCATCGATCTCCACGTTGCGCTTCCGGTGATCGGCGTTGCCGGCCGCGTCCCGGAGCCAGACGTAAATGGTATGACGGCCATCATGGGGCACGACGATCCCGGTCGCCCGATCCGGCGCATCGGCCGGGAGGCCGTCATCGGGGGCGGACGGCTCGGCGTTCAGCTTGTAATACGCCCCCACCACGCCCGAGAGATCCTCCGGGATCGCCCACGTCTCCGTGAAGCTGTTCCGATTCGTCCACCCATCGGGCAGGGAGATCAGATCGAACGGGGGGAGCGGAGGCGTCCGGTCGACCCGGGCCGTCACGCTGGCGATCTGAGCGGGATCCACATTCCCAACCACATCCTGAAGCCAGACATACACCTGGTGCTCGCCATCGCCCGGGATCTGCAGGCCACTCAGGGAGTCCACCCCGGGGAAGAACTGCCCGTCGTCCGGGGCGGCGGGCGGCGCGTCCAGGCGCACCCAGGCGCCGGCGATCCCCGAGTCCTCAGCGGGCGGGGTCCAGCTCAGGCTGAACGTGATGGCGTTGGTCCAACCGGCGGGGTCGATCGCCAGGGAGCCCGGCGGCCCCGGCGGCATGATGTCCACATACAGCGTCGTGGTCGCCACATGGGTGGGATCGGCCTGCCCCATCGCGTCCTGCAGCCAGACGTACACCGGATGCGCCCCGTGGGGCACAGGGCCGATATCGGTGATGATGTTCGTCGTGGTCACGAAGGTCCCATCGTCGGCGGCCTTGGGAGGGGTATCCAGCCGATACCAGGCGCCCACCACATCCTGATCCTCAGGCGCCAGATCCCACGTCAGGGTGAACATCCGAGTGGCCGTCCACCCGGACGGCGACGCGGCCAGGTTCAGCGGGGGACCCGGCGGGGGATCCTCCTGCGCCCAGGCGATCTCCGTCAGCCACCCGAGCCCCCATACCAACGCCCCGACCACCAGGGCGGCCACCACCAAGCGCCCTCCCAGCGGACCGGGCATCAGGCCCAGAAGCCTCGGACGTTGCGCGATCGACCTCACAGCAGCTCTCCACCTCATCGCCAGGGGTAACGAACACAAACGATTCTAGCACACACAACATCTAGTGGGCAACCCCACCTCAGTCCACTAAATGTTCACCCGCACGGGGGAGGCCCCCCGCGATCACATCCCGGGATGGCCCGGGAGCCTGTCTCCACTTCGTACATAACGCAAGGGGACTCATAGCTGAGCCCCCTCGATAACCCTCAAAGACCGACTTCCGCCTGACCGACCCGCCGTGATCCGTTCTAATCCGGTTCGAACTTATAGCCGACACCTCGGGCGGTGATGAGATACCGGGGGTGCTCCCGGCTCGGCTCGATCTTGGCGCGCAGCCGACGCATGTACACGGCCACCTGATTGGAATACCCCTCGTAGCCATATCCCCACACATGATTCAGGATCTGCTCATGGCTGAGGATACGACCCGCATTTCGAGCCAGCGTGTACAACAGCCGAAACTCAATGGGAGTCAGATCCACCTCACGGCCGTCGGGCAACGTCACGCGGTTGGTCACCGGGTCCAGGCGGAAACGCCCCACCTCCAGGACGGCATGGGGCTCGCCAAGGCCGCCCCCCTCCACCCGCCGCATCACCGCGCGCACGCGCGCCAACAGCTCGGCGGGCTCAAACGGCTTGGGGAGATAGTCATCGGCTCCCAGATCCAGTCCGGCTACCCGATCGGCGGTCTCGCCTTTGGCGGAGAGGAAGATAATGGGGATATCCGTGCGGCGGCGGATGCGCTGACACACCTCCAACCCATCCATGTTCGGCATCATCACGTCCAGGATGATCAGGTCCGGAGCTGTCTCATCCACCAGGCGCAACGCATCCAGCCCGTTGCTGGCCGTCACCACATCATACCCTTCCTCCTGCAAGAGAAAGGAGATCATCTTCACACTAGGCGGATCATCGTCGACGACCAACACCCGCATGGGCTGAACCGCGTCCTCCGTGGATAGTTGGGCCACATCCGGCCACCGATCGCCGCCATTATACCATCCGGGGGTACAGTCCGCAAACAATTGCAGTGATCCGCTCCTCCTTGCAGCGCTATGTGCGCTCCGATCACGTCACTTACGAATCCGATTGAGGCAACAGCGTCCAGATGAACAGCACGAAAAGCGCCAGCAACAATAAGGCAACCATGAACGGAAGGCTCCTCGGGTTCCTCAAACATCAGGGGGAGATACGTCGCAGTCCTCACGGCCGCCCGGCCGTTCAGGCGGCTACCGGACGGAACGCACGCTCCGCCCCGGAGGTTCCACGCGCAGCCCGCTCATATCCCCACTCCCGGCCGCCCCTCTCCCCTATCTCCAATGAGATTATCGCGTTTTCAGATGAACAGCAAGTGAACAGCAACCATAGCCAGGATGACAGTTTTTTCATAAATCGGGTTTTAGGACACGATACGTATTGCAACCCACCTTTACCATGTGTTAGAATTACCCATAAAACAGCAAAACGTATCAAAGCAAAATCGATAGCAGAAGAGAGCCAATCCCCGCTTGCACATGGACCTCTGACAATGACACAAGCGCGGGCAAAGCCCCCCTTACGATGATATGATCACGCTACGCCTATTGCTGGCCCACATGATCGGCGACTACACCTTGCAGACCGGCGAGATCGCGCGCCTGAAGGCAAGGGGATGGAAGGGGTTGTTCCTGCACTTCGCAATCATCACAGTTGCAAGCGGGGTCCTCGTCGCGGGAAGGTTCCCCTACTGGTGGGCGTGGACGCTCATCCTGGGGGCCATCCATCTCCTGATCGATCAATACCGCACATTCCGTCTCAAGAACCTGAGAGCGGAGCTCTCACTGCCCTACCTGATCTTCGACCAAACCATCCATTTGAGCACCATCATCGTGATCGCCCGGGCGGGCGCCGGCGAGACCCCGTCCGATGCCTGGCAGTTGCTGGCCAGCAAGCCGGGCGCCGACGTGATCTGGATCGTGCTGGCGATCTTCGCGATCTTCCTGATCTGGACCACCGCGGTGATGGAGCTCGCGGTGCTGCGCACGTTCCACAAGGCGTTCGGCATCTCCCCCCCGAGCAGCATCGTCCCCCTGGATCGCCTGTTCGGCGCCGCGGAGCGCCTCATCGGGGCGGCCATTCTGCTGACCCCTCACCCGATCGTCTATCCGATCGTGTTCCTGCCACGCCTGTATTGGTGTCTCTGCTGCACGCCGGAGCCCGTGCCGCCCTCCGTCTGCGGCACCCGCACGTTCATCTCCGCGCTGATGGCGGCCGGCGTGGGTCTGCTGCTGCACAGGATGGGGATCCACCTGCCCTAACCCTCTCCTCCTATGCCCACAGGCCCCGACGCGCCACCACCGACCACATGGCGCGAATCTCCTCCCCCCCGATGACCAGCAGCGTCCCCACGTATGCGGCCGCACCCAACAGGATCCCGGAGGAGACCGTCCACCACGGGGCGCCGCCTCCCCACCCGCGCTGCCACCACCACAACAGCCCCCCCATCAGCAAGGCCGCCACGCCCGCCTGAAGGGCGCTGCGCGCCAGCGGCCGCACCCGCACCCCCCCCAGACGATGGTGCATGAACCCGATCAGGGCCAGCATCTCCACCGTGGTCGCCAACGAATTGGCCAGCGCGAGGCCGCCGTGGGCCAGCGGCCGGATCAAAAGCAGGCTCAGCACGACGTTGAGGGCCATCGCGGCCATCCCCACCCACACCGGCGTCCAGGTGTCGTGCAACGCGTAGAAGGCCCGACTCACGATCTCCACCACGCTGTGCGCCACCAGCCCCGTCGCATACAGCGCCAGCGCGATCGCCACCGTCCTGGTGGATCGCTCGTCGAACGCGCCCCGCTCCAACAGCAGCCGGATCAACGGCACGCGCAGCACGATCAGGCCAACGCTCGCCGGGATCGTTAGCAGCAGGATCGCACGCAGCGTCGCGTTCAGCGTGACCCGCATCTCCCCTCGCGCATCCCGCGCCACCTGCGCGGCGAACGTGGGGAAGGCGGCCGTGGCCACCGCCTGTGCGATCACGCCCTGGGGCAGGAGCATGAGCAACCACCCGTAGTTCAACGCGGCCAGGCTCCCCGCGGGAAGGCCCGAGGCCAAGATCGTGTTAACTAGGAAGTTCACCTGGACGGCGGCCAGCCCCAACACGCGTGGCGCCATCAGGCGCCCCACCTCATGCACGGCCGGGTCACGCAATCCCAGCGTGGGCACGTAACGCACCCCCTGGCGGAGCAGCCCGGGCACCTGCACGATCAGATGCCCAAAGGCCCCCACCACCACGCCGATGACGAGGCCGCGTATCCCCCAGCGAGGGGAGAGGAACCAGGCACCGGCGATGATGGAGAGGTTGTAGACGACGGGGGCCAGGGCAGGGAGCAGGAAGTGCTGATACGCGTTCAGAATGCCCATCACGATCCCGCTGACCCCAAAGACCACGGTGGAGATCAACATCCAGCGCATCAGGGAGGCGGTCAGCGCCTGCTGCTCCGGCGTAAAGCCCGGCGCGATCACATGGGCCACCAACGGCTCAGCCAGCGCGGCCGCCACGACGGCCAGCCCGGTCATCAGCAGCAGGATCAGGTTTACCACGGCGCTGGCCATGCGCCAGGCCGCCCGGCGGTCCGCGCGCACCAGCCGCTCCGTGAACGCGGGGATGAACGCGGAGCCCAGCGCGCCGCCGGCCACCAGCTGGAACAGGATATCGGGCAACCGAAAGGCCGCCAGGTAGGCATCCAGCTCGGCCGAGGTGCCGAAACGGGCGCCGATGATCATCTCGCGCGCCAGCCCCGCCGCCCGGGAGAGCACGAACATCAACATGACCACCCCGGCCGCGCGGGCGATCTGCTGGATGCCTCCGGATCTCGCTGATTGTGTCATCTCGGAACCGCCGCCACGAGAGGATCGAACGCCATGCGCTCCATTATACTCCAACCCCGGCGATATCCCCCAACGAAGCCGGCTTGAAAGAAACTCCCCGGGTTCCACCCCTCACCTGCCTCGCCCGACCTTGCCCACCCGAATCAGGCCGGGAAGGGCAGGTGCAAAGCGGAAAAAGAGGGTGTTTTGTACGGAGGGAGGTCCCTCCGCACCTCCCCTGTAGGCTTGCGATGGACCTCGCTCCGTGCCGCATTGTCACGAAAAAGACGCACGACCCCGACTTGATCAAAAAGGCGGATCGGGTGTAATCTGTATGAGGAGGAGCCTATCCCGACGCGGAGGGACCGCTGTGAACCTGGCCCACATGCTGTATATGCTGCAGAAGACCGAGCTGGAACTGGCGGCCAAGATCGGGCGCCTACAGGAGGTACAGGCCGCGCTGGGGGAGACAGAGGAATTGAAAACCGCTCGCGCGGCGTTGGAACAATCCGAAACGGAGCTGCGCCGCTGGCAAACCCGGCAACGAGACCTGGAGCTGGAGGTAAGCTCCCTGGAGCAGCGAATCGCCGCCGCCGAGCAACAGCTCATGAGCGGCCGGGTCCGCAACCCGAAGGAACTGGAGGGCATGGAAGCCAACGTGCAATCGCTGCGGCATCGCCGCCAACAGCTTGAGGACGAGCTCCTGGAGGCGATGATGAGCGTGGACGACTGGACCACGCGCCGGGACGACGCCCAGGCCGCCTACCAGCAAACCGAGACTCGCTGGCGAGAACAGCAGGCCGGGCTCCACGCCGAGCAGGAACACCTCCAACAGGAGATCGCCCGGCTGCAGGCGGAGCGGGAACACCTGCGCGAGCGCGTGGGCGCCGACGCCCTGGCCGAGTACGAGCGACTGCGCCAGCGATGCGGCGGATATGCCGTCTCCGAAGTGCAGGGCGGGGCATGCGAGATCTGCGGCGTCACCCTGTCCGTCAGCCTGGTCCAGGCAGCCCGACAGGGCACGCACCTGGTCTATTGCGGGAGCTGCGGGCGCATCCTCTACACACGAGATGGGTGACCGACAATCCCATCCGACGAGGATGGCCATATCGCCGCCTCGCCTTTCTCGTCATCATCCCTGAGCCCCCCGTGGGAGCGATCAACCGGCGGACTCCGTCCCACAGGGTGTGTATACATGAAACTTGCTTTGACAACCCGCCTAGGCTGATTATAATGGGACCCAAACGGTCCACAAACGGCGACACGGTGCGGTGGGTCACCGGTCGCGGGACTCCACGTTCATCGTCCACACTTCGAGCGTACGACGCGACGACCAGAGCCTGCGCCTGAATCGAGATCGCTGAGTCCAGAGCGACGCCTTTCCATACCCGGGCCCTATGGCCGGGGATACAAGTTCCTCACCCCAAAGCGAGGCAAGGACACTTCTTTGAGATAGACCAACGGACATCACCGAGCGAATGGATGAGCCATCCCTCCGAGACGAAGGCTTCATCAGCCAAGCCCGCCGATCGCGACGATCCCATCCTTCTAGCCCTCCTCTCGGAGCAAACGGCTACACGCCGGCCCTCACCGGCCATCCATCGAGAGATCAGGAACACACCACTGGGGCGCGCTGACTCCCAATGCGCTGCTCCATACGTACTCACGTCGGGAGGCTGTTATCCGAACACGCATGGCAAGCATGCAGAGTCCACGGAGTCAGAAGGAGGTGAGGTCCCCCAATCGTGAGCTGTGATGTGCTCTCCCCCGAGCCAGGTCATTCCCAACCCTCATCGCAACAGGAGAAAGGAGAAGCGGCATTATGAAAGCAGGCTTACCACGAGGTCTGGCGGTGCTGCTCATCGTGGCGTTGGCACTGCCACTTTCCGTGATCCCGGTACAGGCGGACACCGCTGCAGCGTCGCATCAGGGTGGCACGACCACCGTGCAGACCGCCAATGACGCCACCGCACAGAAGATCCACAGCAAACTGGCAGCCCAGCTAGAGCAGGCGGCAGCACAGGACACCATTGACGTACTCGTATACGTCAAGGCGGGTACCGACATCAGCGAGTACCTCGTCTGGCAATTGGTGCGCCCGCTCGTGTATCCCAACGGGCTGCAGGCGATCGCAGGCGCGGCCAAGGCGGGCGTCATCCCCAAGATCGCCGCGCTGGACACCGTCGTCGCGGTGCGCCCGCTGGCCAACGTGTACGATCCCCCAACGCCGGTGGAGCCGGAGATCAGCCGCGTGCCCAACCGCGACATCATCCAGGCTCGCCTGGCAGCCATCCGCAACGGCGTACAGGCCCAAGGCGCCCGCCCGGAAAAGGCCCAGGGGATCTCCGACTGGTTCGACATCCTGGACAACCACAAGTCCAAGGCGGCCTGGGAGAAGGGATTCACCGGCCAGGGCGTCAAGGTCATGGCCAACGACTCGGGCATCGACTTCTGCCATCCGGACCTGGAGGGCACCCAGGCGCGCATCACCAACCCCGAGTCCCCGTACTACGGTTGGCCGGAGATGTTCGACAGCCGCTCCATGTACCTGTGGGCGCTGGACAGCTACCTGGGGATGACCAACATCGCCAACGGCGCGGGCGACTACGCGGACACCTCGACCACCCGCTCCGGCGATGAGCTGATCGACAACGGCGACGGCACCTACAGCCTGGTCTACACCCCTATCGGCTCGACCGATCCGAACGGACACACGTATCGCGTGCCCGGCACCAGCAAGAGCGGCGTCTATCACATCGGCAGCCACCCGGACAAGGCCCTGCAGCAGTACTGGTACGATGAGCGGGTGGCCGTGCTGGTGGTGGACGAGAACGAGCCGGGTGTGTACGACACCGTCTACGTGGACCTGGACAACGATTACGACTTCACCGATGAGAAGCCCGCGCGCAAGGGCGATGAGACGGCCTGCAAAGACCTGGACGGCGACGGCTACGCGGACGTATCCGGCGGCCTGGTCTACTTCATCGCTGACGGGGTGAACCCCATCCCGGCCGCGGACTGGATGTGGGGGTTGGGTGTGGCCGGAAACGATGCCCCGGACTTCGGGGAGCCGGGCAATGGAGACCTGGTCGCCTTCATCATCCAGGACTTCACCGAGGCAGGCGGCGACCACGGCCAGCTGGTCGCATCCGCCATCGCCGCCCAGGGCGTGATCGACGGCAACGCGCCGGACTGGAAGCCGGCCGGCGACGGAACCCCCGGCACGGGCATGGTCGTCGGCGGGGGCAAGGACGTGAAGCTGGTCGCCAACGGCAACTTCTACGTCTCCCCCTTCGACGAGGACGGGTTCCTGTTCTCCATCTACGGATATGACGGCGTCGCCGGCACGGACGACGATATCCAGATCATCAACAACTCCTGGGGAAGCCCGGCCGGAGACAACGACGGCTGGCAGGACCGTGACCGACTGCTGGATGCCATCCAGCGGAAGAACCCCAGCCTGAGCATCATCTTCTCCACCGGGAACTACGCGCCCGGCTACGGGACGGTCACATCGCCCATGCCCATGGGAGCGATCGGCGTGGGAGCCTCCACGCAATACGGCTCCACCAATGACTTCGGCTCCCTGGAGCTGGCCACCATGGACCAGATCACCTACGGCGATGTCAGCTCCTTCTCCAGCCGAGGGCCGAGCGCTCGTGGTGAGGTGGGCGTCCACGTCGTCGCCAACGGCGCCTGGGGCGCGGGCGACCTCTCGCTGAACGAGGTCGGCGACGGATGGGCCGCCTGGGAGGTCTGGGGTGGCACCAGCCGATCCGGCCCCGTCACCGCCGGCAACCTGGCGCTGGTGTACGACGCCTACCGGCAGACCTACGGCACGTGGCCTGACTATGAGACCGCTCGCGCCATCCTGATGGCCGGCGCGGAGGACAGCAACTACGACGTGCTGGTCCAGGGCGCGGGCCGGGTGAACGCGGACAAGGCCACGGACATTGCCGCGGGCCTGGGCAGCGTCTACACGACGCCGGACTCCTGGAGCTTCGGCGATTATCGGGGCACCGTCTACCCCGGGTTCGCCAACATCCTCTTCCCCGGGACATCCAGCACCAAGACCTTCACCGTCTACAACACCGGCTCCACGGATCGCGTCGTCAACATCAGCACCGATCGGCTGGTCAAGATCGGCGAGATGAACTTCGACTGGACCACGGCGCCGGTGAGCGACGAGGGACCCTACGAGTTCCCGCAACCCGACTACCTGCGGGACCTCACGTCGGATATCCCGGAGGGCACAGACCTGATGATCGTCCGCTGGACGATCCCCATGGATGAGTTCGACCCCGAGGGTGATCTGCGGTGGAACCAGCGCTGGTACGGCGCCATCTACGACTGGACGGATGTCAACGGCGACGGCAACCTGTGGGAGGACCTGGACGGGGACGGCGCGGTCGACCGCCAGAACGGCGAGATGGACGAGAAAGAGGCCGTGCTCTTCTCCTACTGGCGACCCTACAACATCGGCGGCCAGATGACGGTGCAGCGTCCGCTGGAGCGGATGCACGACGGCATCTATCTGGGGCTGATCCATCGCCAGCGCAGCGAGGACATCCCGCAGACCCACTTCAAGTTCAAGGTGGAGTTCTATCAGCACGCGCCGTGGCCGTGGCTGAGCATCGAGCCCACCAGCCTGACGGTGCCGGCCAACGGGATGGCCACCTTCGACGCCACGATGAGCGTGCCCTCCACGGCCGCGTACGGGCTGTATGAGGGCAGCATCCGGGTGAACGACGGCACCCACGAGAGCGTGGTGCCGGTCACGGTGAACGTGGCGGCCTTCAGCACCAACTTCACCTTCGGCGGGCCGCCGGCCTCCTCCGGGCCGTACGACAACGGCCGCGTGTACCCCTCACAGGACTGGGTGGGACGCGCCGCCACCGGCGACTGGCGCTTCTTCATGGCCGACTTCACCGAGGTGCCTGAGAACGCCAGCCTCATCGTGGACACGCGATGGGACTACCCGGGGACCGACATCGACACCATCATCATGGGGCCCACGGCATCGGACTACAGCGAGCAGGATCCCGACTACTACGGGCCGTACACGCTGGACACCATAGGCCGCAGCACCGACACGAATCAGGGCTACGGCATGTGGCTATGGGATACGGCCACCGGGACCAACCGGGAGATCGTCACAGCCCCGGCGCAGCCCGGCCTGCACGTGATCGCCCTGCACAACGTCATCTTCGCCGGCGAGGCCCTCTACGAGAGCTTCACCGGCCAGGTGGGGGTGATCACCACCAATCCGTCCAGCATCGAGGAACTGGCGCTGACCAGCAGCGGCACCGTCACGGTGACCGTGAACGCGTCGATCCCGCTGCCAGACCTGGTCGCGGAGGGATTCGGCCTGGGCAAGGCGGAGACCTACACCGATCAGGTGGTCAGCCAGGACGACCCGGACGACCCCGCCACGGCCTCGTACACCCGCACCGTGACCATCGACCACGGCGCGCGGCTGGACGTGGAGATCCACGGACAGGCCAGCGACGATCTGGACCTCTACGTATACTACCTGACGGACGCCGGACCGGTCTCGATGGGATCCTCAACCACGCCCACCGCGGACGAGTCCGTCAGCATCACCTTCCCGCCTGACGGCACGTACCTGATCGCCGTGCATGGCTGGTCGGTGCCGGCCGGGACCACCACCTTCGACCTGACCATCAACGCCGTTCAGGGCTACGACCTGCAGGTGAGCAACATCCCCAGCGGGCCGTTCGCCCCAGGACAGGACATCACCTTCACGATGAACTGGACCAAGGAACTGGCGGAGGGCGAGTCGGCCGAAGGCCTGCTGCTCCTCGGGCCCTCCATGGCCCCCGGCGCCGTGGCCATCCCGGTGCGCATCCAGGCCGCCACCTTCAACCAGCCGATGACCACGACCGTGCCCGTGTCCCTGGACACCTTCATGCACTCGGGCGAGCCCGACACCAACTTCGGTGACTGGCCCAAGCTGCATGTGGGCGCCAATGACACGCTGCGGACCGTGCTCTGGGCTGACGTGTCCAGCATCCCGGCGCCGTATCCGGTGGACCAGGCCACCCTGCACGTGTGGGTGGACTCCTTCGCCGGCGGCGGCAGCCCGCACACACTGTCCGCCCACCAGGTGCAGACCGCCTGGGATGAGGCTACCGCGACCTGGAACACGCCGTGGAGCGCGGCAGGCGGCGACTACGACGATACGCCCGTCGGCACAACGAGCATCAGCGCCGCCGACGCGGGCCGCTGGGTCACCATCGACATCACGCCTCTGGTGCAGCAATGGGTGGCCGATCCCGGCACCAACCTGGGCGTGATGCTGCGGGCGACCGGTACCAGCTGGACCCGGTTCAACCTGGCCAGCAGCGAGTACTGGGACGACGCGACCAAGCCGTACATCGAGATCCAATACCGGGCGCCTGGCCCATGAGATGGGCCGGTGGCCACTATCAGGGCGAGGGGAGGCGCTGACTCCTCTCGCCCGACCCCGGGCCAGCGGGCCGCGCGCTCGCTGGCCCTTCTACATCCAGCACGGCGGATCACCATCCGCCGCAAGCCTTTTGTGCTGAGGAGCTCTCATGCGCAGGTGGACGTATTGGCTGATCGCCCTGGCAGCCATCGGGCTGGCGCTTACCACCCAGGCCAGCGCCCATGCCGCCGATTACCGACCGGGTGAACTCTTCATCAAATTCAAGCCGGGGACATCCGCACAAGTTCAGGCGCAGGTCCTGGCCCGGATCGGAGGTCGCCTCATCAAGCGGTTCGACCATCTGGGCGCGCTATGGGTCGCCATCCCCAGCGGCAAGGAAAACGCCACGGTGGCAGCCCTGCAAGACGAGCCTGCCGTCGAGTTCGCGGAGCCCAACTATTACCTCTACGCGGCCTACACGCCAAACGATCCCGCCTTCGCCACCGCCCAATGGAACCTGTCCCGCATCGACGCGCCGTCCGCCTGGGATGTGATCCGCGACGCCCAAGAGGCCCTCATCGCCGTCGTGGACTCAGGGGTGGACTACCACCACCCCGACCTGCGGGAGTCGCTCTGGCTGAACCCGGCGGAGAGCGTCTATAACGCCACGCTGGGGCGCGAGATCTGCGACCAGGACGGCATCGACGACGACGGGAACGGCTACGTGGACGACTGTTACGGCTGGGATTGGGTGGACTACGACGCGGCGCCGCTGGATCAGGAAGGCCATGGGACCCAGGTGACCGGCACCGCAGCGGCCGCGACGGACAACGGCATCGGCATGGCGGGCCTGGGTTGGGGAGCCCGCTTCATGAGCCTGCGGGTCCTCGACGAGACCGGTCGCGGCGACCTGGGCAGCCTGGTGGAGGCGCTCCACTACCTGGACGCGTTCGCCTCGCGACGGATCATCGTAAACCTGAGCCTGAGCCTCCCACCGGGCGTCACCTCGGACCTGCTGCACCTGGCCATCAAGCAGGCCCACGATCACGGCATGCTGATCGTCGCCGCCAGCGGGAACAACGGACAGGGCCAGGTCAACTATCCGGCCGCCTACCCGGAGGTGCTGGCCGTCGGCGCCACCACCGACCAGGATCAACGATGGAGCCTCTCCAACTACGGATCCGCCCTGGACGTCGTCGCGCCCGGGGCCGGCATCTACGCGACCACGCTGAACTTCACCTACGTCGAGGACTCGGGCACGTCCTTCGCCACGCCCCACGTCAGCGGGCTGGCAGCCCTCCTCTGGAGCGCCGTCCCCCACCTCACCGCGGATCAGATCGCCGAGATCATCCGAACGACGGCCGATGACGTGAACGTCGAGTCCCAGCCGGGGCCGGACGTGTACCTGGGCTGGGGGCGGATCAACGCCCGCAGGGCGGCCATCGTCGCCACCTCCAGCCTGACGATCTCCCTGACGGCAGATCCGGCCGGGGTCCCCGTCCTGGGGAGCGCCGTCATCACAGGCACCATCCTCCAGCCAGATAGGAGGCCCGCCGGGACCGGGCTGGTCGTCCAGTTCCATGCCTCGGGCGGCTCCGTCGCGCCCGCCACGGCGATCGCCCACCGCGGCGTCGTGACGACGACCTTCGCCGCCAGCTCCCTGGAGGGCACCGGCATCGTCACGGCCACCCTGGGGGCCGTCAGCCAGGCGATCACCATCCCCATCAGCGCGGGCAGGCCGTACACCCTCACCCTGGACGCGGTCCCCCCGCTCCTGGCCGTGGGCGGCGGCCAACAGGGACGGGCCGTACTACGCGCCCAGGTTCAGGACCCGGCCGGATACCCGGTGAAGGACGGCACCCCTGTGACCTTCGCCGCGGACCTGGGCACAGTCGACCCGCCCACCAGCACCACCGCGAGCGGCGTAGCGACCACCACGCTCACCTCCGGCTCCCTGACCGGCCTGGTTCACATCACCGCCACGGTGAACGGGCTGACCGCCACCACCATGGCCGAGATCGTGGGGCCGGGACAGCCTTTCTCGCTCACCCTGACGACCAGCTCCCCTGAGGTCACCGTAGGCGGCGGCCAGGCCGTCATCACGGCCACGGTACGCGATCTCAACGACGACCCCGTGGCCGCCGGACACCTGGTCGATCTTCAGGCCACCGGTGGTACCGTCCATCCCGAACGGGCGCAGACCAACGCCGATGGCCAGGTCGTGGCGACCTTCACCGCCGGAGACGCGCTGGGAGCGGCCCTCATCACAGCCCGCTCGGGGCCGGTGCTCAGCGCCCGCCTGGCCCTCCCCATCGTCCCGGGCGACCCCGCCCGGATCACGCTCACCTCCGCGTCCTCCGAGGTGGAGACGGGAGATCACTACGTGCCAATCACGGCCACCGTGACCGATCGGCTGGGGAACCCGGTGCGGGACGGGACGTTCATCACCTTCTCCACGACGCTGGGACAGGTGACGGCAACGCGCACCGCCACGCACGACGGCCGGGCGCTATCCGAGCTACGCGCGGGCCCCACGCCGGGCAAGGCGCGCATCACCGCCACCGCGGACAACGACGCGCAGGGCGTTGCGGAGATCCAGATCGTCCCCGGCCCGGCCACCCGGGTCACGCTCTCCACCACGTCCGACACGGTCGAGGTGAACGGCCAGACCGCGCTCCTGGCCCGGGCATGGGACGCCTTTGACAACCCGGTGCGGGACGGGACGAGCATTCAGCTGGTGACCGACGCCGGGCTGCTGGGCCCCCTCGGCGGTTCCCCCGGCGCGCCATCCCTCAACGCGCAGGCGGAAAACGGGAGCATCCAGGCGAGCTTCTTCGCCCCGCCCACCCCGGGGATCGCGCACATCACGGCGCGGGCAGGCCCCACCGCCACCCACACCATCTCGATCACCGTACAACCGGGAGGGCCGGCTCAGCTCACCGTCACCGCCGACGCGACGTTGATATCCCCAGGGGAGAGCATCACCGTCACGGCCCGGGTCCGTGACAGCCTCGGGAATCCGGTGGCGGACGGCACCTCCGTCTATTTCGCCACCACGCTCGGCGAGATCTCCCCACGCCACACGACCACCATCAACGGCGTGGCGGAGGCGACGTTCCAGGCAGGCCCGCAGACCGGGGATGCCACCATCGGAGTGAGCGTCGGGGACCTGTTCGAGGTGATCGTGATCCGGGTGCGCGAGCATATCTACTACCTGCCCATCGCGCTGCGGCGGTAGCAGGAACGCAAAAGCGGGGCGGAGCTCACTCCGTCCCGCTCTCTCGTCCTCGCCGGGGCATGGCGTCACCCCGGACGGCTAACGGGTGCAGTACACCACCCGATTCTGGCTGGCATGATACTCGTAGGCCTTCCCCTGCGCTTCCAACAGGATCCGATAACCGGGCGTGATCACCTGAGCGTACATCTTGCCGGGCTCGGGGCACCCCAGGCTGGTATCGGGCCACTCCACCGCCTCCACGGAGCGCACCTGGATCGTATCCTTGGTGACCCGCAGGCGCTCGGCCAGATCCGCCACTGCCTGCGCCACCACCGCTATCTCCGCCCCCGCCGACCGGCTATCCGTCGGCTCCCCTTCCGGCTCCGGCCATATCTGCTCCCCCACGATCTCCTCCCCCGCGCGGCACAGGATCAGCCGTCGGCCATCGCTGTGCAACACGTACTCCTGGCCACCCGCTCGGAAGATGATCTCCTGGCCGATCACCAGCGCCGGAGGGCTCGTCTTCTTCGGCCCCTCCGCCGTCGGGCAGTTCAGATCCTCCAGCGCCATCTCGTCGCTGGTCACCGAGACGAACTCGATCTGATCGGGCGACAGCCCCAACCGCTCCGCCAGCGATTCCCGGGCCTGTTCCACCAGCGCCTCACCGCCCAGGCGGAGCGCAGACCGGGCCGGCACGGGCGTCGGGCTAGGCGCCGGTGAAGGCGTCGGTGTGGGAAGGCTGGGCGGCGCACACGCCCCCACCCACAGCGCGATCAGTAAGGCCGCCATCCACCATCGAGTTCTCATGTATCCCCTCCCTAATCTAGGACGAACGGCCCCACCGAAGGTTCCATACTCAAAGGCTGACGAGCAAGGACACCAACACGTTTCGCATCACCTCCAGCACGATCAACACGACGATCGGGGAGATATCGATCATGCCCACGGAGGGGACGATGCGACGCGCCGGCTCCAGGATGGGATCGGTAATGGAACGCAGGATCTGCACCAGCGGGTTCTCCGGGTTGATGTTGGGGAACCACGTCAACAGCACCCGGATGATGATCGCCCACGTCAGCACCTGGAACAACAGGTTGATGAATACAACTAGAAAGCCAATCATTGCTCGCTCAAACCCCCAAGATATTTCGACTTCTGATAGGCCGCCCAGATCGCCTTGGAGAGCACCGTGCGCATGCCGCCTTTTTCGAGCTGATACAGCGCCTCGGCCGTCGTCCCGCCCGGCGAGGTGACCGCGTTGCGCAATTCCGTGGGATGCCGCCCCGTCGCCTTCGCCAGCGCCACCGAGCCTTCCATGGTCTGCAACACCAACCGGGTGGCCACATCCCGAGAGAACCCCATGTGCACGCCCGCGTCGATCATGGCCTCCATGAACAGGAAGACGTAGCCAGGGCCGGTGCCGGAGAGGGCGGTCGCCATGTCCAGATAGCCCTCGTCATCCATCCAGATCTCATCGCCCAGCGCCCCCAGGATCGTCTGCGCCTGCGCCCGCTGAGCCTCGCTTACCTCGGGCGTCGTCGTCCACACCGTGATCCCCCGCCCGATCTGCGCCGGGGTATTGGGCATGGCGCGGGCGATGGCCTGATGTGCCAGACCCTTTCGCAGAGCGGAGATGCGAGTCCCGGCGATGATGGAGAGCACCAACGCGTCGGCCGGGATCTTACCACGCAGTTCGGCCGCCACTTTCTTGTAGACCTGCGGCTTGATGGACAACACGATCACCTTGGCCCGGGACACCGCCTCCACATTATCATCCGTCACGTGGACGCCATACTGGGCGGACAGGTGGGTGCGACGTTCCGGAGCCGGATCCGATGCCGTGATGAGGGCGGGCTCGATCAACCGCCGGTCCAGCAGCCCCTTAATCATGGCCTCGCCCATGGTCCCACCGCCAACGAACGTCATGGCTGAATCACGCAGCATTTCCCCTCCCCCTCGTCAAGAGATATAAGACGGGCGCTTATCGCACCGAGACATCCCCTTTTCCACGCTTGCGATGCCCTCCCGGCCCCGCACACCGCGACGGCCATACGGCCGGCCATTTCCCGCATGTCACTCCGCCCGACGCGGGCCGAAGATCGCCCGGCCGATGCGCACGATCGTCGCCCCCTCCTCGATGGCGACCTCGAAGTCGTCCGTCATGCCCATGCTGAGGTGATGCCAATCCAGCTCCGGGAAACGACAGGCCATCTCATCTCGCAGAGTCCGCAGGGCCGTAAACACGGGGCGGGCGTCCTCCGGATCGGCGACAATGGGCGCCATGGTCATCAGCCCGCGCACTCGCAGCCCGGGGAGCGTGGCGATCTCCTCCACGGCCGGGATCAACGCCTCCGGATCGAAGCCGAACTTGGTGGCCTCGCCGCTGACGTTGACCTCCAACAGGATCTCCTGAACCCGCCCCGCCTCCAGGGCGAAGCGGCTGAGCCGCCGGGCCAGCTTGACCCGATCCACCGAGTGCACCAGGGCGTAACCGCCGGCGATGACATCACGAGCCTTGCGTGATTGCACATGCCCAATCATGTGCCAGACCGGATCAGGGCGAACGCCCCCGTTGCCGGCATGCGCCGGCGCCTCCGATGTCAGCAGCGCCCGCACCGCCTCGATCTTGGGGTTCCCCTCCTCCACCCGATTCTCCCCAAAGTGACGAACTCCCAGATCCAGCGCGGCCACCACGGCCTCAGGCGGATGGGTCTTGCTCACGGCCACCAGCGTGATCTCCCCAGCCGATCGACCCGCTCGCTCGGCCGCCGCCGCGATCCGCTCCCGCACCTGCTCGAGATTTTTTCTCAGCCGCTCACGATCCACCGTGATCACCGGGCTCTCCTCCGACATCGCCTCGCGCCTCCATCCCCTCGCGTTCCCATCTCCTCGTCCACAAACTCAGACCGCGTGCTCCACAGGGGGCTGGAAGGGAGTCCCCTCCACGGAAAACTCATCTTTTCCGGCCTGCACCTGCCTTTCTCGGCCCTCCCCAAAGGACCCAGGCCGAGGCCAGGCAGGTCGAAGGCGAGAGAAAGGCTTTTTCCGGAGGAGCGGATCTCCTCCCTCAGTTCCCCGGGGCTACACCAGGCAGGCGAACGCACCGTGATGTCCCGTGCGACCATGTTCGGCCCGATGGGAGAAGAACTCATCCACACGGCACGCCGTGCATATCCCCGCCACCTCGATCCGCCGAACGCCCGCCTCCCGCAGCAACCGCGCGTTCGCCGCCCACAGGTCGAAGGAATGCGCCCCATCGTCCCATCGGGGCAGCAACCCATCCGGGGATCCGAAGGCCGCGATCACCTCGCGCACGACCTCGGGGCCCACCCGGTAGCAACACGGGCCGATGGCCGGCCCGATGCCCGCGATGAGGCTCTCCGGGCGGGAGCCGAACGCCCGCCGCATGGCATCCACCAGGGCCGTCGCGATGCCAGCCACCGTGCCCCGCCATCCCGCATGAGCCACCCCGACGGCGCGCCGATCCGGATCGTAGACGATGAGCGGCACACAATCGGCGAAGCGGAGCAGCAACGTCACGCCGGGCTCGTCCGTGACCAGCCCATCGCAGGCGGGCACGACCTGCCCGCACATCTCCCGCCCCACCCGCTCTACGCGAGCTCCATGCACCTGCTGCGGGCTCACCAACGTGGCGGGGTCCACGCCCAAAGCCGCGCACAGCCGACGGTGATTCTCGGCGACCCGCTCCGGAACGTCCCCCCGGGCCGTCGTCAAATTGAGCGACGCGAAGGGCGCAGGGCTGACGCCCCCCAGCCGGGTGCTGATGGCATGGCACACCCCTCGCTGCTCGGCCAGCTCCGTGAACTGATAGAACGTAACCCCTTGAACGGTGCGTCGAAACATGAGCAGCAGCGTTATCCCAACAGACCGGTCGGCTGACGGCGCGGCCGAGGCGAGCCCCCATCGCCCGTACGGCCACGTCGCCTGGGAGGAAGCCCCTCCAGGAAGCGAAACGCCCACGCCTCATCACAGGCGCCGCAGATCAAGCAGCCGGCCGAATCGATCGGGCAGGGCTGCCCCGGCCGGCCGCGTTCCGCCAGACGACGCTCCATGCGCCAGTAGCTCTCCCGGATCGCCGGGTTCACGATCCGCCAGGGCAAGGGGCAGTCCTGGGGCCACGCCCCCAGATACTCCTCGGCCGAAAGCCCGCATCCCGCCATCGCCCGGCGAAAGGCGGGGATCGACAGCTCCTCCACACGCAACAACACCTGGGCCAGGCGGCGGTCGCCACGGGCCAACACCCCCTGCACGGCGGCCCACTCGGGCGAATCCGCCCGGACGCCGATCCGATGTGGAGCGAGCTGCCGTTTGATCCATCGCTGTCGCCGCTTCAACACCTCCACGGGCGCCATCGGCTCCCACTGGAAGGGCGTGTGCGCCTTGGGCACGTAGGGGGTCGTGTTGATCGTGATGCGGCGTGAGAAACGCCTCCGGGCCTCTAACACGAAGTCGACCAGCGCCTGGATGTCCGCATCCGTCTCAGTGGGATGCCCGACCATGAAATACAGCTTGAGCTGCGGGAACCTCAGACGCTCGGCCAGATCCACCGCGGCCAGCAGATCCTCCTCCCGCTGCGTCTTGCTGATCACGTCCCGCAGCCGCTGCGACCCTGCCTCCGGCGCGATGGTCAACGTCTGCGTGCCGCTCTCCGCCAACAACTCCACCAGCGGCACGCTGATGGGATCCGTGCGCATGGACGAGACGCTAACCCGGGCGCCCATGCGGCGGAGCTCCTCGGCCAGCCGGTCGATCTCCGTGTGATCGGACACGGCGGCCGCGACCAGCCCGAGCTTGTCCCGATGCCGGAGCCCCTCACGCGCCCAGTCCAGGATGACGTCCACCGGCACCTCACGGGGCGGGCGGTAGATGTAACCGGCCAGGCAGAAGCGACAACCCCGCCCACACCCGCGCGCGATCTCCATGAGATGCAGATCGCCGAACTCGGTATCCGGTGTGTACAGACAGGAAACGGTGGAATGCGCCGTCAGATCGCGCACCCACAGCCGATCGATGGGACGCCAGTCCGGCCGCGTGGGATCGTTATGGTGAACGAGCGGCACGTAAACGCCGGGAAGCCCCGCCAACCGCTCCAGCACGTCCCCCCGGGATGAATCAGCGGCATCTCGGAGCTGCTCGGTGAGGTCCCCGATGATTCCCTCTGCCTCACCGATGACGATGGCGTCGAAGAAAGGGGCCACCGGCTCCGGGTTCATGCTGAGCGCCGGACCGCCCCCCAACACCAGCGGCCAGTCCTCGTCCCGATCCTCGGCCAGCGGCGGGATGCCCGCCTGTCGCAGCATCTCCACCACGTGGAAGTAATCCATCTCATAGGAGACGGTGAAGGCGAGGACATCGAACTCGTCCACCGGCCGCTGCGACTCCAGGGAGATCAGCGTCCGTCCCGCCTGAAGCCCGCCCTTGTCCCAGAAGACGCGCTCACATACCACATGCGGCCGCTCGTTGAACGCACGATAGATCGTCTGCAGGGCCAGGCTGGACATCCCCACATAATACGTGTTGGGATACGCCAGCGCGATCCGCAGCCGGCCTCCCCAGTCCTTATAGATCGTGCCCTGCTCTCGATCCAGGATCCGCCGGGCTCGTGCAATCTCTTCCCACCTCATCCGCCGCTTCCCTTCGCCATTCCCCCATCCTCTCCATCATCTTATCTCACGAACCCATCGTAGATCCATCCCTGTAACACCGCGGTCCAGGAAGAGTAACGCACCGGGTCCGGCAGATAGGACCATACCAGGGCGAGGGCTTCCCGCAGATCCAGGAAGGCCCGTCGCCGCCAGGGCATGGACGACACGGCCACGTCCGGGGTCGGGCTGGGGTATACGGTGACGCCCTCCCGGTGGAACATCCGGTACGTCCGATACAGATGCAACGGGTGGCTCACCACGATCGCCCGCCGCCATCCATGACGGCGCATGAGGCTTGCGGCCACCTGCGCGTCCTCCCAGGTGGAGAGGGAGCCCTCGGCCAGCCGGATATGCGAATCGGGGACGCCCCGCGCCAGGGCCAGGCGGCGGGCCACAGCCGCGGCGGAAGCGGAATCGCCCGTGAATCCGCCGGTCAGCATCAGATAAGGCGCCCATCCCTCCCGATAGAGGTTGACGCCGTGCTGGGTGCGACTGCGAAGATCGGGACCCGGCTGGCCATCCGGCAATACCCGGGCACCCATGACGATGATCACGTCCGCCTGCTGTCGCCGATCGACCTGTCCGTAGCGATCGATTCGCCATCCCAGGCCGACGATTCCCAGGATCCCCCCCAGGATCAGGATCCCCAGCCCACAGGCTATACCACGCAACCGATTCCACATGAACACGATTATAGCATGGCGCACTCGCGCCACCAAACGATCTCAGTCACCCCCTATTCCGCCGAGGCCTCCCGCTCCCGTCGAAAGTCCACGAAGCGATACCCCACCCCGCGCTCGGTCAGGATGTACTTCGGATGGTTCGTGTCCTCCTCGATCTTCTGCCGCAGATAGGCAATGTACAGACGCAGCAGCTGGATATCATCCCGATACTCGAATCCCCAGACCTTCTGCAACAGGACCTCAGAGGGCACCACCCAGCCCGCGTTCTGCACCAGATGGTAGAGGAGCCGCCACTCCGTCGGGCGGAGGTTCACCCGCTCGCCGTCCACGATCACCTCGCGGCGGGCGAAGTCGATCTGCAGCCGATCATCGACCTTGATCACCTCGTCGGAGCGCACCGAACGATCGGTGGCCCGACGCAACACAGCCTTGCAACGATCGCTTAGCTCCAAAGGGCTGAACGGCTTGGTCACGTAATCGTCCGCGCCGCCCGAGAAGGCCAGATGCTTGTCCCCCTCCTCCCCCTTGACGGTCAACATGATCACCGGCACATCGGAGATCTCCCGGATCGCCCGCAACGCCTCAAAGCCATCCATCTCGGGCATCATCACATCCAGGATCACCAGATCGGGCAGCTCGGTGCGCACCTTCTCCACTGCCTCCAGGCCATTGGAGGCGGTGATCACCCGAAAGCCATCGAGCTCCAGGTTCTTCTGGATGAATTGGACCATTCTCGGCTCATCATCGGCCACGAGGATCAGCTTTCCGGCAAAGGGGTTGCTCATAAACCTCCTCTTCCTGGGCGCATCCCACCGCGAGATGCAGGCTCTTCAAGGATTGTATCATGCCTCAGTGCCCTCGGCAACACAAGGCGAAAGAGGGTGGCGTATCCAAAACGGTAGAAATCCAGCGAGATAACCCACGGTGCCTATCGTAGGTCCTCAGGGATGGCGTGGAGAGACCTCCCTCCGCCCAAACATCCCCTTTTCCGCCTGGAACCTGCCCTTTCCCGGCCTGATTCGGGCGGAGGAGGCCGGGCGAGACAGCTGTGGGCGGAAACCAGGGGATTTTCTTTTGGGGAGCTGCGCCCCTCAAAGCTCCCCGCCGTATCCCCACGCGAAAAAGACGCATGACCCGAAAGAGGGGCGGCGTACCCGGGCGGGACACGTCCCCATCGAGGCCGGGGATACAGGCCCATGCACGATCCCCAAACGCCAGCCGTTGACAAAGCCTCCCTGCGATGGTACATTGAACATGCCTGCCATGTGCACAAATCCGTACTCATAGATGGTGAGAGAGGCATGACATACTCAGCCTGGTTTCAGTGCATCCGAGGCTGCCCCGGTCGTTACTCCCTCTACGAGGTCATCTACGAATGCCCCTCCTGCGGCGGCCTGCTTGAGGTGGCCCACGACGTGGAAGCGCTACGGGACCGCAGCGCCTCCGCCTGGATGCGCCTGTTCGAGCAACGGGCCCGCACCACCCAATGGCCCTACGGTTCAGGCGTCTGGGGCAAGAAGGAATGGGTCGTGCCCGACATCGACGACGACAACATCGTCTCCATGTACGAAGGGCACACGAACCTCTTCTGGGCCGAACGCCTGGGCCGACAGATCGACCTTCCCGATCTGTGGGTCAAACTGTGCGGCAACAGCCACACGGGCTCGTTCAAGGATCTGGGCATGACGGTGCTGGTCAGCGTGGTGCGCCAGATGATCGCGCAGGGCAAGCCGATCCGCGCGGTGGCCTGCGCCTCCACCGGAGACACGTCGGCGGCCCTGGCCGCATACGGCGCGGCCGCGGGCATCCCCACCATCGTGTTCCTCCCTCGCGGCAAGGTGAGCACAGCTCAGCTCATCCAGCCCATCGCCAACGGCGCCCTGGTCCTGGCCCTGGATACCGACTTCGACGGCTGCATGCGCATCGTCAAGGAGGTCACCAAGGACAACACCATCTACCTGGCCAACTCCATGAACTCCCTGCGCATCGAGGGCCAGAAGACGGTGGGGATCGAGATCGTCCAGCAATTCGACTGGGCCGTGCCCGACTGGATCATCATCCCGGTGGGGAACCTGGGCAATATCGCCGCGCTGGGCAAGGGCCTGCTGCTCATGCGAGAGCTGGGCCTTATCGAGAAGCTCCCCCGGCTGGTGGCCGCGCAATCGGCCAAGGCCAACCCGCTCTACCAGAGCTACCTGCGGGGCTTCGAGGAGAAGGTGACCATCCGGGCCCAGAAGACGCTGGCCTCCGCCATCCAGATCGGCAACCCGGTCAGCTATGAGAAGGCGGTGCGGGTGCTGCGTCAGTTCGACGGCATCGTGGAGCAGGCCACCGAGCACGAGCTGGCGAACGCATCGGCCATGGCCGACCGCACCGGCATGTACACGTGCCCGCACACCGGCGTGGCCCTGGCCGTGCTCTTCAAGCTGGTACGCAAAGGCGTCATCCACCGGGACGATCGGGTGGTCGTCATCTCCACAGCGCACGGCCTGAAGTTCACCCAGTTCAAGCTGGGATATCATGAGGACACGCTGGACGAGGTGGAGGCCACATACGCCAATCCGCCCGTATACCTCCCCGCCGATGTGAAGGTGGTGCGCGAGGTGCTCGACCGCCGGCTGGAGGAGGCCGGGCGGTGATCCAGGAGCACGATCTGACGCTGCGTGGCCGGCGCATCGTGCTACGTCCCTTCACGGAGGCCGACCTTCCCACCGCCCTGGCCTGGTACCAGGACGAGGAGGTGCTGCGCCTGAGCGAGGGGAACGACATCAACGCCCGATCGGCGGAGGACATCCGCCCCATCTACGAGTACCTCTCCCAACACGGCCTCCTGTTCATCATCGAGGTGAACGGGCACGCCATCGGCGAGATCTGCCTGGAGCGCATGAACCTGCCCTGGGTGAACGAGCGCTACCCCGGCGAACGGATCTACCGCCTCCCCATCCTCATCGGCGACAGGCGGTACTGGGGGCAGGGCTACGGGACCGAGGCGGTAGAGCTGCTCCTGGCCTACGGATTCGAGCGGTTGGGCGCCGACCGCTTCTACATCCCGGGCGTGTGGGGGTTCAATCAGCGCAGCCTACGCCTGTGGCGTCACTTCGGGTTTCGAGAGGTGGACTGCCGGCCCGTGGTGCTGGATCGACGCGGGCGTATCGATGAGACCGATGAGATCGACCTGATGCTGACCCGGGCGGAGTGGAAGGCATATCAGGAGCGCCGGAGGGTTGGTCTCCATGAATGAGCGCGAGCTATCCCGTTACAGCCGACAGATCCTGTTTCCCGCGCTGGGGGAGGCCGGCCAGCGCCGCCTCCTGCGCTCGCGCGTGGCCGTCATCGGGTGCGGGGCCACCGGCAGTGTGATCGCGAACCTCCTGGCCCGGGCGGGCGTCGGATACCTCCGGGTTGTGGACCGGGACTTCGTGGAGCTGAACAACCTGCATCGCCAGATCCTGTTCGACGAGGAGGACGCGGCCGAGGCGTTGCCCAAGGCAGTCGCTACGGCCCGCAAGCTGCGCCGGATCAACAGCCAGATCACCGTGGAGGATGTGGTCACGGACGTGAACCCGGGCAACGTCTCGGGCCTGATCCGGGATGTGGACCTGGTCATGGACGGGACCGACAACATGGAGACGCGTTACGTGCTGAACGACGCCTGCGTGCGCCTGGAGAAGCCGTGGATCTACACCGGCGCCGTCGCCTCCTACGGCATGACGATGACCATCATCCCGCATGAGACGGCGTGCCTGCGCTGCGTGATGCCGGAGCCGCCCACCCCGGGCTCCCTGGCGACCTGCGACACGGCCGGCGTGTTGGGCCCGGCCGTGTCCGTGGTGGCCTCCATCGCCGCCGGCGAGGCGCTGAAATGGCTCTCGGGAATGGCCGAGGTCACCCGGGGGATGCTGCACTTCGATCTGCTGGACAACCGCCTGGAGCGCTTCGAGATCAGGGGGCCCCGTCCTGATTGCCCCACCTGCGGCCGGGGCGAGTATGCGTTCCTGGAGGCGGAGGCGGGCACCCAATCGGTGACCCTCTGCGGGCGCAATGCCGTGCAGGTGTCCGCGGCGGGAAGCTCTCCGCCGGATCTGTCCCAGCTCGCCCGCTCCCTGGAGAAGGTCGGTCGGGTCCGGGTCACCCCCTACCTGCTGCGGGTCCAGGTGGATGATTACGAGTTCACCATCTTCCCCGACGGCCGGGCCATCATCAAAGGAACCGACGACCCGGCCCTGGCCCGGGCATTATACGCTCGCTACATCGGACATTAGCGCAAAAGATCGCCCCTGGCGCATCTTCGCGGGAGGAAGCGACCGCCGCGGCCCCAGGAAGGGCGCTTTCGCTCCGGAAACCGGGAGATGCCGAGGGCTCTCCCCCCGACCCAAGAGGCCTTTTCCCGCCCCTGGCCTATTCCCCCCGGGCCCCGATGAGTACGGGCCAGGCCCAGACAGATAAGGGGCAGGAAGGAAGGAGGAGCCCACACCCCAACGATCCCCACGAGCAAAGCCGACACCTCTTCGCTGAGGCGTTCCACCGCCATCCTCCACCAGACACGTCGCACACGCGATCCACAAGGCGGCCACAGCCCGGAACACGCGAGGACATGTCAAGCGCTGACCGTTGAGGAACTTGAGAGAGACTGGGCTGCCTATCCGCACCCCCCATGAAATGTCCCACCGATTTACGTCAAAATTCCAAAGGCATCCCTTGAGACGGGCACATAGGGAAGTGACGGCTGAACAGTTTGGCTGAGCGAGAACGCTACGAGGCTCCGCTGGCGGCCCCCCAGGGGGTCAGCGATATGAGCCTTCTGGCAAGTGTTCCACAAGGTGCCGTATATTCCCCCGACACATCCCAGACCCTGTATGATCAACTCTGCGAGGAGGAGCCGAGAATGAATGACCACCCGTCCACTCGATTTCAGCCACTCGCCCGGAAACGGGCGCTCCGCACCAGGTCCCACCTCCTGCTGTTGCTGACACTGACGCTCACGCTGCTCGTGATGGAGCAACCACTCTATGCGACCTCGATCACGGTGAACACCACCCACATGACAGTTGCCAACGACGGACGTTGCTCGCTCATCGAGGCCATCATCGCCGCCGAAACCGACTCGGCATCCGGCAACAAAAGCGGCGAATGCCCGGCCGGACATGGCGCCGACGTCATCGTACTCACCCCATCCACGTACACGCTCACGGCGGTCTACACCGACAAGGTGGGGTCCTTCTTCATCGGCCCCACGGGATTGCCCCCGATCCTCTCCGCCGTCACCATCGAGGGCAATGGGGCCACCATCCGCCGGGCGAGCAACGCGCCCGAGTTTCGCATCCTGCTCTTCGGGGGAACAGCCGGCCGACTCACGCTCAACAACCTGACCATCCGCGGCGGCTACGCCTCGGGCGAGGAAACCGGCCCGGCGATTTGGGGCGGCGGCGATGGCGTCTTGACGCTGAACAACGTCGCCATCAAGGACAACATCTCCCATCATACGGGCAATCCCAGACCCGTCGACGGGAGCATCAACGTGGGGCCCCTCACCCTGATCATGAACAACAGCAGCGTCACAGGCAACACCGGCGCCCATGGTATGGGGTTGTTGTTGTCTGAGGTGAAGGCCGTTTTCACCAACAGCATCATCGCCGACAACAACGACGTAGGGATCTCCGCATACAAAAGCGATGTCACGTTCATAGGCGGGGCCATTCGCGGCAATGCGCTCACGGGGATCGAGGCGACCGATAGCCGGGTGCGCATGGAGGGCGTGCGGGTGAGCGGTAATCGCGACGGCGGCCTCGATATATCCCAAAGCACGTTGACGATGATCAACAGCCAGGTCACCGATAACGTGGTCAGCGAGGCGCTTGGCAACCTCGCCGCGGGCATCGCCATCCGCTCCAATTCCGCCGTCACTCTGACGCAAAGCTCGGTAACCGGCAACCGGGAGTTCAATTACCCCTCCTCGACGGAGGCCTCCGGCGGCGTGATCGGAGAGGATGGCATCAAAGTGATCGATTCGGCGCTCACGCTGATCCGCAGCCTGATCACCGATGACCTGACACAGGGCAACGTCGACATCGCCCTTGCCTTCTATGGCTCCGACCTGATCATCGACAACAGCACGGTGAGCGGTTCGGCCTCCTGGCAGATCTACCTCGGCAACGCCGAGTCGGTGAGCATCCACCATAGCACGATCGTGTCCAATTACCCCGATCCCACGGCCCTGTTCAACGTCGGTATAGATCGCCGGATCGTCCAAATCCGTAACAGCATCATCGAATCGTGCGGCACCTACGTCACGTCGCTCGGGTATAACATGACCGGATCCAAATGGTGCGGATTCACGGCCACCGGCGATGTCCTGGACACCAATCTCGACAGCTACCTTGGGCCCCTCCAGGATAACAGCGGCATCACCCATACCCACGCCCTGTTGTCGGGCCCGGCCATCAATGCCATACCATCCCATGTGAGCGGCTGTGATCCCGGCCGAAGTCGGGATCAGCGAGGCTACCTCCGGGCAGGCGGCACCGGTAAGGGGGATGACGCCTGCGATATGGGCGCGTACGAGGCCGACTCAGCCCGTGGTTCCGGGGCCAGGATACACCTTCCGCTCCTGATGAAGCGTTAAAAGCGATCGCAACGCGCTCCATCATGCCGATAGCGGGCTCCATCCCAACCGCAGCGCACATTACCACGCCCGCGTGCAGGGATAGTGTATCCAAAATGGTGGAAACTCCGCCAGGCCCATCGCAAGCCCACAGGGGAGGTGCGGAGGGGCCTCCCTCCGCCAAAACATCCTCTTCTTCCGCTTTGCACCTGCCCTTTCCCGGC
>JAJRVX010000481.1:0-8274 GCA_024277095.1 Chloroflexota bacterium
CAGAAAAAGGCCCCCGCCGGCTACCCGTGCCGACGCACGAAGCGGGCCATCCGCTCCAACGCCTCCTCGATCTTCTCATAAGCGGTGGCGTAGGAGCAACGCACATACCCCTCGCCGCCCGCCCCGAAGGCGCTGCCGGGCACCACGGCCACCTGCTCCTCCTCCAACAGCAGCGCAGCGAATTCCTCGTCCGTCATGCCGGAGTGCGACACCGACGGAAACGCGTAGAAGGCGCCCTGAGGCTCAAAGCACGGCAGCCCGATGCTGTTCAGGCCGTCCACGATCAGCCGCCGACGCCGATCGTACTCCGCCACCATCTCCTGTACGCAGGAGTCGCCGTTGGTCAGCGCCGCCAGGGCGGCCGCCTGGGCCGTGGTGGGAGCGGACATGATGGTGTACTGGTGGATCTTGCGCATCGGCGCCAATAGCTCCGCCGGGGCGGCCGCATACCCGATGCGCCAGCCGGTCATGGCATAGTCCTTGGAGAACCCGCCCAGAAGCACCGTGCGCTCCCACGTCCCCGGCAGTGACGGCACGCACACATGCTCCACCCCGTAGACGAGGCGATCGTAGATCTCATCCGAGATGATCAGCAGATCGTGCCGTCTGGCGACCTCGCACACCGCCACCATGTTCTCGTAGCTCATCACCGCGCCGGTGGGATTGTTAGGATACCCCAATAAGATCGCCTTGGTGCGCGGCGTGATGACCGCCTCCACCTGCTCCGGCGTCACCTGGAAGCGATCCTCCACCCGGGTGGCGATGGGGACCGGCACCCCGCCCGCCAGCATCACCTCCGCCGTGTACGCCACAAAGCACGGCTGAGGAACGATCACCTCATCCCCCGGATCGATGAAAGCGCTCATCGCCAGGTACAGCCCCTCCGACACCCCCACCGTGATCAGGACCTCTCGCTGGGGGTCATAGGAGACGCCGTAACGCTCCATCAGGTGACGGGCGATCGCCTCGCGCAACTCGATGGTGCCCGAGTTGGAGGTGTAATGCGTCTCGCCGCCCTGTAGGGAGCGCACGCCAGCCTCCAGGATATGAGGCGGCGTCGTGAAGTCCGGCTCCCCGATGCCCAGCGAGATCACCTCCGGCATGGTCGCAACGATGTCAAAGAAACGCCGAATGCCCGACGGCGGCACCCGACGCACACGCTCCGACACGAAGTCCCGCAATCGTAGCCTCCCCTCTAAAGGATCTGATCCAACGGATCGTACGTCAGGCCAAAGGTCTCCGCCACAGCCTGATAGGTCACCCGTCCCCCATAGATGTTGACGCCCCGGGCCAGCGCCGCGTTCTCCCGCACGGCCCGCTCAAACCCGAGCGCCGCCAGCTGACGCACGTACGGGATCGTCGCGTTGGCCAGCGCAAAGGTCGACGTGCGCGGCACGGCGCCCGGCATGTTGGCTACGCAATAGTGCAGCACCCCATCCACGAAGTAAATCGGGGCGCTGTGCGTCGTCGGATGGCTCGTCTCCACACAGCCGCCCTGATCCACCGCCACATCGATGATCACGCTCCCGGGCTTCATGGTGCGCACCATGTCCCGGGTGACCAGCGTCGGCGCCTTCCCCCCCTTGATCAACACCGCCCCGATGAGCACATCCGCGTAGTTCACCGAGTGGGCGATGCTGTGCGGATCGGAGTTCAAGGTCGTCAGGCTGCCGTGCAAAATGTGGCTCAGATACCGCAGCCGCTCCAGGTCGATATCCAGCACGGTGACGTGAGCCCCCATACCCAACGCGACCTGCGCCGCGTTGGTCCCCACCGTCCCGCCGCCGATCACCACCACATCGGATGGGCGCACGCCGGGCACCCCGCCCAGCAGCTTCCCCCGCCCACCGTTCATCTTCTCCAGGTAATGCGCCGCGATCTGAACCGCCATGCGGCCGGCGATCTCGCTCATCGGCTCCAGCAGCGGCAACGAGCCATCGGCCAGCTCCACCGTCTCGTAGGCGATGCCGGTGACGCCGCTGGTCATCATCTGCCGCGTCAGCGACTCGCTGGCCGCCAGGTGAAGGAAGGTGAAGAGCACGAGGCCGGGACGCAGGTAGGCGTACTCGGCGGGCACCGGCTCCTTGACCTTCACGATGAGCTCCGCCCGCTCCCACACCTCCGCGGCCGTGGGCAGAATCTCGGCGCCGACGGACGCATATTCCTCATCCGTGATGCCGGACCCCTCGCCCGCCCCCTGCTCTACCAGCACCCGATGCCCATCCTGCACCAGACAGGACACGCCACCGGGCGTCAATCCCACCCGATACTCGTTGTCCTTGACCTCACGCACCGTTCCGACGATCATCCTTGATCCTCCCACGCCCGTGCCCTCCCTCGCCACGGGCCTCGTGTGCATTTAAAAAGAGCACCTGAAAAGCCACCACTTAGAAATTTACCGGTAAGGTGTCTGAGGGTCTCCCTCAGCTACCAGCTCCACAGGGGGAGGTGTGGAGGGGACCTCTCCTCCACGGAAATCCCACTTTTCCGGCCCGCACCTGCCTTTCTCGGCCCTTTCCGCAGGGGCCTGGGCCGAGGCCGGGCTGGTCAGAAGCGGGAGAAAGGCTTTTTCCGGAGGGGTGAAGCCCCTCCGGGCCTCCCCAATCCCTCGGGCACGCTCTAAGGCAAACGGCGGACCCGCCAGCAGTCCTCGGCCAGGTGATAGCGCAACAGGAACCACAAGCCCGCCTCGCTGCGCACCCGGAAACAGATCGCACCCGGCTCCCGCCAGCTCCGCAGGAGGCTCACCGGATGCCATACCCCCTCCCAATAGACGGCCGTCGGCCGCTCCGGATATCGGGTCTCCGCCCGACAACGCACCGGTGTCTCAATCGACATCGCTGAAGTCAACCTGAGAGGAATCCCCCACGTTCAACCGATGATAGCGCCCCCGCACCAGCGCGTTCTTACCGATCAGTGATTGATCCAGCATGGTATCGCAGATCTGTGCGCCCTCGTCAATGATCGAGTCCCGGATCAGCGAATTGCGCACCGTCGCGTGGTCGGCGATGGTCGCATAAGGGCCGATGATGGAGTTCTCCACCGTGGCCGTCGGCGCGATGTACACGGGCGGGATCACCGTCGTGTTCACCAGATGCGCCTTCTGCCCGTTGTCCTGGAGCTTGGACAGGAGGTACCGGTTCGTATGCAGCACCGTCTCCGGCTTGCCGCAATCCTCCCAGACCTCGACCTCCTTGGGGATGAACCAGGCCCCCTGATCGATCATCAATTGCAGCGCATCGGCCAGGTAGTACTCCCCCTTGGTCTGAATGTCCCGCTCCATCAGTTCGTCGATGGCCCGCATCAGCCATTGGCTGTCCTTGATATAGTAGACGCCGATCACCGCCAGCCGGTGCTCGTCGGTGGCCGGCTTCTCCACTAGGCGCACCACGCGCCCCTCTTTCACGACGACCACGCCAAACCGCCGGGGATCCTCCACCTCCTTCACGTAGAGCACGCCATCCGCCTCAATCGAAGGCGCCGCCAGGAGATCCGTCTCAAAGATCGTGTCCACGAAGATGATGAGCACGTCCCCCTGCACATATTCCCGCGCCAGCCAGATGGCGTGGGCCTGTCCCAGAAGCTCCTTCTGCTCCACATAGCGGGCAGGGAAATGATAGTGAGCGTCCACATACTCCTGGATCTGCTCCCCCAGGTACCCGACGATGAAGATCACCTCTTCCAGATCGAGCCCGCTCAGCTTATCCAGGATATGCCCCAACACCGGCTTGCCCGCCACATGCACCAGGGGCTTCGGCTTGCTATACGTGTGGGGCCGAAGACGCGTGCCGAATCCCGCCAATGGGATGATGACCTTCATGGTCTAACCTCGGAATCGATGGATTTCATGCGGCCACCGGCAGGGGCGGCCGACGCTTATGCCATTCGGTGGCCTGCTGATACGCGTAGGCGACCGACAGGATGCGTTCCTCCCCGAAGGCCGGCCCGATGATCTGCAGGCCGATGGGCAGGCTCTGATCGTCGAAGCCACACGGGATGCTGATGCCACACACGCCTGCCAGGTTCACGGACAGCGTGAAGATGTCGCTCAGATACATCGCCAGCGGATCATCGGCCCGTTCGCCGATCCGAAAGGCGGTAGTCGGGCTGGTGGGGCAGACGATCACATCCACCTGCTGGAAGGCCCGCTCAAAGTCCTGCCGCAGCAGCGTGCGCACCTGCCCGGCCTTGAGGTAGTACGCATCGTAGTAACCGGCGGAGAGGGCGTAGGTGCCCAACATGATGCGCCGCTTGACCTCGGGGCCAAACCCCCGCCCTCGCGTCTGCCGGTAGGTCTCCCACAGATCCCCGGCGGGCACCGACAGCCCATAGCGGACGCCATCGTAACGGGCCAGGTTGGCCGACGCCTCCGCCGGGGCGATGAGATAGTAGACGGGCAGCGCGTATTCCGTGTGCGGCAGGGAGATGTCCACCACCTCGGCGCCCATGTCCACCAGCTGATCGATCGCCGTGCGCACACCCGCCTCCACCTCCGGCTGCATCCCCTCGATGAAGTACTCCCGAGGGACGCCCACGCGCAGGCCGCGCACGTCCGCCTTCCGCAAGGCCGCCAGGTAATCCGGCACCGACAGGTCCATGGACGTGGAATCACGCGGGTCGTGTCCGGCGATGGCCTGAAGCAGGATCGCCGCGTCCAGGACGTCCTTGCCCAGGGTGCCCACCTGATCCAGCGAGGAGGCGAAGGCGACCAGGCCGTAACGAGACACCCGGCCGTAGCTGGGCTTCAGGCCCGCCACCCCGCAGAACGCTGCCGGCTGACGCACACTGCCCCCGGTATCCGTGCCCAACGCCCCCAGGCAGAGATCGGCGGCGACGGCCGCCGCGCTGCCGCCGCTGGACCCCCCAGGCACCCGATCCAGATCCCACGGGTTATGCGTGGTGAAGAAGGCCGAGTTCTCCGTGGAGGAGCCCATGGCGAACTCGTCCGTGTTGGTCTTGCCCAGGAAGACGGCTCCCATCTCCCGCAGCCGGCTCACCACGGTGGCATCATACGGCGGGATGAAGTCCTCCAGGATGCGGGACCCGCAGGTCGTGGGCACCCCTTGCAGGCAGAGCACGTCCTTGATGGCCAGCGGGATGCCCAGCAGAGGCGTGCGCTCCCCGGCGGCCAGACGACGATCCGCCTCCTTCGCCTGCTCCAGCGCCGCCTCCGGAGTCAACGTCAGATAGGCCTTGATATCATTGTCCAGCGCGTAGATGCGCTCCAACACCGACTCGGCGAGCTCTACGGCGGAGATCTCACCGCGATGGAGCAAATCCTGCGCCTCGTGAACGGTCAAAGCATAAAGATCCAAGGAACTCCTCTCCCCAGGGAGCGATGTGCGAAAGATCGGCTTCCCGTGGCCGATCCCGACAGGTCGCCTTACTCCAGCACGGCCCGCACCCGGAATTGGCCGTCGGCCACGTCCGGGGCATTCGCCAGCGCGTCCTCCCGGCTCAGCGAGGGCTGCACCTCGTCATCACGCATCACGTTGCGCACGGGCAACACGGTCGCCGTCGCCGGGATCGCCGAGGTATCCACCTCTTGCAACCGGCCGAAGTAATCCAGGATCGCGGAGAGCTGATCGCGAAACCGCTCCTCCTCCTCCGGCGTTAAACCCAGTTTCGCAAGCTCAGCGATATGTCGGACCTGTGCGAGGGTAAGGGACATCGTCTTCAACCTGTGGGTGATCTCGTGTGTCGGTTACGTCGGCCACCCTGGCCGATGAGGCCGAACAGCTGGTGTTTCGTGACGTCACCGTCAGCGGGGCTGGCACATTATAGCACCGTCGCGCGTGGCAAGCAAACGCTCGTGCACCACTCAGCCCCCGGTCAACAACCGTTTCAGCGCCTCCAGGCACCCGATGCGCTCCTGCGTCGGCGGACGGGGCTCCGGCGTAGGGCGGCTGAGAAGGTGCAATCCGGCCCGAGGGCGTCCCTCCTCGTCGTAATCCACGCGCACATAGGTCGGCTCCCGGTACTCGCTGTACTTCGTGGGATTCTCGAACAGATCGCGCCACACCTCCCGATCCGCCCCGGCGAAATCCCCGCGCCACACCCATGTGCCGCTGTTGACGTACACGCCCCCGTTCGATAGCTGACGCACGACCGGGCGATGGGTATGTCCAAAGCTGACCACCAGCGCGCCGGTCTCGGCCGCCTTCCGCTCCGCCTCCGCAACCAACGCATCCGTATAACGACGCTGGATGTCCTGCGCCACCCGGAACGGATCAAGCTCGCCATCGGGGGCGGCGCGTGACGGCGGACGCTCCTCCAAACCCGTCGTCTCCAGCGCGGCCTCCACGCGGCGATAGAAGGCAGCCCGGAACGCTGGATCCTCGGCCAGTCGCCGGGACACGACGGCCTGCTGTTCGGGCGTGGCCAGATCGTTCAGCAACGATGCCGCCTCCGCCATTCCCGGGGTCGCCGCCCGGAATCCCAACTCACCGGCGATCAACCCCGGCGCGGCCGGCAGCAGCGTCGCCAGGGCGAGCAGGGCAAACCCGGGATCGAACTGCAACGCATACCAGATCAGCGCGGTGAGCGGCGATACGCCGTCAATCCAGGGGCGCTCACGCTCCAGGGAGTTGAAGAACTCGTACACGAAACGGGATCCGGGCACCCGCTCCAACTCCCCCGGACGCTCCGGGTCCAGCGGCCTGGCGAAGTCCCGGTATCGGTTGATGCGCTCCGTGTACTGGTTCCCATGCTCCACGTACAATCCCTCCCGCTGGAGGGCCACCGGGGGGAAGGTGAGCAGATCGGCCAGGTCCCCTCTGGCCCCTATAGCCTGGCGGATGACATCCTGCACCCCCGGCCAGTAGAGATCAGGGTCGTGGTTCCCTTTGATGATGGTGATGGAGCGACGAGGAGGCCCCAGTTGGAGGAAATCGGCCATGCTGGCGAACACGGCCGGATGCCCGTCGACCACGTGGCGCATCTTCTGCACACACGCCGCCTCATGACTGGGCGCGTACACCTCCGGCGGGTAGCTGGCCAGCGGATCGAAGGACGGCACGGCCGGCACCTGTAACATCTCCAGGAAATCCCCGTTGATGATCAACTCCATCTCCACGCCATCGCGCTCGCTCTCCGCGATGAGATCGTGGACCCATTGCGTGAAATCGGCGTCGCTGATGAAATCCTCCAGGACGTTCCCGGCCTCGTACAGCCCGGCCCCCAGATGGGTATCGCTGATGATGAACTTCGCCTTTCGGGTCATGACGTCCTCCCGGCCCTCCATAGGCCGCCCGCCGATGGGAACCCACTCAAGCGCATCCGACTCCCGCTATTGTACTCAGAATTCCGAGATTCGCACACCTCAAGAGGGGAAGAGGTAGTGTATCTTTCTCGTGCGGAAAAAGAGGATGTTCTGGCGGAGGGAGGTCCCTCCGCACCTCCCCTGTGGGCTTGCGATGGACCTCGCGGGATCTCCACCATTTCGGACACACCACCGGGAAAGAGGGTTCAATTCGCTTCCTCCTCATTGACCTGACGGCGAGCGCTGCGCGCCCGGCCGCGCTCCCGCGCGGCGAAGAGCTGTCGCAGTCGGGGATGCGCCTCACGAGCCGCCGCCTGCTCAGCCGTCCGCCGCCGGCGCCACGAGAGCCACGCCCGCGCCCGGGCCAGCAGCCGCCCCCCCTCGCCCAGGCTCAGATGCAGCCGCCGCACGGCCACATCCAGAGGGAACAACAGGATGGCCAGCCACAGCAACGCCGTCCCCAACGGCCGCGACGACCGGGCGGGCACGGAGGTCTTCGCCCATGCCAGCTCCGGCGTGTCCAGCCGATCGCCCCCGGTCGCCCGCGCCAGGCGGGCCAGCAGGCGCTCCCCCTCCATCGCCTCCCCCCGTCTGTACTCAGGCGAGTAGGGAACCACCACGCCGATCGTGGCCTGCTCTACCGACGCCTCGCCGACATCCTCCGTCGACTCGGAGGCCACGACCTGAATCATGTAGACGCCCGGGCCCGTCACCGGCACCAAGGCACGGTACCGACCCGGCGCCTCCTGAGCCAGCGTCACCCGCCTCGGCTCCAGATCGGGGCCGAGGATCGTCGCCTGCACGTCCAGGAAATCCCACGGACGCCCGCCGTCGTCCACGGCGTCCACCCGGATCACCATCGAGCCGTCCTCCACGCTCCCCTCGACCTGCAGGCGCTCAGAGCCCGGGGCGGGCAGCACCCAGCTCGCCAGTTGGGCCACGAACCGGGTGAACCCATCCCATCGCACCCACTCCGCCGCCCAATGGGCCGTCAGATCCGAGGTCCAGGCCAG
>JAJRVX010000029.1:0-8450 GCA_024277095.1 Chloroflexota bacterium
GAGCGGCTGGGCCACATCCTGCAAGGCCAGATGATCGGCCTGTACCTCTCGGGATCCATCGCGTACGGGTGCTTCAACCCCCACCTCAGCGACGTCGATTTCACATGCGTCATCAAGCGCCCGTTTACACCAGGACAGCGGCGACGGATCCGAGAGCTCTTCGACGAACTGCGCGATCACGGGCGGTATGGCGCCGTGCTGGAGGGGATCTTCCCCGTCCAGGCGGAGATGAACGAGTACCAGCGCTCGCTGGTAGCCGATCGCGTGCAAGGCGGCGTGTTCGATCCGGATCGCCGATACGACAAATGGCCGCTGGAGCGACAGGAGCTGCGCGAGGCCGGTGTGCCCCTCTCGGGGCCGATGCCGACACAGCTCTTCGCGCCCAGCCGATGGCCGATGATCCGGGAGACCCTGCTCGGTGAGCTGTGGAGCATCGCCCCCATCGTCAAGATGCGCCCATCGCCGCTTCAGCGCCTGCAGGCCGTGTTGAACGTGTGTCGCGTGCTCTACGGCCTCCGATACCGCCGTCCCACCTCCAAGCTCACCGGCCTCGAATGGGCATTGCGCACGTTTCCGGAGGCCTGGCAGGACCTGCTGACGCATGCGCACGCCATCTACACGGGCCTGGCCACTTTGACACCCAGCTCTCTGAACCCCGATCACGTCTGGACGTTCTACAGCTGGGCCGTCAACACGCTGCCGCAGGATCTCCAGGCCCAGGCGTCCACCTGAACCCGGGCCCGACGGGGGTGAAACGGAAGATACCATGCAGGTATTGAGGGGCCAGCTGGTGATCCTCCGCACGCTGGAGCGGGAGGACTGTCGACGATACTGGCATCTGGTCGAGACAGAGGAGCGTCCCACAGAGACGTTCACCCCCGGCCTTTCCGTGGAACAGGCGGATCGATGGTTCGAGGAGATCCAGCGGAAGCAGGGCCACGAGCAGATCTATCTGGGTATCTTCCTGCCGGACGGCAAGCTCATCGGCGATATCCAGCTGGCGAAGATCCAATGGCGTGACCGCAACGCCCGGCTGGGGTTCGGCGTCCTCCCCGCCTGGCGTAATCGGGGCTACGCCACCGACGCGGCGATCACCCTGCTCCGATATGGATTCGATTACCTGAACCTGCACCGGGTGGTCGCGCGGACCGCCGCGTTCAACGTCAGCGCCCAACGCGTACTGGAGAAGTGCGGATTCCGTCAGGAGGGCCGGGAGCGAGAGGCCATCTACCTGGGCGGGGCCTACGAGGACATGCTGATCTACGGGCTGTTGCGCTCCGAGTTCAAATCCGGGGGACGAGGAGAGCCATCAAAACCTAAAGGACCTCGTCCATGACCGACGCCCCGAAACGATGGGAGCCGACCACCTCCGACACGAGGGCCATCGCAGGGGACGAGGGCACACAGAGCGTCGCCATTCAGGGGAATTGGATCCAATTCCCCTTCCCCGGCTCGGGGGAAGCGGGGTCCGGGGGATGGAGAGGGCCAACGTATCCGGCAAGAATCACTGCGGTGAAGAACCAGGCATACCCCGTCCCTGCATGCGTCGTGTATGCCGGTATGAGCAAACGGGGTATCCCTGACCGATGGCCGCCTAACGGCCTGATTCCGGACGACCAACCGGGGTCCGAGGCCGCTAGGCGGCTTAACGTTAGGGACAAACGGTAGCCCCTCTCGCCGTAGTCCATGCAGATCATAGCATATAGGCCATTCACGCGGGTATAATCATGCTGTCGCCAAAATCACCATGAGACAAGGGAGTCGCCTATGCTCGAAACGTTGAAACGATGGGAGCCCACCGTCCCCAAATCCGTGCTCTACGCGCTCGCCGGTGCGATGTGGGGCGCCGTCGGGATCATGCTATGCCGGCTGGCGTGGGGGTGGCTTCAGCCGCTGGGACCTCGCCAGAGCCTGCCCATCGCGCTGATCGGCTTCATCGCGGCCCTGATCGTCTACCGATTCGGGTTCTCCCGCATCGTCGCTCGCAACATCGCCCGCCTGGCCCCCAAGCGGGATCCGCTGTGCATCTTCGCCTTCCAGGCGCGGAAGAGCTACCTGGTCATCTTCCTGATGGTCGGCCTGGGCATCACACTGCGCCGCTCCGCCATCCCGAAGCACTACCTGGCCGTCGTATACATCACGATGGGGATCGCGCTCTTCCTGGGCAGCCTGCAATACTTCGCACATCTGTCCCGCCAGCGACGGGGCGCGAGCGCCTCATGAGCCAGGATAAGCGAGCGCACGCCGCCCGCCAGTGGTGGTTGGACAGCCTGGCCGCGGCCGCCGACGAGGTACGAGCCGCGTTGCGCGATCGTCCGGGCGAGCGGGTTGCGGAGTGGGCCGGGGCGGAATGGGACGAGAAGCGCCAACGCCTGGAGCTGCCCTTCTGGGATGAGACGTACGCCGTCCTCTGGCCGGATGTGACCGTGGTGGACGCATCCGGGCAGCCCGCCCGGGAGATCACGAGCCTGATCATCCTGTCCTACCTGCAACGGGCCGATGGGACCCTGCTCACCGGGCGCTGGGTGAGTTTTCGTGAGCTGCCGGACGGGGCCTTCTACCACCAGGCGTTCAACAGCTATACGGGATACCCCCTGGCCCGGGCCATCGGCAACGCGGTGGAGCGGCTGAAGCGGGCCGCCACGGCTTTAGGGGGGCAGCCGGATCCGGTGGGGGATGTCGGGTTCCGGTTCCGGGCGCTCCCCCGGGTCTGGCTCGCGGTGGCCTACTGGCAGGGCGACGAGGAGTTGCCGGCCCAGGTCCGCATCCTCTTCGACGCGGCCGCCGGGCACTATCTGGACGCGGCGGGGCTGGCGGGCATCGGGGCGCAGCTCACCGGACGCCTGCTGCGCCTGCTTCGGGAGAGCTGATCGGAGCTCCCCGCGCCGCCGCGCCTCCCAACCAAGATCGGACACAGGGTCGGTGGGAATCAGACGGTGATCCCCATCTGACAACGCTCGCCACGCTTCAGGGCGAGATCCCCTTTCGCTCTTCTCAGGTGAGAACCCCGGCATCTCATCGGATCCGGGGTTCTGACTTTGGGGGCGACGAAACCTTGCCCTTTTCGAGAGCCTGGTGTACAATTGAAACATGCGTTCTATCCCCGATTTCCGGACGCCGGGCATCTCGGCATTGGAGGCACACAGGTCATGCGAGAAGCGACCATCGCGCTGGTACAGATGGCTCCCGCCCTGGGCGAGCCCGAGAAGAACATACGCCGCATGTCGGATTATGTCGAGCGGATCTGCCTGGAACAGCCGACGGATCTGATCCTCTTCCCCGAGTTGGCCACAACGGGCCACGAGCTGGGGCCGCGTTTCACGGACCTGGCCGAGCGAGTGCCGGGCCACGCGGTGAACTATCTGGCCAAGGCCGCCGCCGAGTTCAGCGTTCACATCGCCTTCGGCCTGGTCATCAAGGAACGGGTGGAGAGCATCATCTACAACGGCATGGTGCTCCTGGGGCCGGAGGGCGATCTGATCGGAGACTACCGAAAGGTTCATCTCAAGGGGGAGGAGCGACTGGCGTTTCGCCCCGGATACCGATATCCGGTGTTCGACCTCCCCTTCGGCCGCGTGGGGCTGCTCATCGGCTGGGATCTGGCCTTCCCGGAGGCGGCGCGCAGCCTGGTGCTGGATGGCGCGGAGCTGATCTGTGTGAGCGCGGCGTGGGAGGCCGCCCACGCGGAGGAGTGGCGAGCCTACTGCCTGAGCCGGGCTTACGAGAACGCGGTGTTCATCGCTGCGGTCAACCGGGTGGGCGAAGAGCCCAGCTACCAGTTCCTGGGCGCCAGCGCGCTGATCGGCCCGCGCGGCGAGCTGTACACCGCCATCGACGAGGGCCTGGAGGGCTATGCCGTGGGGAAGATCGACCTGGACGCCGTTCGCACCGCCCGGGAGGAGTCCCAGATCATCCAGTTCCGTCAGCCTCAAACCTATCGAAATCTGGTCAAGAAGTATTAGAGGGCCGACGACGCATCGGCCACCCTGACTCAAGCCCGTGCAGACCACCCGTGTGCGCCCATGAGATCATGCCTGAGACGCTCGTGATCCCGGAAAGCTGGCAACAGGCCGTCTCCACGATCCTCCGATCCGACCGACCGGTGCGGGTGATGGCCGTCGGCGTGCCGGACGCGGGCAAAACCAGCTTCTGCGCCTTCCTGGCCGAATCCTTGCGTCAGGCCGGCCGCGAGGTGGGGGTGGTGGATGCGGATGTGGGGCAGTCCAGCCTGGGGGTCCCCGGCACCATCTCCGCCGGCCACGTGACCCGCCCGATCCAACAGCTCAGCGACGTCCCATTCCAGATGGGATACTTCGTGGGCGACGTCTCGCCCACCGGGCACATGCTGGCCTGCCTGGTCGGCACCCGACTTCTCGCCGACCGCCTGCGGGCGCGAGGCGCGCAAGCGATCGTCATCGACACCAGCGGCCTGGTGGCCGGCGCCCCAGGGCACGAGCTAAAGCAGCGCAAAGCCGACCTCCTCCGCCCCAGCCACATCGTCCTCATCCAGAAGGCAACCGAGCTGGAAAGCCTGGCCCGGCTCTGGCGAGACCGCCGCACATTCCGCCTCATCGAGCTCCCGCCATCGCCGGCGGCCCAATCGCGGCCTCCGCAGCAACGGCGGGCACGTCGGTTCGCCCGCTTCCGGTCCTTCTTCCGCTCGGCTCGGCCGATCACGCTGGACCTGAACCGGACGCGTCTCAAGGGGACCCGGCTGGCCCTGGGGATCCCGGCAGACCCGGGAGCGCGAGCGCGCCTGGAGGGGGCCCTGCGACAGGAGGTGATCCACGCGCAAGTAGACCCCGAGGGATGGACGATCGTCACGCCGGGCTGGCTCCCTCGTCCTCACCTGACGGAGGCCGCACGGCAGATCGGCATCACCGCCATCCGCTGCATCCCGTCATACCGCTTCGGGGGATTGCTGTGCGGGTTGCACGACGCCCAGGGATATCTGATCGACGTCGGCCTGCTGCAAAGCATCGACCTCGACGGCAAGCAGGCGGTGGTGCTGGCGCCTCGAGCGCAACCCTCGCAGGTGCACACGCTGGAATTCGGCCGGGTACGCCTCGCCCCGGATGGGACCGAGCTCGGCCGGCTACGACCGGGGGACTTGTGAAATTGCCACGTGTTACGTATTACGTGATACGCAACACGTAACACGCAACACACAACACTCAGCACGCATCCCATCACACACATCGCCCACAGGAGTGGAGATCATGCGCTTAGTCGATCTGCGATCGGACACCATCACGAAGCCGACGCCCGCCATGCGACGAGCCATGGCCGAGGCGGAGGTCGGTGACGACGTCTTCGGTGAGGACCCTACCATCAACCGGCTGGAGGAGATGGCCGCCGAGAAGCTGGGAAAGGAGGCGGCGATGTTCGTCGCCAGCGGCACCATGGGCAACCTGGTCAGCCTGCTCGCCCAGTGCAATCGCGGCGATGAGATCATCCTGGGGGATCAGGCCCACACGTTCCTCTACGAGCAAGGCGGGGCGGCCGCTCTGGGAGGCATCCATCCGCGCCCGCTCCCCAACCAGCCGGACGGCACGCTGGACCTGCGACAGGTGGAGGCCGCCATCCGCTCGGATAACGTGCACTTCCCTCGCACCCGGCTCATCGCGCTGGAGAACACCCATAATCGCTGCTATGGGAACCCGTTGACGGTGGAGTACATGAACGCCGTCGGCAGTCTGGCCCGACGGCACGGCCTGAAACTGCACGTGGATGGGGCCCGTATCTTCAACGCCGCCATCGCCTTGGGGGTGGACGTCCAAGACCTGGTCGCGGACGCCGACTCGGTGACCTTCTGCCTGAGCAAAGGGCTGGCCGCTCCGGTCGGCTCCATCGTGTGCGGCACGCATGAGTTCATCGCCGAGGCACGACGGGCACGCAAAGTGGTCGGCGGCGGGATGCGCCAGGCGGGCGTGCTGGCAGCGGCCGGCATCGTGGCGCTGACGGAGATGGTGGACCGGCTGGCGGAGGATCACGCCAACGCCCGACGGCTGGCCGAGGGCCTGGCCGAGATGGATGGGATCTCCATCGATCCGGAGCGGGTGAAGACCAACATCGTGTACTTTGACGTCACCAGCGAGACCATCACCACCCAGGAGCTGGTGGATCAACTCGGAGCGGAGGGCGTGCGCGTGCTGGCCCTGGGACCGCGCCAGGTGCGGGCCGTGACCAATTACCACGTCAGCGCGGAGGACATCGAGTACGCGCTGGGGGTGTTCCAGCGCGTGTTGAGCGCCTAGTGGGGGCGAGGGAGCCGCTGCGGCTGATTTTCAATCGTCGATGACTTGACGCTGAAGCGGGCTTGTGGTATACTCGCCCTCGCCTGAGAGATCAGGCGCTATGTGGGGGCGTGGTGTAGCTGGTTAACATGTCGGCCTGTCAAGCCGGAGATCGCGGGTTCGAATCCCGTCGCTCCCGCACCCATAAAGAGCCGCCCGGTTTTCGGGCGGCTTTCCTTTTGTGCAAAGCCTCGGCAGTCTCCTGTCCAAGCGTTGCCCGGACACAACCACGCCCCACGTCGCCCCACGATCGGGCATCCAGCCCCGCCAGATGCGCTTTCAACGAGACCGGCCCAAAACAATATCCAAAAGGGAGACCGCCCCCACGAGAGTGGATCGGGGAAAAGAGGAGAACATGTCCAAAGCACAAACTGTGCAGGATGTCGTGGATCGGGTCGTCGCCGAAACGGCAACGGGACGTGAGAGGGCCATCGCCCTGCATGACTATGTCCGTGAAAACGTGAAATTCGGCTTCAACAAGTACTTCGACGCGAGCCCGCCGGATTACACCCTGAGTTGCGGCCACGGCTTTTGCAACCCCAAGAGCTGGCTTATGGTCTCGCTCTTCCGGGCCGCCGGGCTGGAGAGCCATCAACACTTCGTAGTGATCTCAAAGGACATCCTGAACGGGGCTATCCCCTCCAGCAGATACTGGATGATCCCGGCTGAGTTATCGCACAGTTTCGTCGAGGTCCAAGTGGATGGCCAATGGTGCACGATCGACAGCTTCATCGTGGACACCCCCCTGCTCAAGGGCGCGCTGGCTATCCTCGAGCGGGAAGGCCGTTCGCTTGGATACGGCGTGCGCGCCGGTTCGACCAACATCTGGGACGGTCGAGGCGATGCGTTCTCCCAGTTCGACCCGGACATGCTGATCGAAGATCACGGTCGCGTGGAAGATCTGGAGACATACTTCAACGACAGGCGATACCGTCACATTATCCTTGGGATGCGCTTCAACACCCTGTTTCAACTCATGGGGGAAGCCGGCGTAGCCCCGATGAATGTTCACATCGACAAGATACGTCAGCCGCCCCATTGACGCGCAAGGACAGGCAAGTCCGGGCGAGAGCTCGCAATGGCCGGGCGGGCTCAAGCGCGAGGCGAGGGCAGCCGGCCGGTGAGCAGGAAACGCCACAAAAGTCCCGGCCTGTACAACCGATGGCGCCAGACCCACCACAACCCCACCAGGATCCCCCCTAACTCCCAGACCCATAGCTCGGGCCGCCGGGTGAAGGCATACCAGTATGCCTTCTTGATATCCTGCTGTTCGCTACCCCGCTTCCGCCAGACGTGGAACCGCCACCCCCGAAAGGGCCAGTAGAACGTATCAGGGAAAAACCAGAGGCGATCGACGAGGATGTGGCTGTTGAACGCCAGGGCATACGGCCACCATCGGGGCCGCTTCCACAGGATGACGATCAGCGCCGCCAGGTGCGCCAGCAGGGTATGGGCGAAGAGCACGGCTGACCGGTAACGGCGATAGAAGTAGGCGGCCGCCAACGGCTTGTCGATGAGATCGGGGCCCAGGGCGGCCAACACGATCCAGCGAAGATCCGCCTTCCGCAGGGCCGGGGATCGATCCCGGATCAGATCGAAGGCAGCCAGCGTATACGCGACATGACTTTGAGGAAGCACGGCCTGTCCTGACACACGATAGGATCTTTCTCGGAAACAGCGAACGGATTGTACGGGAAACGGGACAAAAGTCAAAGCCCGGCCAGGGCGAGTGCCATTGACACGGATCGTTGACCCGCCCTATAATCACCGACGATAAGGAAAGCCTCTTCCTGGGGCCTTAGAGCGTGTCTGAGAGAGCCACTGCTTCTGCTATGGGGAGGCCTGGAGGGGCTTCGCCCCTCCGGGAAAACCCTTTCTCCCGCCTTCGACCTGCCCGGCCTCAGCCTGATCCTTCGGAAAAGGCCGAGAAAGGCAGGTCCAGGCCGGAAAAGCGGGATTCCCGTGGAGGGGAGATCCCCTCCACACCTCCCCCTGTGGAGCTGGTAACCGAGGGAGACTGTCAAGTCCTGAAATACGTTTACAACAAAAAGGGGGGAAAAGGGGGCAAATCATCGGGAATCCTCCTGCGGACCAGGCACCCACACGACCTCTGCGCGCACATCACCCCGGTATACGGCGAGCGGGGTGGCATAC
>JAJRVX010000482.1:0-8058 GCA_024277095.1 Chloroflexota bacterium
AGGGAAGGAAGCATGAAGGTATTGCTTACCGGCGCGTTTGGGAATATCGGTCAGGGGACGTTGGAGGAGCTGCTGGGGCGTGGACACACGGTTCGCTGCTGGCCTTTGTGATCCCCAAGCTTTCGGCGACGGGGATCGAGAGCGAGAAACAGCCGGACTGGGCGTATGGGATCAACGTGGAGGGGACGCGCAACCTGTTGCAGGCCATGCGGGCTATCACGCCATCCCCGCCCAGGATCCTGTTCACATCCTCATATCACGTCTACGGCAGGACGCAGCATTTGCCGCCCCCGCGCCGGCTGGCCGATCCGATAGATCCGCTGGAGCACTACGCAAGGCACAAGGTGATCTGCGAGCGGTTGGTGCGAGAGTCGGGCCTGACCTGGGCCATCTTTCGACTGGCGGCCGCGCTGCCCGTGCGGCTGATCCTGGACCCGGGCATGTTCGATGTGCCGCTGAACAACCGGATCGAGTTCATTCACCCGCGGGATGTGGCCCTGGCGATCGCCAACGCGTTGGAGTGCGACGAGGTCTGGGGCAGGATGTGGCTCATCGGCGGGGGGCCGAGGTGCCAGTATACCTATCGAGAGATCGTCTCTCGGGTGCTGGGCGCGGTGGGAATAGGCATGTTGCCGGAGGATGCCTTCGCTACCGCTCCCTATAGCACCGATTGGCTGGATACCACGGAGAGCCAACGCGTGTTACGCTATCAGCGGCGCGACCTGGAGGACTACGTGCAGGATATGAAGGCCGAGATGGGCTTCCGTCGGTATCTCGTTCGAGCCTTCCGCCCGCTGATCCGATACTGGCTGCTGCGCAAATCGCCGTACTGCCGCGATGATAGGAGGATGCTGCGCTGGGCGTTCAGCAATAACGCGGGATGAGACAGGGGTGAGGGCGTACGAGGATGCGAGCAGCAGGGCGGTGAGGCCAGGGCCCCACCGCCCGTTTGTTTACTGCTTACAGGATCTCCACGAGCTGAATATCGAAGGTCAGATCCTTGCCCGCTAGAGGATGGTTGGCGTCGAGGGTTACCGTGGTTTCCGAGACCTCGGTGACCATGACGATCACGGTCCCTCCGTCCTGGAGGCCGACCTGGAACTGCTGCCCGATCTCTGGCTGTACCCCCATGGGGAACTGGCTACGGCTTACGACCAGGACCATCTCTTGGCGATGGGGACCGTAAGCGTCGTCCGCCGGGATCACGGCGGTCTTCGACTCGCCTGGGCTCATCCCGACGACCGCCTGCTCAAATCCCGGGATGACCTCACCTACGCCGATCGTGAACTGAAGCGGCTCACGATCCAGAGAGCTATCGAAGACCGTGCCATCTTCCAACTTGCCCGTGTAGTGCACCCGGACGGTGTCACCCTGTTTTGCTTGTGTCATTCCTCTCTCCCTTCTTGGAGGACCTCATAAAAATAGGTTATCGTGAACCATTATGCCTTATCACGCCCACACTGGCAAGCTGGCGTGTCCAGAGTCGTAGGGCGGTGGTGGAACCCCGGAACCCGTAGGAGAAGGGGCTCTTTGGCAGAGGGGAGCCCCATGGCTCAAAGTGGGGCTTCTCTGCCCTCTCTGGTAGAATGGGGGAAGGGACGCATTCCTGTTGTGGAGGGCGACATGGAACTCAAAGGGAAGACCGCGCTCGTCACGGGGGGCGCTCATCGGGTGGGCAAGGCCATCGTGATGGGATTGGCGCGAGCCGGGGCGAACGTCGTGATCCACTATCACACCTCGGCGGATGCCGCTGAAGAGACGGCCGAGGAGGCGCGAGGGCTCGGAGTGGCCGCGTGGCCGGTGCGGGCGGACGTGTCCGATCTCCGACAGGTGGAGGCCATGATGGCGGCCGTTGAGGAGCGCTTCGGGGCGGTGGACGTGTTGGTGAATAGCGCCTCTCGCTTTGAGAAGACCCCGTTTCCCACCGAGGATGTGGACGCATGGCACCGGGTGGTGAACATCCTGGTGCATGGCTCCTTTTATTGCGCCAACGCCGTGGCCCCCGCGATGCTGGAGCGTGGCGAGGGCGTGATCATCCATATCCTCGACCTGGCGGCCTGGGAGCCGTGGCCCGGCTTCGTCGCCCATGGCGTGGGAAAGGCGGCCATGTGGGCGCTCACCCGGCAGTTGGCGCTGGAGCTGGCCCCGACGGTGCGGGTGAACGCGGTGGCCCCGGGGCCGGTGCTCCCACCCTCGAGCCTCACGGAGGCCCAGATCGAGCGCATTGCGCGCAGAACGCTGCTCCGCCGGTGGGGCACGCCCGAGGACGTGGCCGAGGCGGTCCTGTTTCTGATCCATTCCGATTACATCACGGGGGAGGTGCTCGTCGTGGATGGCGGCGAGCGGTGCGCTCGCTACTATGGTGAGAGGCTGTAGCGTCGATGATCCCTCAGCGCCTCGTCCTCAGTCGGGGATCTAGCAGGTCGCGTAGCCCATCGCCCAGCAGGTTGAACCCCAGCACCGAGAGCATGATCGCCATGCCCGGGAAGAAGGTCAGCCACCACGCCTGGGCCATGTAGCGGCGGCCGGACGAGAGGAGCAACCCCCATTCGGGCTGAGGCGGCTGGGCCCCCAATCCGATGAAACTGAGCCCGCTTCCCGCCAGGAGGATGGTGCCCATGTGCAGCGTGCACAACACCGTGATCGGCGAGTAGAGGTCGGGCAGGATGTGGCGCGTCAGCAGGCGGCGATCCGTCATCCCGATGGCTCGTGCGGCCTCCACGTAGAGGGCATGCCGAACCGAGAGGGTGGTCCCCCGCGCCACGCGATACAGCACCGGCACCTCCATGAACCCCAGGGCGATGATCGCGTTGGTCAGCGAAGGGCCCAGCCGGGCCACGATGATGATGGCCATGAGCAGCCCCGGAAACGCCAGCCAGGTATCCATCGCCCGGGAGAGGAGATGATCCAGCCAGCCGCCGTAGTACCCGGCGAGCAGCCCCAGCAGGGTGCCCAGCAAGGTGGAGATGGCGATCCCGCCCAGCGCCATCCCGGCGGCGGTGCGCGCCCCGGTGAGCACCCGGCTGAAGAGGTCCCGCCCAAAGGCATCGGTGCCGAAGGGGTATTGGCTGCTGGGTGCGTGCAGGCGGGGCCCGACGTTCATCTCGTCCGCCGGGTAAGGGGCGATCTGCGGGCCGAGGAGCGCCCCGAAGATCAGCGGGGTGAGCAGGAGTAGCCCCACCATCGCGTTGAGCGGAAGCTGGCGGCGTCTTCTTCTCACCTGAACGGGCGCGTCCGCGCGGCCCGAGATCGGATGGGAGGGGCGAGGGAAGGTCTCTTCACCCCACTTGCCGGGCTTGCTGATCTGCAGGGCTTTCATACGGCCTCGTACCGGACTCGAGGATCCAGGGCGGCGTGTGCAACGTCCACCAGGAAGTTGACGGTCAGGTAGGCCGTCGCCATCAGCAGCGTGGCGCCGACGACGACGGGCACATCTCGATCGAACACGGCCTGCACGGTGAGTCGTCCCAGGCCGGGCCAGCTGAAGATGGTCTCCACGATGAACGCGCCGCCCAGCAGGCGGCCGAATTGCAGGCCGACCAGGGTGATCACCGGGATCAGGCCGTTCCGCAGCACGTAGTGCAGGAACACGTAGTTCCGGCGGAGCCCCTTGGCGTGCCCTGTGCGCACGTAGTCCGCCGTGCGCACGTCCAGGATGCTCGATCGCAGGAGGCGCGCCAGCACGGCGGCGCTGGGCATGGCCAGGCTGATCGCCGGGAGAAGCAGGTGCGACGGGCTCCCGGCCCCCACGACGGGGAGCCATCCCAGCTTGATGCAGAAGAGCGCGATGAGCAGCAGGGCCAGCCAGAAGTTGGGCATGGACAGCCCCAGCATGGCGCCGCTCATGACGATCACATCCAGCCAGGATCCCGGGCGTGAGGAGGCGATCACCGCTGCCAGCGTGCCCAACAGCACGGTGAGCCCTGTGGCCGCCAGCGCCAGCACCACCGTGTACGGGAGGCGCTCCAGGATCAGGTCGGCGACGGGGCGCTCCGTCATCAGGGAGCGCCCCAGGTCGCCGTGCAAGATCGCTCCGGCCAGAAACCGCTCGTAGCGGACGATCAGGCTTGCGTCCAGCCCCATGGCCCGTTGCAGCTCCTCCTTCTCCTCCGCCGACGCGCTGTCATCGATCAGCACATCGACGGCGTCCCCCGGCGCGATGTCCAGGGCGCCGAAGGTGAAGAAGCTGATGACGAGCAGGACCAGGAGCCCGCTGGCCAACCGCCGGAGCAGATAGCGCAGCACCGATCACTCCTCTACAACGTATGCATCCTGAAGCAGGACCCTCCCCTGGGCGACCACCTTGGCCCCTCGGATCCTGGGGCCGAAGGCGATGTAATCCTCCGGGACGTAGAGGGGTTGCCACGGGGCGTCCTGCATGATGAGCTTCTGGATCTCCACGTAGATGCGCGCCCGGGCCTCCGGGTCCATCTCCTGGATGCCCTTCTCCAGCAGCGCGTCGACCTCCGGGTTGCTGTAGGCCACCCGGTTGGTGCTGCCGATGCGGGACGAGGCGAAGAAGATGTTCAGCGCGTCCGCGTCGCTCCAGCCGTAGCGCCACAGCAACAGGTCGAAGTCCCCTTTCGCCGTGCGCTTTCGGACGGCGGCGGACTCCAGTTGCTGGATCTCGACGGGGATCCCCAGCGCCTTCAGCTGCCCCTGAATCACCGTGGCGACGGCCTCATTGGGCGCTCGCGTGGAGGTCAACAGCACGGCCTTGAGCGTCTCCCCATCGCGGGACCAGGTGCCGTCCTCCGCCTGTTGGAACCCTGCCTCCTCCAGGAGTGCCCTGGCTTGATCCAGATCATATGCGTACTCGTACTCCTTGAGCGATGGATCGAACCCTGGCAGGCTGGGGGGCAGCGGGGCGAAGGCAGGTGTTCCCCGGCCGTCCAGCGCGATCTCGATGATCTCGGACTTGTTGATGGCGTGGGAGAGCGCTCGTCGCACTAACGGCTCATCGAACGGCGACTTGCGGCAGTTGAACCCCAGGTAGATGAGCTCGTGGAGCACCGTTCGCTCTAGCCGGATATTGGGGTCCTGCTCCAGCAGGGCGATGTGGGCGGGATCGTTGACGAACATGATGTCCACCTCGCCCGCCTGCAGCGCCGCGACCTGGGTGGTGGCCTCCGGGATGATCTTGAACACCAGTTTATCGATGTACGGCGGCCCGGGGTTCTCTATCGACGGCGGTGGCCAGGCGTAGTCAGGGTTGCGCACCAGGGTCACCTGCACTCCCGGCTCCCACGACTCCAGTTTAAACGGCCCCGTGCCCACAGGCTGTTGCCCGAAGGCCTCTCCCGCGGCCTCCACCGCCGTCGGGCTCAGGATGCCCGCGTAGGGCTGGGAGAGCGTGGTGAAGAACATGGCGTATGGGCGCTCAAATCGGAATCGTACCGTCAGGTCATCCAGCGCCTCGATGGCGCTGACCGCCCGGAAGCTGCCGTAGATGGGGGACCGGCGTCCCTGCTCCTTCAGTCGCTGGAAGGTGAAGACCACCGCATCGGCGGTCAGCGGCGTGCCGTCGTGGAAGGTGACGTCGCTTCGCAGCGTCATGGTGATCGTCAGCCCGTCCGGGGCCACCTCCCATGACTCGGCCAGGTAGGGGTGGAACGTATTGTCCGGTGCCCGATATACCAGCGAGTCGTACAGATACGGCAGCATCAGGTTGGCGCCCGCGCTGGGCGATCCGTGCGGGTCCAGCGAGCGCGGCTCGGACGTGATCGCCCGGGTGACGACGCCGCCGCGTCGGGGGACCTCGGCCGCGGTCTCGGGTGTCGCGGCCTCGGCGCCGGTTGGGGCGGCCGGCGGCTGGGCCGGCACGCAGCCGACCACCAGCAGCGCGAAAAGGAGAAAGAGACTCAATAGGGGGACGATCTTGTGGCTCTTCATGGCTCCTCACTCTCCAGATGGGTTTGGGTGACGTGCGCCAGGACACGGGTGGCCGTCTCCTGCCCCTGGCGGACGCAATCCGGGATCCCCACGCCGCGATAGGCGCTACCGGTGAGGTACATCCCCGGTGGGCATTGGGCTTCCAATTGGGCCACCCGCTCCAAATGGCCGACGTCGTACTGTGGGTTCGCCTGATGCCAGCGATAGATGCGCGTGAGCACGGGACGTGCCGTGACGTGCATGATGTCCCGTAGCTCCTCTCGCACGAGGTCCAATAGCGCGTCGTCGGGCAGGTCGACCACCTCGGGGTGGCGGGAGCCGCCGACGAAGACGCGCAGCAACACGTGGTCGTCCGGCGCCCGATGGCGGAACTTGGTGGAGGTCCAGGTGCAGGCGTTGATACGCCGGTTCTCGCTCTTGGGGATCACGAACCCGAAGCCGTCCAGTGGGTGGGAGAACTCCTCCCGGCGATAGGCCAGGGAGATGGTCCCCGTGGACACGTATCGGATGGCTCGGAGCCCTGCCGCCAGCTTCGGGGCCAGCGGTTCAACCAGCGACGCTGCAACGTAAGCCGGTGTGGTCAGCACCACGGCATCGGCCGACAGCACCTCGCCGCCTGACAGGAGGATACGGTAGGGGGACGAGGCGTCGGGGTGATATTCGATCCCCTCCACGGATCGTCCGGTCAGGAGGGTGCCCCCGTCCAGCGCCCGTTCCAGCGCGCCGACCAGTTCGCCTATGCCGTCGCGCAGCGTCAGGAAGGCGCTGGTGGGGCGGCTCCCGTTGGCGGGAGGGCCGGGGCGCTGGCGTCGTGCGGCCAGCATTCCCCGGATCAGGCTCCCGTACTTCTCCTCGATGGCCCGAAAGCGAGGGAACGTGGCCAGGATGCTCTGTCGTTCCGATTCGGCGTTGTGGATACCCGACATCAGCGGCTCGGCGATCTTGTCCAGCGCCTCGGCGCCCAGCCGTCGCCGGATGAAGTCGGCCAGGGTCTCATCCTCTCCATCGCGCTTGGGGGGGATGAACAGGTCCATCGCCATGCGGAGTTTGCCCAGCGGTGAGATGAGCGGGGACAGAGCGAAGGGCATGAATCGGGTCGGCACGATCAGCATCACGCCGTCCGGGAGGGGGACCAGGCGCCCTTTGTGTAGCACGAAGACTTTGCGCTGGTCGTCGTTGGTGCCGATCAGCCGATCACCCAGCCCGATCTCCCTTGCGAGCTGGGTCGCCCATGGCTTCTGGGCGAGGAAGCTGTCCGGCCCGCCCTCGATCACGAAGCCGTCCACATGCTCCGTTTGGATCTTGCCGCCGAGACGGCCTTCCCGCTCTATCAGCGTGTAGGACGCGCGGCGGCCCGTGTTCGCCGCCTCCTTTTGGAGATAATAGGCGGTGCTCAACCCGGTGATGCCACCGCCGATGATCACGATGTGGGGGATATCGGCCATCGTTCCATTTCCTCTAATCGTTGGGATGATTCAACGCCCTCTGAACCAGGTCGGATAAGGCGGCGATGAGCGGAGGGCGGCTGTTCAGCATCGGGATGCGCTTCAGCAGCGCCCCATGGCTCCGGGCGATCTCTTGGGCCTTGATGTCGATGTCGTATAGGATCTCGACGTGCTCCGAGACGAAGCCGATGGGGGCGACCACCAGGTATCGCCTGCCCGCCTCCGCCAGCTCGACGATGACGTCCTCCATCTGGGGGCCCAGCCACGAGTTGTGGGTCTTGGGAGCGCTCTGGTAGCAGAGCCGCCATCGTTCCTGGGGAAGCGCCAGCCGTTCGGCCAGGAGCTGCGCCGTCTCCCGCAGTTGTGCGTCGTAGGGGTCTCCCCGGTTCAGGAGGGCGGCGGGTATGCTGTGGGCCGTGAAGATCACCACGGCGTGTTCCCGGCCATGCGTTCCCAGGCTGTCCAGGGTTTGGCGCAAGGCCTCGACGAGGCCGTCCAGGTAGTGGCGCTGTGTATGCCAGTGGGGGACGAATCGCAGGTCCACGTCCCCCCCGGCGGCGGCGATGGCCTCCTCCAGATGGCGTCGGTAAGCGCCGACGCTCATCGTGCTGTAGTGCGGGGCCAGGCAGATCCCAACGATGCGCCGGATGCCCTGTTCCGTCACCATGCGTTGGACCACGTCTCGGATGAAGGGGTGCCAGTGGTGCATGCCGATGAAGAC
>JAJRVX010000483.1:0-7756 GCA_024277095.1 Chloroflexota bacterium
GCATCCGGCCGACCGAACGCGATATTCTCCCGGATGGTGCCCGTGAACAGGTTCGTCTCCTGCAACACGATGCCGATCTGCGAGCGCAGGCTGTGCAACGTCACATCGCGCACGTCGTAACCGTCGATGCGGACCGCGCCGGACTTGACATCGTAGAAGCGCGGGATCAGATTGATGATCGTCGTCTTGCCCGAGCCCGTCTCGCCCAGCAAGGCCACCGTCTCGCCAGGCTCGACCACGAAGGAGACGTCCTTCAAGGCATCCTCGCTGGCGCCGATGTAGCGGAAGTACACGTGATCGAACTCCACGCGCCCCCGGACGGGAGGCAGCTCGATGGCATCCGGGCGTTCCCTCACCTCCGTCTCCGCATCCAGGATCTCGAAGATGCGCCGGGCCGAAGCCCCCGCCCGGGTCATCATGCCCAGGATCATGCCCAGGAAGAAGAGCGGCAGGGTGAGCATGGCCAGATAGGTGTTGAAGGCCACCAGCTCGCCCAGGGTAAGCCGATTGTCGATGACGCGCAGCCCGCCCACCCAGATCACGATCAGGGTACCGATACCGCCCAGGGTGAAGATGAGCGGGATGCTGAACCCCATAATACGCGCCACATACAGGTTCTCCTCCAGCAGATCCAGGTTGGCCGCCTTGAACCGCTGGATCTCATACGGCTCCCGGGCGAACGCCCGCACCACCCGGGCCCCGGCCAGATTCTCCTGCAAGATGGTGTTGAGGTTCCCCAGCTTCTGCTGGATGATCATGAAGTGCGGCATGACCTTGCGCAGCACGATCACCATGATCACGAGCGCGACGGGAATGATGGTGAGGGACATCAGGGCGAGCCGCCAGTCCAGCAGGATCAGCAGCGCCATCGTGCCCATGAACATGATCAGCGTGTTCAGAAGCTGCGGGAATCCCATGCCGACGAACATGCGCACGATGTCCACATCGTTGGTCGCTCGCGTCATCAACTGGCCCGTCTGCGCCCGATCGTGGTAGCTAAAGGAGAGAGACTGGAGCTTGGTGTAGATCTCCTGTCGCAGGTCGAAGGCCACGCCCTGGGACGCCCTCTCGGCCAGGTATCCCTGGAGGAAGGTGAAGAGGCCGCGCACGACCGCCAGGCCCACCAGCCCCATGGCCATGCCGTAGATGAGTCGCAGGTCCCCGGCCTTGATGCCTCGATCGACCAGGATCTGCAACAGGCGAGGCATGGCCAGGTTGCCGACGGTGGCCAGCAACAGGCTGAGCCACGCCCCCAACGCCGTCAACCAGTACGGCCGTAAATAGCCGAGCGACCGCCAGATATCTCGCGTCATGCCCGGCCGGCCGGATCCACGCTCCATGCCGCTACCTCCGCGCCATCATGCCGTGCAGGAAGAGATCGACCAACTGCTCCACCTGCTGCTCGGTGAAGCGCTCCTGCTGATCATGAAAGCGCAGCGTGCCCAGCAGGCCGATGAACGCCCGAGCGGCCAGCTCCGGATCCACGGAGCGCAACACGCCGCGCTCCTGCCCCGTGCGGATCACACTGGCCACAGCCCCCAGCACGTTCTGGTGGAAGTAATCGCGCAGCGCGTGGGCCCGCTCCTTCCCGAGCTGGCGCATCGCCTCGGCGAAGACGTGAGCCGTATCCTGTCGGAACCGGAGATGTTCGGCGTAGACGCGCGCCACCGCCGCCAATTGATTCAGAGGATCATCGCCGGCCGCGGCCGCCTCCTCGCGCATGGTCTGCGCCAGGCGCTCCGAGTGACGAATGGCCACCTGGTAGAACAGGTCCGCCTTATTGCTGAAGTGATAGTACAGGGCGGCATTGGTCATGCCACATGCCCTGGCCAGCTCCCGAATGGAAACGCCCCGATACCCGCGCTCCCCAAACAGGCGCTCCGCCTCCCGGATAATCCGCTCCCTTCCGTCAAGCGTCTCCGATGTCGCATCCGCCAACCGACACCTCCCCCGCTATTCACGGTAGGGCGGGTTTCTTACCCGCCATCTTGCTAGGGTCACCATAGATCCGCCTCCTGGGGAGGCCTGGAGGGGCAAGCCCCTCCAGAGAACATTCTTCTTTTTGCCTCTTGCCTGCCTGGGCCCGGCCTGAATTCCCATCGGGGCCGGGAATGGCAGGCCAAGGGCAGGAAAAGGGTCTCTTTTGGCGGAGGGAGGACCCTCCGCACCTCCCCGGTTTCCGGAGCGAAAGCTCTTTCCCTATGACCACGGTTAAGTGCAGCGCTACCGATACACCATCCTATTCACTGAACGTTCGGTAAGTGCGCCCATAGGATAACCGAACCTCACCGAATGCGCAAGGGGAAACGCCCGTTGTAGTAAGCAGAGGAGCTCCCTTTCATCGAAATGCCAATCGCTTCTGCTATGGGGAGGCCCGGAGGGACGATCCCCTCCACGCCTCCCCCTGTGGAGCTCTATAAGGGCGACCCGGCAGGTCGCCCCTACTTACCCGAAACGAATGACGCGGCTCGCATGTTTCTTTCACCACGCGAAGATCAATAGGGTCTCAGTGCCTGAGTGGTTCCTGAAGAAGGACTTTTCCCGGAGGGGCTGGCCGTCCCTCCGAGTCATCCCGGGGAGGGGGAACAAAGCGGTTCGGCGCCTCGTCTGATATGTGTCTCATTGTGGTACAATGAGAGGCCGTGCGGAGAGCTATGGTCTTCGCGCCGCCCGCGTCGGCAGGTGGCGATCCCCGCGTGATCGCCCCATCGAGGATGCGCGGCCGGGCGTGGGGGTTCCGCCCACGGTCTGTCCCGGAAGATAAAGGAGCGTGATCCGATGAGATCTGTCTATCCTCTATTCCTCCTGCTGCTCGGCCTGGGCCTGATCGCCGGGTGCTCACAGCAAACCGGCCCGGTTCGATCCATGGAAGGAGCCGCAATGCCCCACACGGAGATCCGTATCCAGACGGAGCCGGACGACCAAGGCGGCGAGGAAGGGCTTCAGATCCGCCTGAGCGAGGGCGGTGAGCCCTCCGGCGAGCTCCTCCCCATCTCATCGGCGGTGGCCACGCCGTTACCGGAGCCGGAGATCCAGCAGATCCTGGATCGCCTGCCGCCCCTGCCGGTGGAGGCGGAGGACGAACAGCCCTTCGCCCTCCCGGAGGAATCGCTGCCGCCTCCTCGCGTGGGAGAGACCATCCAGGAGCCATTCCCCCCGCCCGTGACGGCCGAGGGGCCGGAGCAGCCGGCCGTGGGCCCGCTGGAGGTCGTCCGCTACGCGCCGGAGGGCGAGGTCCCACTGGCCCCCTATCTCAGCGTCACCTTCTCCCAGCCCATGGTCGCGCTGAGCTCCCACGAGGACCTGGCTCGCGAGGGTGTGCCCGTGAAGCTCAGCCCGCAACCGCCGGGGACATGGCGATGGGTGGGCACGAAGACGCTGGTGTTCCAGCCCGATGGCCGCTTCCCCATGGCCACCCGCTACACCGTCGATATCCCGGCCGGGACGAAATCGGCCGTCGGCGGCGTGCTGGAACAGGCGGTGAGATGGACCTTCACGACGCCTCCGCCCAACGTGCGGACGTTCTACCCCACGACCGGCCCCCAGCGGCGTGACGTGCTCATGTTCGCCGCCTTCGATCAGCACATCGACCCGGATGCGGTCCTCCCCACCATCACGGTGACGGCGGGCAAGCGCTCGTACGCTTTGCGCCTCGCCACGGCCGAGGAGGTGGCCAAGGATGACACCGTGAGCCGGCTGGCGAAGGAGGCCGGAGAGGGACGATGGCTGGCCTTCCGGGCCAGCACCCTGTTCCCCGCCGACACCACCATCACGGTGACCATCGGGCCGGACACGCCGTCGGCCGAGGGCCCCCTGCGCACGGAAAAGCCCCAGCAGTTCACGTTCTATACTTACGCCCCTCTCCGAGTCGTCGACCACGGCTGCACCTGGGACGAGGACTGTTCCCCGATGACGCCCTGGTACATCCAATTCAACAATCCCATCGACGAAGCCCGCTTCGAGCCCTCGATGATCCAGGTGACGCCGGATGTCCCGGGGCTCAAGGTCGAGATCTTCGGCGACACGCTCACGCTACGCGGGCGCACCCGCGGCCGCACGACCTATCAGGTCACCCTGAGCGCGACCATCCCCGATCGATTCGGACAGACGCTGGGGGAGGACCAAACGCTGACCTTCACCGTCGGATCGGCAGCCCCTGCCATCCTGCGATCCGGCGGCAACCTGGTCGTTCTGGACCCCTATGGCAAGCCCTCCTATTCCGTCTTCACCGTCAACTACGGGGAGCTGGATGTACAGATATACGCCGTACAACCCGAGGACTGGCCCGCTTATCAGAAGTACCTGCAGGAGCTTCACCGTACGGATTCGCCGCCGTCGCCGCCCGGCCAGCTGGTCCTCTCCAGGACGATCCCGGTCGATGCCCGGCCGGATGAGTGGACGGAGACGGCCATCGACCTGAGCCCGATACTGGAAGACGGCTTCGGCCAGTTCGTCCTGGTGATCCAGCCCCAACCCGGGCCGCTCGACGTCCTCTCCCGTCTCCTGCGCTCCAAGCCGCCGGAGTCGATCCAGGCCTGGGTGCAGGTCACCCACATCGGACTGGACGCCTTCGTCGATGACGACGAGATGATCGCCTGGGTGAACGACCTGCGAGATGGCGCGCCCCTGGAGGGAGTCCAGGTAACCCTGTCCCCATCGGGCGAGAGCGCCGTCACCGATGAGGAGGGGCTGGCGAGGTTGAGGCTGCCCGAAGGGGCCGAGGCGAGCCTGCTGGTCGCCCGAAAGGGCCAGGACGTGGCCTTCCTGCCGGAAAACCTGTACTGGTGGGGGGACGGATGGCAGCAACGCTCGCGGCGGGACTGGCTGCGCTGGTACGTCTTCGACGATCGCCAGATCTACCGCCCGGGAGAGAAGGTTCACGTCAAGGGATGGATCCGGCGCATCGGAGATGGGCCGGACGGGGATGTGAACCTGGCACGAGACGCCGTCCGAAAGGTCCGCTATCGGGTGGTGGATCCCCGAGGGAACGAGATCCACGACGGCAGGCTGGATGTCAACGCGCTGGGCGGGTTCGACCTGGCCTTCACGCTGCCGGAGGCGGTGAACCTGGGCTACGCATCGCTCCATCTCACCGCGGAGGGCGTCGGCGATCTCGGCGGCCGCGACTACGAGCACTCCTTCCAGATCCAGGAGTTCCGTCGACCGGAATTCGAGGTCTCGGTCGACGCCAGCGAGGGTCCCCACTTCGTCGGCGACTATGCCATCGCCTCCGTGGAAGCGAAGTACTACGCCGGCGGCCCCCTCCCCAACGCCGAGGTGACCTGGCAGGTCACCTCAACCCCGGGCCACTACACGCCGCCCGGATGGGATGACTTCGTCTTCGGCAAATGGGTTCCCTGGTGGATCGAAGCGCGCACGATGGCCGCCGAGACGTCCTTCGGCCCGTGGCCACCTTATCGCCCGATCCAGGTCGAGACATACCAGGGGCGAACGGATGCCTCCGGCGTTCACCGCCTGCGCATCGACTTCGAATCCATGGACCCGCCCCAGCCCACCGTGGTGCGAGCCGAGGCGACCGTCATGGATGTGAACCGTCAGGCGTGGACCGCGGCGACCGACCTGCTGGTCCATCCGGCGGAGCTCTACGTCGGGCTGCGCACGGAGCGCATCTTCGTCCGGCTAGGCCAGCCGCTGGAAGTGAAGGCCATCGTCGTAGATGTGGACGGCAACCCGGTCCCGGGCCGCACCATCCGCATGCAGGCCGCGCGCCTCGACTGGACGTATCGGCACGGCGCGTGGCAGCAAGAAGAGGTCGATGTCCAGGAGTGCACGGTGCAATCGGCGAAGGAGCCGGTGACCTGCACGTTCCAACCGACCGAGGGGGGCACCTACCGGATCGTCGCCACCGTGCTGGACGATCGGGAACGCCGCAACGAGACGGAGATCACGCGATGGGTGAGCGGCGGCAAAAGACCCGTTGCCCAACAGGTGGAGCAGGAAGAGGTCACGCTGATCCCGGATCGCAAGGAGTATCAGCCGGGCGATGTGGCCGAGATCCTGGTTCAGGCTCCCTTCTACCCGGCTGAGGGCCTGCTCACGTTGCAACGATCCGGCCTGGTGTACACCGAGCGCTTCACGATGGACGGCCCATCCTACACGCTCGAAATCCCCATCCGGGAGGCGTACATCCCGAACCTGTACGTCCAGGTGGATCTGGTCGGCGCGGCGCCTCGCCTGGACGAGGGAGGAGAGGCAAGCGAACGGCTGCCGAAACGCCCCGCCTTTGCCCAGGGGAGCATTCGCCTGTCCGTGCCCCCACTCTCCCGCACCCTTTCCCTGGAGGTGACGCCCCGGGATCGGAAGCTGGAGCCGGGCGGCGAAACCACGGTGGACATCGCCGTGTACGACGCGGCCGGCAATCCGGTCCCCGATAGTGAGGTCGCCATCGTCATCGTGGATGAGGCCGTTCTGGCGTTGACACACTATCAGCTCCCGAATCCTCTCGATGTGTTCTACGCGCAGCGCTCACCCGGCGTGGAGGACGATCACCTGCGCAGTCACGTGCTGCTGGTCAGCCTGGATCAACTCCTGGAGGGAGGTCGGGCGGACATCGCCGCAGAGGAGATGGTGATGAAAGCGGCGATGCCCGCGGCGCCGATGGAAGAGGCAGTCCCGGGTATGGAAGCCGGCACCGCCCCGATCCGGATGCGGCTCGATTTCAACCCGCTGGCGCTGTTCGCTCCGGAGGTGATGACCGATGCGGAAGGGCGCGCTCAGGTGAGGGTGAAGCTGCCCGATAACCTGACCCGCTACCGGGTGATGGCCGTGGCGGTCGCCGGCGGCAAGCAGTTCGGCACCGGCGAATCCACCATCACCGCCCGCCTGCCGCTGATGGTCCGGCCGTCGCCGCCGCGCTTCCTCAACTTCGGCGATCGCTTCGAGCTGCCCGTGGTGGTTCAGAACCAGACGGACGAGCCGCTACAGGTGGATGTGGCCGTGCGGGCCCACAACCTCCAACTGTTGGGCGTCGCGGGTCAGCGGGTCACGGTTCCGGCCAACGACCGGGTCGAGGTGCGCTTCCCGGCAACCACGGTGAGCGCCGGCACCGCCCGGGTGCAGGTGGGAGCGGTGGCCGGCAGATGGGCCGACGCGGCCCAGTTCGAGCTGCCGGTGTGGACGCCCGCCACCACCGAGGCCTTCGCCACCTACGGCACCATCGACGAGGGCGCCATCGCCCAACCGGTGATCGCTCCCAGCGGCGTCTTCACCCAGTTCGGCGGCCTGGAGATCACCACCTCGTCCACGGCGTTACAGGAGCTGACGGACGCCGTGCTCTATCTGGTCGCCTATCCCTTCGAGTGCGCGGAGCAGCTCGCGTCGCGCATCCTGGCCGTGGCGGCGCTGGAGGAGGTGCTCACGGCCTTCCAGGCGGAGGGGTTGCCGCCAGCGGAGGAGATCCAGGCGGCGGTGCAGCGGGACATCGAGCGGCTACGGGGCATACAGAACGACGACGGCGGCTTCCCGCTCTGGAAGCGCGGCGACCCGTCGTGGCCGTTCGTGACCGTTCATGTGGCGCACGCGCTGCAGCGAGCGCGCAGCAAGGATTATCCGGTGCCCGAGGAGATGCTCGAGCGGACGCACGCCTACCTGCGCGACATCGAATCTCACATACCGGACTGGTACGGCCAGCAGGCCAGGGATACGATCATCGCCTACAGCCTGTACGTGCGCAAGCTCATGCAGGATACGGACACGCCGAGGGCGCGTCAGCTCATCAAGGAGGTCGGGCTGGACA
>JAJRVX010000030.1:0-9409 GCA_024277095.1 Chloroflexota bacterium
ATTCGGGTGGTATGGGCGCTTTGTACAGCCCCTTGCCGGTCAGGATGTAGAAGGCCCTCTCGGTCTCGTCGACGAACAGGCTTCGCATATCCTGGAACTGGAGCGTGTCCCTGGTGGGACGCATTTGCCGGATGAACCGGCCGTCCTTCCCGAACTCGATGATGCGTCCGGTGCGAGCGTCGCCGATGTAAAGTCGCTCCGTGGTGGTGCCCTCATTGCGCCCGGCGACCAGGGCCGCTGGCGCCTGCAGGCGACCCGGGAACCCGGAGAAGGAGAACGGCTGTTGCTGGCCCTGGAAGAATTTGAGCACCCGCCCATCGGCGAATAGGATCCAGATGTTGCCGTCGATGCTGAAGTCCACGGCCCCGCCGAGGTCGATGCTGCCCGTGAACTCCTCGGCGAAGTAGGGCTCCGGTTCGTTGGCGTAACCGTCGGTGGTGGGGATGTATCGCCAGATGGCATTGGCCTGTGTGTCCATCAGGTAGAGGCGCCCGAAATAGGTTCCCAGCTTTTGCGGATAGCGCAGGGGCTTTGTGTTGAACTCGATGTGGGTAAGGCCCAGGTTCTCCATCCACTGCCACAGGTTCCCGTCGGCATCCAAGATGAGAAGGGCGCTGACGTTGCGACCGTCTCCCGCCGGGACCCACACCATGTCCACCATCTCGCCGACGATAGTTCCACTCAGGTTCTGGCCCTTGCTCAGCAGCGGCCCCGCGTCGACCTCTTCCAGCCCATCGCGCTCGCTGCTCAGGCGATAGTGGTCGACCCGATCCAACCCCCGGTCCAAGATGAACACGTTGTCGCCGCTGACGACCACCCGGCCAGGGTCACGCCTCCCCTCTCCGAATTCCTTGAGGGTGAGCGTGAGATATAGCATCTCTACCTGTTCGATGCGATCTCGCTGTTCCTGGATATTCATCCGTAGTTGCTGGATATCCGGATGTGTCGGCTGCAGCAGCTCCGCCTGATCCAGCAGGGTTTCCGCTTCGATGAGCGCTGCCTGGGCCTGGGCCGGATCGGTCGTCGTGCTCGCCGACATCAGTTGGGATTTCGCTTCATCCAGCAGCTCCTGGAGCTTCTGCGCCCGCGTGACCCCTCGCTGCCAGTATGCAGCTCCTACCAGGAGGGCGATCAGGATCGGGATGGCGATGGCGACGAACAGCGCCCATTTCGAGGAGCCGGGCTGTGGCCGGGAGGGGGCCGCCTTCGCCGGGCGCTCCTCCCGCCTCTCTGGAGGGGTGCGTCGCGTCAGCCGAATGCGGGGCAGGGAGAACCTCCAGGCTGGCCTGGAAGGAGGCTCGGCCTCTGCGGAGGGTACCTCCTCCCAGAATTCCTCCTCCAGAAGCTCCTCCTCCGTGGTCTCCTCTGGCCAGGGCTCTTCCTCGACGGCCGGCTCCCAGGCGGGATGGGGCGCTTGCGGCTCCTGCGCGGTCTCTATCGGCTCCTCGCGCACGGGGACGGACCGCGGCGGGCGCGTGACCGAGCGCGGGATATGCGGCGGGGTGCGGTGGGACGTGGAGGCCGATCGGGTGGGCCGTCCCTCCGCGTCGGGGGGCATTTCGGGCTCGGCCGGGGCGGAGGTGGGCGGGACCGCCGACGTGGGCGGGCGACGGGGCTGCGTCTCGATCCCGGGGATATGAGACCAGGCCTCCGGCTCCGCCTCAATGGCGATGAGGATGCTGGCCAGGCCGGTCTCCTGGGCGACCTCCCGGAGGTAGCGGATGCCGGCCTCCTGGTCGGATGCGGCTACGATGGCCGCCATTTCTCGGGCGGAGACGCGCTGGAGCCATCCGGCGTCGGCCAGAAGCACGGCGGTGTCGCCTCGCAGTTGGGTGTGGAAGAACTCCACATCGGGTGGGGCCTCATCGCCCAGGTAAACCTCGTCCTCCGGGATCCGGGCGGGGAACTGATCGACGGTGTCCGGGTGGGCGACGAAGGAGACGACGGGGCCGGCGTGTCCCAGGAAGAGATCGCGGCCGCGGATGATCAGGCAGGCCACGCTTCCCCGCCATGTCGCCTGCGAGGTGGCGTTGGCGTGCCGCAGCGCTTCATGGGCCGCGAGGATCGCCTGGGTCAGGCTGTAGGTCACGGAGCCGGTCGTCTGCTCGTAGTAGAGGGCCTGGATCGTGTTCAACATCTGGCGGGAGAGGCGGGCCTGGCCGGTTCCGGCACCGTGGAGGTTCAAGAGGATGTATAGGTTGCCACGGGCCCGGGCCTGGGGCGTGTTCGCTTCAGGCTCCACGGCGCGAGCGTGGTAGACCGGACGATCTCGCTCCGCACTGATCTCAACGGCCGTTATCCGTGTGGGCAGTGCCATGGTGCGTCCTCCGGGGCCGGGTGGGCAAGCTCACTCGTCGGCGAGCTCCAGGATCTCGTCTGCGTAGCGGAGAAGCTGTTCGATGCGTTCGGGTGGAGTCTGCCGGGCGATCAGATAGCGTTCCAATATCTCACGGGGGGTCAGCGTTTCGATGGATTCCTGACTCCCCAATCGCAGTCGCGAGGGGCGTTTCACCTCTCGGGAGATGGCGGCCACGTAGAACGCCGGCGCCAGCGCCTGCCGGATGGCCGCGTCGTCCAGCCGTGCCTCCGCCTCCGCCGGGATGTGGATCGTCAGACGCACGATGGCGTCGGCGATGGGGTGTTGAGCGATGGCGTTCAACACCTGTTGGGTGGGATCCTCTCCATCGGCTCGCACGTCGATGGCGATGAACCGTCGGGCGTTCACGGGGACGAAGCGCCAGTCCGCATGCCCCTTTTCCAGCTCGACCAGGATGAACCCTTTTCGCTCGGATGCCTCGCCGAAGTCGATCCGCTCCAGGCTCCCGGAGTAGACCACCGGCGGGTCGTCGCACAGGCACTGGTGTTTGTGGATGTGCCCCAGGGCGACATAGTCGAACGCCCGGTGGCGTACCAGGCTGAGGGGCAGCACCAGGTCACGTCCCAGCATGACGCTGCGCTCGCTGCCGTAGACGGCACCGTGAACCGTGCCGTGCGCCACCAGGACCGTGGGCAGCGCCGGATCCAGGCGGCTCACCAGCCCCTCATCCCCGAGGAGGGCCCGATCGAGTTTATCCAGCATGAGCTGGTGGATCTCTTCCAGGTTCAGGTTCTTGTACTCATCTCGTGTGAGCAGCGCGCTGCGGGTGACCCACGGCAGTGCGACGATCTGCACCGGCCCGTTCCTCGTGTCCACGCGATGTACGCCGGGGCGTCGGGCCACCAGGACGTTTTCCACCTCCAGGGTGTCGAAGATCTCGATGGCGTGGGCACGGCTGGCGGCGTTGGGGAGGTCGTGATTGCCCACCAGCAGGAAGGTGGGGATGCTCAGCTCCCGGGCAAGACGATGGATGCGTCGGGCGAACTCCCGCTGGTACGTGGGAGAGGGATCCCTGGTCTTGAACGCGTCCCCCGCGAAGATCACCAGGTCGACGGCTTCCGCCTCCGCGAACTCGACGAGGTGATCGAAGACACGCAGAAAGTCGACCAACCGGGTGGACAGGCCGGTCTGGGGATCCAGCCGGCCGTAGTTCTCCATGCCCAGGTGGAGATCGGCGAAATGTAGCAACTTTATCATGTTACTATTCTACACCATGGCGCGCGATGGCGCAAGGGATGCTGCGCCGTGGTAGTGTATCTTTTTCGGTGGAAATACAGCGGGAAGCTTTGAGGGGCGCAGCCCCTCAAAAGAAACTTCCCGGTTTCTGCCCTTCACCTGCCTCGCCCAGCTTTGCCCACCCGAATCGGGCCGGGAAAGGGCAGGTACAAGGCGGAAAAGAGGATGTTTTAGCGGAGGGACCTCCCTCCGCACCTCCCCTGTGGGCTTGCGATGGGCCTCATGGAGTTTCCACCATTGCCGCACCCATCCATTCTCAGAGTGTGTCTGAGAAATGCCGTCTAAGCTGTTGTTAAGCCTCAAAGATACCAAAGAACTTGGTTTTTGGTAGGGGCACGGCGCCGCCGTGCCCCTACTGATAGACAGATGTTCCGGCGATGATGAATTCTCACCCAGGATAGGGCATGTTTGGCCACGTCGTGTGCTGGGGGGGAGGCCGAGAGGACGCACGTGGGCACGACATCTTGCCGTGTCCCATGGGGCCGACTTTGCATATACGGCTCCTTTGTGGCCGAGTACGAGGGCGCTGAGAGGGGGAGGATGGGGTTCAACGCAGCGCGATCCTGCCCAGGAGGGGACAGACAGAAAGGCCATCGTCCCGGGTGAGACGATGGCCTCCCTGTCCCTTGATCTCGGCCGCACCGGATCGGGCTCAGTCCTCCGCCCGCACGAAACCTCGCTGGATCAGGTAGTCCAGGATCATGCGGGCGTTCTCCTCGGCGGTGTGATTCACCGTATCCAGGCGGATCTCCGGATGCCTGGGCGGCTCGTAGGGATCGTCGATCCCCGTGAAGCCTTTGATCTCGCCCCGTCGGGCCTTGGCGTACATGCCCTTGGCATCTCGCTGCTCGCACACCTCCAGGGGCGTGTCCACGAACACCTCGATGAACCGATCGCGGCCGACCATGTTGCGCACCTCGTTGCGTGTGGCCCGATAGGGGCTCACCGCCGCGCACACGGCTATCCCGCCGTGTCGCACGATCTCCGAGGCGACGAACCCGATGCGTCGGATGTTGGTGTCCCGGTCCTCCTTGCTGAAGCCGAGCCCTTTGGACAGGTGCGTGCGCACCACATCGCCGTCCAGCAGCGTCACCTGACGGCCGTGCTCCAACAGGAGGACGGTCAAGATCTCGGCCGTCGTGGACTTGCCCGCTCCGCTTAGGCCGGTGAACCAGATGCATACCCCCTGGCGGTGGCGAGGGGGATAGGCTTCGGAGAGGATCTCGGCCACCTCCGGCCGGGTGAACCAATCGGGCAGCTTGCGCCCGTTGTTCAGGTACTCCTCTCGCACCTGGGTGCCGGAGATCGAGGCCGTGCGTGCGTCGGCCGGCACCCGGGAGACCTCTTCGTAGCGGTCCTCGTCGGGAAGGTAGACCAGCTCCTGGAAGGAGACCACGCCCACGCCCAGCTCCTCGCTGTGTTGCCGGACCAGCTCCTGGGCGTCGTAGGGGCCGTAGAAGGGCTTGCCGGTGGAGTCCTTGCCCGGGCTGGCGTGATCCCTCCCCACGATCAGGTAGTTGGCGCCGTAGTTGCGTCGGATCAGCGCGTGCCAGAGCGCCTCTCGCGGGCCTGCCAGTCGCATGGCCAGCGGCAACAGCGCCAGCAGGATCCGGTCGGGCGAGAAGTATCGCTGGGCCAGTGCCTTATAGGTTCGCACGCGCGTGTAATGGTCCACGTCGCCCGGCTTGGTCATGCCCACCACCGGATGCAGGAGCAGAACGCCGTCCACCGCCTCGATCGCCCGCTTGGTCAGTTCCTCATGTACCCGGTGGAGCGGGTTGCGGGTCTGGAAGGCGACCACGTTGGTCCGGCCCATCGCCTCCAGCCGGGCGCGAGTCTGCGCGGGCGTCAGGCGCAGATCCTGGAAGTCGTAGTGGCGCGGCAGTTGTAGGACCCGCAGACGGCCGGAGATGTTCAGCGAGCCCCACCGGTTCATCTCCGCCACCAGCGGGTGGCGCAGATCCAGGGTACCGAAAACCTTTTGGGCCACCTCCTCCCGATCCCACTCGTAGACCTCCTCGATGGTCATCACCGCCAGGAGCTCGTTCTTCGCGTTGCGCAGCGCGATCTCCTGATCCAGGTGGATGTTGGAATCGGGCTTTACGGGCAGCGTGATGGGGATGGGAAAGAGATGACCGCTGGCGAGGCGCATCTCGTCCAGAACCCGTTGGTGATCCTCTCGCCCCATGAAGCGATCCAGGGGGGAGAACGCTCCGACAGCCAAAAGCTCCAGGTCACATACCGAGCGCTCGGAGATCTGGATGGAAGGCAGATGGCTGGCGTAAGCCTTCAGATCGTTTGCTTCTTCGGCGGGAACCAGCAGGTTGACCAGCTCACCGCCGTAGGGTGGGATCAAGGTAGACGTTTGAGAAACGGCTGTCGCTTTCGTGTTTGCTGCACTCAATGACGACCCTCCATGAATACAAGAGATCAGGGTGTGCGAGGGATTCGTGAGGAGCCACCCGTCGCACAGATGAGGGATAGAATCCCACCCGCCTATCTTGCCATGTATGCCGCGAGCCTGTCAAGAATCTGGGGCAGGATATCGGGGCTTTTTCAAGGTTCGAGGTTCTGCCTGCCAGGTGTTTTGGATCTCCTCCCAGGCCCGCCGGGCGCCCTCCATCTGTTCTACGGTCGGCGGCTCCGGACTGTAGCGGGCGTGCACGTAGCCATCGGTGATGGCGTTCAGGGCATCCTGGGCGCCGGGCAGCAGACGGGCCAGCGCCCGGCGGTACTCGATGGGCGTCTGCCCGCGGCGCCGGGGGCATCCCTGATCGCGTGCGGCGGCCAGCAGCGCCTGATAGATCGCCCGGATGACCTGCCGGGTGTGGATCTCGCCCTCCAGCGAGAGGAAAGGATGCAACACCGTCCTTCGCATCCCGCGCAGCCGTTGGATCCACCGATGCCACAGGGCCTTCCATTGCGTGCGCAAGAGCTCACGGGACAGGATCAGGTCCCGCTCCTCTTCGATCTCTTCCTCCGCCTCCAGCCGGACGCGCTGCAGCGCCATGGCGAAGATCAGGCCCAAGACCAGGACGGTGACGATCAACAGGGCCCAGCGGGCCGGTTCGGAGAGGGTCATCAGCTGTTCCGGAGCGTCCAGTTCCTTCGTCTCCAGCTCCTGCAGGGAGTCGAGGGAGAACATCTTGCCGAGCAGGGCCGCCAGCCACTCGACCAGAGGGATCAGGATCACGAAGAGGGGGTACAGGATCAGGTAGAGGAGGTAGCTGAGGAAGGCGATGATCGTGTATATCACGCGGCCGAGGGCGTTCACGATGCCGCCGATCCACCCCAGCACCCGGGCCACGTCCGCGGGGGCGATGAGGGCGCTCATGGCCAGGCCGATCCCCAGTAATCCGAGGATGATGGAGAGCATGCTGACCAGCCAGTGGCGGCTCAGCTGGAGCCGGGCGCCGATGCGTCGCCTGCCCACCCCACGCCCCATCTCCAGGCTGGAGAGGGCCAATGCCGTCATGCTGGTGGCGAAGAAGAGGACGATGACGTGCTCCGCCCCGGCGGGAAGGCCCCGCCGATCTGCCATCGCGACCACGACCAGGATGACGAGCATGATGAAGCCGGTGGTGAAGGCTCCCCAGACGTTGTCGTGGAGGGGGGGCATCCGGCCATCCAGCAGGCCGCGCAGCCACAGGTAGATGGCGATGACCAGGGCGATGAAGAGCGGCGGCGTGACGGCGCCCCAGTGGGTCAGGTCCGTTCCCAGGATGCCCATCCAGCGCATGTTCCACAGGGGATATCGGCCGCGGTAGAACTGCCACCAGAGGACCAGCAGGATGGCGCCGAAGCCGATCAGGGTCGTCTGGAGGCGGGCTCGGCTGAGGATCCGGGTGCCGGACGGGGTCCAGCGCGCCATCGCCATGCTGGTCAGCGACAGCCCAAGGATCAGCGAGGCGGGCAGGAGGGCCCGGTGATAGGAGGGGGCCAGCCATCGGCGGGCGAATTCCAACCACAGCCAGAGCCAGCAGGTGCGTTGGACGGCAAGCGTGGCCGGCAGTATCGCCTCGCTAACCCAGTTCCAGCGCTTCCAATTCACGCCACACCTCGTGTCCACCGATATGATAGTATCGGATGCCTGGGGGAGGTGTGTCCAGTCGTTTTTCCCCTAGCCCGACGAGGGAGACGCCGTAGTCCCGATTCCTCAGGTCCACCAGCGTCCGGGAGAGTCGATCGTTCAGGAGGGGGCTCACGACGATGACGGTGGTGCCGTACCGCAGGTTCGGCGCTTCCACCTGGAGGATCGCTTCGATGGGCCACCGTCCGTACATCACGACCCGGGTCAGCGCCTCCAGGACCCAGGTGAGCTGATCGGGGTGGCTTCCGGGGCGGATGCGGATGCGCCGGCCGCCGGGCTGGGTGACGGAGTTGACATACAGGCCGATGGGGTATCCCTCGCCCCATGCCCAACGCGCGATGGAGGCCGCTGTGGTGATGGCGAACTCCTGCAGCTCCCGATCGATCCCCTCGTAGCGGTATTCGAAGGTGTTGACGTTGAGGAAGATCGCTATGGGACGGCTGGCGGATGGCTCGAACACCTTGGTTTGGAGCTCATTGCGACGCGCGGTGGCCTTCCAGTGGATGTGGCGAAAGCTGTCTCCCGGGATGTACTCCCGTGCGCCCATGAGCCGGATGGGGTCCTCCAGCACGCGACGCGGCGTCTTGAAGTCGCCGAAGGGATGTCGGGCGGGCAGCCCCAGCGCGGTGAGCGGCACGATGCGGGGATAGACCAGCAGCGTCTGGGTGTCCTGGACCTTCTCCCGCTTGATGGAGAACCCGAAGAGATCGCCTGAGATGATCTCCGCAGGGCCGAATTCCCAGGCGCCGCGATGGGCGCCGCGGATTCGATAGTGACGCGTCACCCGCTCGTACCAACGGAGCGAGAGGAGGTTGATCAGGAGCCGGCGGCCGGGGCGATAGCTGCTGTGCAGGCGGCCGGTGAGAAGCTCCACGTCCGCCGGGAACTCGTCCTCGGCGCGCAGCCACGCCAGAGGCAGGGGTTTGGCGTTCACGATTTCGACGTAGAAGTCGGTTTCCTCCCCATAGAACAGCCGTGCCGATCCGAAACGTCGGCGGTAACCGACGCCGGCGAGACAGTAACGCGTCCACAGGTGTGAGGCCGCCCCGATCAGGGCCAGGAGCAGGCCCATCATGAGCAGGAGGCTGTGGTGCAGGATCGCGCTCAGGATAAAGATGATGCCGACGACTACCCACCAGGCTTTTTCCATAGAGTGAGGGGCTCTCCTCGTTGGTCATCTCACGCGCCGCTATGAGGGGACCGTGACTGGCGTTGTTGGGAACGGGATTCTACATTCATTATCGTCCCCGGGCCGGGAATCGTCAACCCCGAGAGGGCCAGGAAACAGGGCCTTTTCAAAGTCCAACGTCCATATTGGCATACATGGCGCCTGCAGGGACGAGGCAAGGTGTCGTGTCTGTATACGCATCTTCTCGGTTTCCCCCACCACCCACCGTTGAGCCCCCTTCTCCCGGGCTTGGGAGAAGGGGGTTGGGGGGATGAGGGCCGTTTTCCCTCGGTTGATGATCAAGGGAATGTCTTGCGTCGGACGACACGCGGGGTGTTCCTACCACCCCGATTTCCATCACTGCCTTTGAAAAAGCCCTGATTAGGAATATTGGCACCTTGCCCCGAGGATCGCCCTATGCTAGAATCGCTTCTAGTCAGCGGGCAATCGGGAGGGTGGAGAGTTGTCCCTCGGCGGACCACAGAACCTACAGGATCGCCGTTGGCCAACAAACGAGGCTAGCATACAACTCTATCGG
>JAJRVX010000484.1:0-3342 GCA_024277095.1 Chloroflexota bacterium
ATTACGAACATATGCGCCAGGAGGCGGCCGCCCTGCTCTCCCGCCTGGGGGCTCGCTTCTCCCCGGATGCGCTGGTACGGGACCTCTCCGTGGCGGAGCAGCAGATGGTCGAGATCGCCAAGGCGCTGGCCATCAAGGCAGAGGTCATCATCATGGATGAGCCCACCTCCGCCCTGGGCGAGGAGGAGGTCGCCGTCCTGTTCGACATCGTGCGCACGCTGAAGGAACAGGGACTGGCGGTGATCTTCATCACGCACCGACTGGAGGAGGTCTTTCGCGTGGCGGATCGGGTGGTCGTCTTGCGAGACGGCCGCCGGGTCGGGGGCATGCCCATCAGCGAGGCCACGCCTGAGCGGATCATCTCCCTGATGGTGGGGCGATCATTGGACGAGGTCTTCCAGAAGCATGACGTCCAGTTTGGGGAGACGGTGCTGGAGGTGCGAGGCCTTACCCGGCACGGGGTCATTGAGGACGTCAGCTTCACGGTGCGCCGGGGGGAGATCCTGGGGCTCGCCGGGCTGGTGGGCGCCGGGCGCACGGAGACGGCGCGAGCCATCTTCGGGGCCGATCCGCTGGACGCGGGCGAGATCTACATCGATGGGAAGCGCGTTGACATCCGATCTCCCGAGGACGCGGTGAAGGCCGGGCTGGCCCTGGTCCCGGAGAACCGGCAACAACAGGGGCTGGTGCTCATCCACAGCGTGGAGCGCAACATCGCGCTCCCCAACCTGGATCGCCTATCGAGCAACGGCATTGCGAACCGGCACAAGATGCACGAGCTGGCGCAACGCTACGTCGACCGGCTGGACATCCGCACGCCCAGCCTGGCGCAGCGCGTGATGTACCTCTCCGGCGGGAACCAGCAGAAGGTCGTGCTGGCCAAGTGGCTGGCGGCGGAGCCCAAGGTGCTGATCCTGGACGAGCCCACCCGCGGGATCGACGTAGGCGCCAAAGCCGAGGTCCACGCGATCATGAGCGATCTGGCGCAACAGGGCATCGGGATCATCATGATCTCCTCCGAGATGCCCGAGATCCTGGCCATGAGCGACCGGATCGCGGTGATGTGCGAAGGCCGGGTGGCCACTATCCTCGATCGGTCTCAGGCCACCCAGGAACGCATCATGGCTTACGCCAGCGGCCATATCACGGAGCCCATGCAATAGGGGGAGTCGAAGACATGCCATCCTCATCGGTCGAATCGAGAGCCGCCACAAGGAACGAGGCATCCCCGCTCATCCTACGACTGCGGCGCGCGGTGGTGGCGCAGGAGGCCGGGATCCTGGTGGTGCTGCTGCTCATGGGATTGTTCCTCTCGCTGCGCACCGACACCTTCCTGACCAGCCGCAACCTGTTCAACGTGCTGCGCGCCTTCTCCTGGATCGCCATCAGCGCCTTCGGCGAGATCCTGGTCATCATCACGGCCGGGATCGATCTCTCCGTGGGCTCCACGATGGCGCTATCCGGGCTGGTGGCCGCCATCGCCCTCACGTCAGGCCTCCCCGTCATCCTGGGAATCATCGCCGGGCTGCTGACCGGCATCCTCATCGGCCTCATCAACGGGGCGCTCATCAGCAAGGCGAACCTGCCGCCCTTCATCGCCACGCTGGGGATGATGAGCGTCGCCCGCGGCATTTGCTACGGCCTGACCAACGGCCAGCCGGTGCGTGGGCTGCCGGAGAGCTTTCGCGCCCTGGGGCAATACGACGTGCCGGTGGCCAATCTACAGGTCCCATTGCCCGTGATCTTCATGGCGGTAATCGCCGTGATCATGTCCCTCTTCCTCAGCCGCACGGTGTGGGGGTACCGGATCTACGCCCTGGGCGGGAATGAGCAGGCGACCGCCCTCTCCGGCATCAACACGGGACGCGTGAAGGTGCTGGTGTACACGCTGTGCGGATTCCTGACGGCCATCGGCGGGCTGCTGATGACCGCCCGACTGGGAGTGGCCGCCCCCACCGCCGCGCTGGGCTACGAGCTGGACATCATCGCCGCCGTGGTCATCGGCGGCACCAGCCTCTTCGGCGGCGAGGGCACGATCCTGGGCGTGCTCATCGGCGCCGCCATCATGCAGGTGCTGCGCAACGGGCTGGTGCTCCTGGGATTCCCCGCCTACTGGCAGCCGGCTGCCATCGGCCTGGTCATCATCGTCGCGATCATGCTTGATCAACTCCGGAAACAGCGGTAAAATAGGATCACCCATCTCGATGACTGGACACGCCGGCCGGCGAGGCGGGAACACCCGGCCGGCATTGCGCCATGTAAGGGATCGTGCACAGTCAAAGGGTGGCATAGGAGGGAGAGAAAGACCTCTCTCGACGGGGTGATCCCCGCGCGATGTCGCGCCGCCCCACCCGGTCTCCATGGAAGGGGGTGGCGAGATGAGCACGTTCGATCGGATTCAGTCCCTGCCCGTCGAAGCCGTTGGGGTGATCACGGCGCTACGCGAGCGGCTGGGCCACATCCTGCAAGGCCAGATGATCGGCCTGTACCTCTCGGGATCCATCGCGTACGGGTGCTTCAACCCCCACCTCAGCGACGTCGATTTCACATGCGTCATCAAGCGCCCGTTCACACCGGGACAGCGGCGACGGATCCGAGAGCTCTTCGACGAACTGCGCGAACGCGGACGATACGGCGCCGTGCTGGAGGGGATCTTCCCCGTCCAGGCGGAGATGAACGAGTGCCAGCGCTCGCTGGTGGCCGATCGCGTGCAAGGCGGCGTATTCGATCCGGATCGCCGGTACGACAAATGGCCGCTGGAGCGACAGGAGCTGCGCGAGGCCGGGGTGCCCCTCTCGGGGCCGACGCCCACACAGCTCTTCGCGCCCAGCCGCTGGCCGATGATCCGGGGGACCCTGCTTGGTGAGCTGTGGAGCATCGCCCCCATCGTCAAGATGCGCCCGTCGCCGCTTCAACGTCTGCAGGCTGTGTTGAACGTGTGTCGCGTGCTCTACGGCCTCCGATATCGCCGTCCCACCTCCAAGCTCACCGGCCTCGAGTGGGCATTGCGCACGTTCCCGGAGGCCTGGCAGGACCTGCTGACGCATGCGCATGCCATCTACACGGGCCTGGCCATCTTGACGCCCGGCTCCCTGAACCCCGATCACGTCTGGACGTTCTACAGCTGGGCCGTCAATACGCTGCCAGAGGATCTCCAGGCCCAGGCGCCCGCCTGAACCCGGGCCCGACGGGGGTGAAACGGAAGATACCATGCAGGTATTGAGAGGCCAACTGGTGATCCTCCGCACGCTGGAGCGGGAGGACTGTCGACGATACTGGCATCTGGTCGAGACAGAGGAGCGTCCCACAGAGACGTTCACCCCCGGCCTTTCCGTGGAACAG
>JAJRVX010000485.1:0-9773 GCA_024277095.1 Chloroflexota bacterium
AGCAAGGGAGGAGTAGATGACAGCCACAATCATTGACGGAAAGGCCATCGCTGCGGAGATCCGCCAGGAGATCAAGGCGGAGGTTGAGCGGCTGAAGGCGCAGTATGGGAAGGTGCCTGGACTGGCCACGGTGTTGGTGGGGAGCAACCCGGCCTCTCAGACGTACGTGCGCATGAAGGGGCGGGCGTGCGAGGAGGTGGGCATCCATTCCGTCAAGCCCACGCTGCCCGACGACGCCACTCAGGAGCAGGTGGAGGGGCTGGTGCGGGAGCTGAATGAGGATCCCAGCATCCATGGCATCCTGGTGCAGCTTCCCTTGCCCTCGCATCTGGATGAGGAAGCCGTGTTGAACACCATCAGCATCGAGAAGGATGTGGACGGCTTCCATCCCATCAACATCGGCCGGCTGGCCATGAAGGGGCGCGATCCGCTCTTCATCCCGTGCACGCCCTATGGCGTCATGGTGCTTCTGGAGCGGGTCGGGGTGAAATTGGAGGGCAGCCGGGCCGTGGTGCTGGGGCGCAGCAACATTGTGGGGTTGCCCGTGTCCTTCCTGTTGTTGCATGCCAACGCCACGGTGACCGTGTGCCATTCCCGCACGCGTGATTTGCCGGCGGTGACCCGGGAGGCGGACGTGCTGGTGGCCGCCGTCGGACGGCCGGAGATGGTCCGGGGTGATTGGGTGAAGCCGGGCGCCGTGGTCATCGATGTGGGCGTGAACCGGGTGGACGATCCCAGCCGCAAGTCCGGCTATCGGCTGGTGGGAGACGTCGCCTTCGACGAGGTCAAGGAGGTGGCCTCAGCCATCACCCCCGTACCGGGCGGCGTGGGGCCGATGACGATCGCCATGCTCCTACAGAACACGCTGCGAGCCTTCAAGTACACGTTGCCTGAAACATAGAATGGCGTGCTCACAGGGGACGATGCGAAGCCATTGACATCGATCTGGCATAGTGCTAGAATGCGAATGGGTAAGTGATGACGAGGCGCTGAAGATGGCGCCTCTGGGATCGGGTGATGCCGCCTTCCCCGCCGTCATCTGGTGGGGAAGGCGTTGCTGTCTTGAGGGCTGACGCTTGGGGAGAAGCGGTGGAAGGCGCGGCCCGTCCGAAGCCCTTGCCCGTGTAGCGTCGGCTCCGCCTTGGGGTTGTGCGCAGGGCCAGATCCTCTCCGATGGCGGGCGGCGTCGGCTGCTCGTCATGGGTAGAGGCGGCACGCTCGTGTTGAAACGGGCACAACATCAACGCGGACGACTGGGAGGAAAGTCGTGCTCGTCAAGGATCGTATGAAGCCTCAGCCCTTGGTCGTCGTCGCACCGGACACTGTTCTCACGGAGGCGCAGCAGCTCATGCAGGACCATGGCCTCCGGCATCTGCCTGTGGTGACCGGTCAAGATCATCTGGTGGGGTTGATCACCCGCCAGTCGATCCTCCAGGCCATTCCCTGGTCGGCCGTGTCCCTGAGCGCTCTGGAGACCCGGTACATCCTCTCCAGGATCCGGGTGGATAAGGTGATGCTGCGTGATGTGGTCACCGTCACGGAGGATGTGCCGGTGGAGGAGGCCGCCCGGATCATGGTGGATCATGGGACCGGGTGTCTGCCCGTGGTGCGCGGCGATACGTTGGTGGGGCTGATCACCGACGTGGATTTGCTCTCCACGATGATGGAGATGCTGGGGGCTCGCGAGCCCGGACTGCGCCTCTCCGTGATCGTTCCCAATCGGGTAGGGGAGATGGCCAAGCTGTCCGCGGCCATCGCTGAGATCGGCGGGAATCTGACCGCCTTCGGCTCCTGGGCGGTGGAGCGATCTCCGGAGCGGTTGGGGATCGTCTTGCGGGTGGATCGGGTCTCCAAAGAGCAGTTGCTGGCCACGGTTCAGAAGCTGCCGGAGGTGGAGATCCTGGATGTACGTGAGATGTGATGAGGTTGGGCGGGATGGGATTTGACGTGTATACCGGGGGACTTGGAGAGAAATGTGAGGAGAACAGGAGCACGTGATGGGGGATCCCCGTATGGCAGATATCATCTATGACGATCCGGAGGGGAATCACATCGGCGTGATGGTCGTCGGCGGGGGTGTGGGCGGCATGCGGGCCGCGATCGATCTGGCGGAGGCAGGCCTGCGCGTCGTCCTGGTGGAGTCCCTGCCGAGTTTGGGCGGGCGCGTGGCGCAGCTGGGCTTCATGTTTCCCACCCATGATTGCGTCCTCTGTCGGGGGACATCCGATCATGGCTACGGGTGCACACGCCCGGCGATCTCGCCCGTCTTTCTGGACAACAATCTGCATCCCAACATCGAGGTGCTGACGAACGCTCAGATCGTCTCCGCCGAGGGCCAGGCGGGAAACTTCACCGTTCGTGTGCGCCAGCATCCCCGCTACGTGGATGTGGACCGTTGCACCAACTGCGGTTTGTGTACGGTGGCCTGCCCCGTGGAGCTGCCCAGCGGCTTTCAGATGGGGCTTTCGCAGCGGAAGGCCATCTACAAGCCGGCCCCTCGCGCCATCCCTGACGCCTACGTAGTCGACAAGGGGCCTTATTGTGAGGATTGCGGGCTGTGCGTCGACGTGTGTCCCACGGGGGCCATCGATCTTCATCAGGAGCCTGTGGAGCGGGTGATCCACGTGGGCGCCGTGATCCTGGCCATCGGCTATAGCCTGACCGATCTCAGCCAGTACGAGGAGTACGGCTGGGGGCGTTATGCCAACGTGGTGCACAGCATGCAGTATGAGCGGCTGGCCAGCCGCTCGGGCCCCACGGAGGGGATCGTCGTCCGGCCCTCCGATGGCCAGATGCCTCGGCGGATCGCCTGGTTGCAGTGCGTGGGCTCACGGGATCAGCGGTATCCGTATTGTTCGTCCATCTGCTGCATGTACGCGACGAAGGAGGCTATCCTGGCGAGGCAGCGCCTGCCGGATGTGGAGTGCTCCATTTTCATGATGGACGAGCGGGCCTTCAACAAGGAGTTCAACGCCTATTACGAGCGGTCGAAGCAGGAGTTCGGCGTTCGCTATGTGCGTTGCCGTATCTCCTCGGTCAAGGAGGATCCGGAGACGCGAGATCTCCTCCTGCGTTACGTCCGGCCGGACGGTCAGGTGGTGGAGGAGCGCTTTGACATGGTCGTGCTCTCCGTGGGCACGCAGCCGCCCGCCCTGTCCAGGGCCACCGCGGAGGCGTTGGGCATCGATTTGAACCCGTATGGGTTCTGCGAGACGGACAAGTTCACGCCGTTGCAGACCAGCCAGCCGGGCGTGTACGTGTGCGGCACCTTCCAGTCACCCAAGGAGATCGCCGAGACGATCATCGATGCGGCGGGGGCGGCCGGCGATGTGATGCGGCTCATGCGGGCCGCTCTGGGCCAGGCGGAGTCCAGCCGGGAGTACCCGTTCATCTCCGATAACGGGTTCGGCGAGGAGCGGGATGTCTCCGGGGAGCCGCCTCGGATCGGTGTGTTCGTCTGCGACTGTCATCCCAGCATCGATAGCGTGGTGGACACGGAGGCGCTGGCCCGGTACGCCGCGAGCCTGCCCGACGTCGTTCATGTCGCCCGGGTCGGCTATGGGTGCTTCGAGTCGGGGCAGGCTCAGATCCAGCGGGCGATCGAGCAGCATGGGCTGAATCGGGTGGTGGTGGCCGGATGCAGCCATCGGACTCATGAGTCGCTCTTCCAGCGGGTGGTGCGGGAGGTGGGGCTGAATCCGTATCTCCTGGAGATGGTGAACATCCGGGAGCATTGCGCCTGGGTCCACAGCGCCTACCCCCGGGAAGCCACGCGCAAGGCCATGGAATTGGTGCGGGGCGGGGTGGGGCGTGTGCGGGTCACCTCTCCGGTGCATCGGGCGGCGTTGAATCCCGCTCGCCGGGCGCTGGTCATCGGCGGCGGGGTGGCGGGGATGACGGCCGCGCTCTCCATCGCCGATAGCGGCTATGACGTCGTGTTGGTGGAGCGCGCCGCCGAGCTGGGGGGCAACCTGCGCCATGTCTACTATGTGGCCGAGGGGCAGAACCCCCAGCGGTTGCTGCGCGATCTGGTCAATCGGGTGCGCGGCCACGAGCGGGTGACGGTGTTCACCCGCAGCCAGGTGGTGGAACACTCCGGATCGGTGGGGCGGTTCCGGGCCGTCATCCGGACCGAGCCGGTGAACGGTGGGCCACCTACGGAGTCGGAGGTGGAGCATAGCGTCACCATCGTGGCCACCGGCGGTGAGACGTGGCGGGGGGACATCTACCTGCTGGGCCGAAACGAGCGCGTCATCACGGAGACCGAGCTGGAGGATCGCATCGCCCATCGGCCGGAGGATATCACCGGCCTGGATCACGTGGTGATGATCCAGTGCGTGCGCTCGCCGGAGATGCCCGACTATTGCAGCCGGATCTGCTGCATGAACTCGATCAAGAACGCCATTCGGATCAAGCTGCTCAATCCCAACTGCCGGGTGACCATCCTCTACAAAGATATCATCACCTATGGCTTTCGCGAGGCGTATTATACCGAGGCCCGGCGGCGCGGCGTGGTCTTCATCCGCTATGACGATGAGTCGGTGCCGACGGTGGAGGAGGTGGACGGACGGCTGCGGGTCCACGTGCGGGAGCCGGTGTTGGGTGAGACGCTGACCTTCGAGCCGGACTTCCTGGTGCTGAACACGGCCATCGCCCCCTCTCCGGGGACGGCGGAGCTGGCGCGGGTGTTGGACGTGCCCCTCTCTCGGGAAGGGTTCTTCATGGAGGCGCACCTGAAGATGCGTCCCATGGACTTCATGGAGGAGGGGATCTTCGTGGCCGGGATGGCGCACTATCCCAAGTTCCTCGAGGAGGTGATCGCGCACGCGCAGGCCGCGGCGGGGCGGGCCATCACGATCCTGGCGAAGCAGCCCCTGTATATCGGCGGGAACGTCGCCGTCGTGGATCAGAGCAAGTGCGTGGGATGTCTGACCTGTGTGCGGACCTGCCCCTTTGGGATCCCGGAGATCCAGCCCGACCGCCCAGGGGTGGGAGGGATCATCGGCGCCGCGTATATTGACCCGGCGCTATGTCATGGATGTGGTACGTGCACCGGCGAATGCCCGGCCAAGGCGATCCAGCTGGTCGCGTACACGGATGAACAAATCCTCGCCCAGGGCGTGGGAGCGTGGGAGAGGGTAGAGGTTGGGAGTTAGGGAGAGGAAACCGTGGCCGACAATGGGCGGAACGGAGCATTCGAACCTGAGATCACCGTCTTCACTTGTATTTATTGCGGATATATGAGTGCGGATACCGCCGGGGCGCTGCGCCTGCAGTATCCAGCGAACATCAAGCTAGTCCGCTTGCCGTGCACGGGCAAGACGGATGTGGGGTATATCCTGCGGGCGTTCGAGGAGGGGGCCGATGGGGTGTATATCGTCGGATGCCCCATTGGCAATTGCCACCACGTGCGCGGCAACGAGCGCGGGAAGGCGCGAGTGGAGCGGGCCAAAAGGCTGTTGGACGAGATCGGCCTGGGCGGCGAGCGCCTGGAGATGTTCTTCGTCTCCGGGGGCATGGGGGCCACCTTCGCCCGCTATGCGGAGGAGATGACGGAGCGTATCCGGGCGCTGGGGCCGAACCCACTGAAGGGAGCGCAGGAAGGCGTCACCCATCGGGCGCCGGAGGTGGAGACGGAGTGGGAATGAGAAGTCCTCGTCCATCCAGCGTTCGCGTGTCATGGGGGCTTACATCGGGGCAGGAGGGAATGAGGTTCGGGTAGAGATCATCGGCGGTCAGTCAGGCGTATAGGACCGGCTTACCCGCGAGATGCGCGGGCGCGGAGGATGACGCGTCGGGTCGTTGCGGGGCGCTTTCGGCGGGTGGGCCTGTGGAGTCACCAACCGGGGGGAGCGGTATGACTGACAACGGTCGTTCGGGCAATGGAAACGTGGTCGGCGCGGTCATGGTCGTGGGCGGCGGCATCGCCGGGATGCAGGCGTCCCTGGACCTGGCCGATGCGGGCTATAAGGTGTACCTGGTGGAGGCCAAAAGCGCCATCGGCGGACATATGGCGCAGCTCGACAAGACCTTTCCCACCAACGACTGCGCGATGTGTACCATCTCCCCCAAGCTCGTGGAGGTCGGCCGTCACCGGAACATCGAGCTGCTGACCAACGCGGAGGTCCTGGATCTGAAGGGAAGGGCCGGCGACTTCACGGTGACGGTGCGACGTAATCCCCGTTACATCGATCCGGAGAAGTGCACCGCCTGTGGGGATTGTGCCAGCGTATGCCCGGTGGTCATCCCGGATCTCTTCAACGAGGGGCTCTCGCAGCGTCGGGCCGCCTACAAGCTGTATCCGCAGGCGATTCCCAACGCCTACGCCATCGAGAAGCGGGGCATCGCGCCCTGCCGCGATGCCTGTCCCGCCCATCAGCGGGCCCAGGGGTACATCGCCCTGATCCGGGAGGGGCGCTATGAGGACGCCCTGCGAGTCATTAAGGAGGACAACCCGTTCCCCGGCATCTGCGGGCGTATCTGCAATCATCGCTGCGAGGATGCCTGCAATCGGGGCAAGGTGGATGATCCCGTCAACATCCACGCCCTCAAGCGGTTTGTGACAGACTGGGTGTACAGCCGCCCCCGGGTTCCGCCGGAGCCGGCCGAGCGGAAGTACAAGGAGCGCGTGGCGGTGATCGGGGCGGGGCCCTGTGGCCTGACGGCGGCCCAGGATCTGTGCAAGATGGGCTACAGCGTGACGGTGTTTGAGGCGCTGCCCATGGCCGGCGGGATGCTGCGGGTGGGCGTGCCGGAGTTCCGTCTGCCCAGCTGGATCGTGGATCGGGAGGTCCAGGACATCGTGGACCTGGGCGTGGAGCTGCGTCTGAACACCCGGGTGGACAACCTGGACGACATCTTCGCCGAAGGGTTCGATGCGGTGCTCATCGCCGTGGGCGCCCACGAGGGGCGGAAGCTGCCGATCGAGGGCGTGGATCTGGAAGGAGTGCTGGTCAACACGGTCTTCCTGCGGGACGTGCGGCTGGGCAACCCTCCCGACTTCTCCGGCAAGCGCGTGATGGTGCTGGGCGGGGGGAATGTGGCCATCGACGTGGCGCGCACGGCCGTCCGGCTGGGGGCGGCCGAGGTGCACATGGCATGCCTGGAGGAGCGGGAGAAGATGCCCGCCCACCCGTGGGAGATCGAGGAGGCCGAGGCCGAGGGCGTGATCATCCACCCGGGCCGCTCCTTCAAGCGCATCCTGGATGATGGGCATGGGCGGGTCGCCGGGCTGGAGTGTCTGAAGGTCACGTATATGGAGTTCGACGAGGAGGGGCGGCTGATCCTGGAGACGGAGCCAGGGTCGGAGCATGTGATCCCCTGCGACATCGTCATCTTCTCCATTGGGCAGCGGGCCGGCCTGGCCTTCATCCCGGAGAGCAGCGGGGTGGGCATCACGCCGCGCTCCACCATCGCGGTCAATCCCAACACGCTGGCGGCGACGCGGCCGGGCGTCTTCGCCGCCGGTGACGCGACGACGGGAACCGCCTTCGTGATCGAGGCCGTCGCCAGCGGCCATCGGGCGGCGGAATCCATCCACCGCTACCTGCGGGGCGAGGAGCTGGAGCCGGCGCCTAAGCCGGAGCTTCCCGTCGTCCATCTGACCCAGGCCGAGATCCAGGACCGCATGCAGCGGGGTGAGGTCAAGATCACACCCCGGGTGCCGATGCCCATGGTGCCCGTTGAGGAGCGGCTTCGGGGCTTCACCGAGGTGGAGAAGGGGTACACGGAGGAGCAGGCGCAGGAGGAAGCCGCCCGGTGTCTGGCCTGTGGCATCTGTTCCGAGTGTTTGAGCTGCTGGTATGAGTGTAAGGCGGGGGCTATTCATCACGATGAGCCGCCTCGCACCGAGCAGATCCGGGTGGGGGGCATCGTGTTGGCGCCCGGATATGAGGTGTACCACGCCGAGATGTCCGAGGAGTACGGGTGGGGACGCTATCCCAACGTGGTCACCGCGCTCCAGTTTGAGCGGCTGTTGAGCGCCTCCGGTCCCACGGAGGGACACGTGGTGCGCCCCTCCGATGGAAAGCCGGCTCGCAAGATCGCTTTCCTGCAGTGCATCGGCTCCCGCGACCAGTCTCATGACTACTGTTCCGCCGTCTGCTGCATGTACGCGGCCAAAGAGGCGATCATGGCCCGTGAGCATGACGCGGAGGCGGACATCACCGTCTTCTTCATGGACATCCGGGCGTTCAGCAAGGGGTATGAGAGCTACTATCGGCGGGCTCAGGAGCAATATGGCGTTCGGTATGTCCGCTGTCGGGTCTCCTCGGTGAAGGAGGACCCCCATACGCACGATCTGATCGTGCGCTATGTGCGTGGCGATGGCCGGAACGGCGGAGGCGAGGGGGGGATCGTCGAGGAGCCCTTCGATCTGGTGGTGCTCTCCGTGGGAATGGAGATCTCGCCGCAGGTGCGGGATCTGGCCCGTCGGCTGGGGGTCGAGCTGGACCCGTATGGGTTCTGTCACACGGTCCAGTTCCAGCCCTTGCAGACCAGCAAGCCGGGCATCTATGCGGTGGGGCCGTTCCGGGAGCCCAAGGATATCCCGGAGACGGTGGTGGAGGCCAGTGGCGCGGCCGCGCTGGCCGGCGGCCTGCTGGCCTCGGCCCGGGCGACGTTGATCACGCCGCCGGAGTACCCGCCGGAACGGGATGTGAGCGGCGAGGAGCCGCGCATCGGCGTCTTCGTCTGTCATTGCGGATCGAACATCGGCGGCTTCCTGGACGTGCCGGCCGTGGCCGAATATGCCAGGACGCTCCCCTATGTGGTGCATGCGGAGCACAACCTGTACACGTGTTCGCAGGATTCCATCCGCCGCATCACCGAGAAGACGAAGGAGCTGGGGCTGAATCGCGTGGTCGTCGCCTCCTGTACGCCGCTGACGCACGAGCCGCTGTTCCAGGACAGCATCCGGCAGGCAGGGCTCAATCCCTATCTCTTTGAGATGGCCAATATCCGGAATCACTGCTCGTGGGTGCATTCCCACGACCGGGAGGCGGCGACGGAGAAGGCCAAGGAGCTGGTGCGCATGGCGGTCGCCCGGGCGGCCAGGCTGGAGCCGTTGCATCCTATCGATGTGCCGGTGACGAAGCGGGCGCTGGTCATCGGCGGCGGGGTGGCCGGGATGCACGCCGCGCTGGCGTTGGCGGAGCAGCAGATCGAGGTCGACCTGATCGAGCGAGAGTCCGAGCTGGGCGGGAACCTGCGGCATGTTCGGTTCCTGGTGGAGGCCCGGGTGCCAGAGAGTGATGGGAATGGGAGCGTCTCGCTCCGATGGCGTGATGCGCAGGCCTATCTCCGGGACCTGATCGAGCAGGTGCGCGCGAACCCGCTCATCACCGTCCACTTGAACGCGGAGCTGTTGGATACCCGGGGATATCGGGGGAACTTCACCTCGACCGTGCGTACCCCCGAAGGGGAGCTCTCCGTCCGACACGGGGCCACAATCATCGCCATCGGCGCGCAGGAGTATCGGGGGACGGATTACGGCTATGGGAGTGATCCGCGCATCCTCACCCAGCAAGAGTTTGAGGCGTTGTTGGCGACGTGGTCGGCGGAGCCCCAGGGGGATAAGGCGCAGCGCTCGTCGGACCCTGATTCTCAGTCCCCGCCCCAAAGTGTGGTGATGATTCAGTGTGTGGGGCCGGCGGAGCGTTATTGCCGCCGGACCTGCTGCACGATCGCTCTGAAGAACCCCCTGAACCTGAATGAGCTCAATCCCGCCGCCCGGATCACCGTCCTTTACCGGGATATCCGCACGTATGGCTTCA
>JAJRVX010000486.1:0-46746 GCA_024277095.1 Chloroflexota bacterium
AGGCCGGGCGCCTGCGGCTGACGCTGGAGTGGTGCGATCTCGCGGAGGTGATCCTGGAGACGGTCAGGACATACGAGGGGCACACGAAGGGTCACCCCATTCGCGTGAACCTGAAGGCCAGGCCCGTTCATGCACACGTCGATCCGGTTCGCGTGCGCCAGGTCCTGATGAACCTTCTCAACAACGCGATCAAATACACGCCAGAGGGAACCCCCATCGAGGTCTCGCTGACGCTGGAAGAGGAGGACGGCAAGCGTTATGCTCGGATCAGCGTCCGGGACGAAGGGCCGGGGATCGATCCCGAGCATCAGAAGAAGATCTTCGACCGCTTCTACCAGATCAGCCCCTCACAGGCCGGCGGAGGAGGCGTCGGCCTCGGCCTCTCCATCTGCAAGGCCATCGTAGAAGGGCACGGCGGGCGGATCTGGGTGGAGAGCAAGCCGGGCAAGGGAAGTACGTTCCACTTCACGCTACCTCTGCCCTCCCCCACGGACGAGCCAACCCCTCCGGACGAGCCGGCCGACGAATAGCCTCCCGGCGATGGGGGGAACCCACATCCCGTTCGCGTCGAGATCCATGAGACGCAGATATGTCAGGGGCCGGTCATCCGCTGGAAGGTCAGCCGATAGTTGACGTGACGCTTGCTGGGAAGGCCCAGTCCCACCACCCGGTCGCTGGTTCCGACGACCTGGACGGTATACGCCCCCAGCGGGCCGTATAGCGGGAAATTCGCCCCCTTCTCCTCCTCCGTAGAGGTGGTCGCCGATCCATCGGACCACGACAGTTCCACGGGCTGTCCTACCACCGGCCGCCCCTTCTCGTCCAACACACGGATGAAGACGTGATGCAATCCCTGGGCCTCCTCTGGGCTCTCCCAGCGCGCCTCGATCAGCCTCCAGACGGGCTGTCCGGGAGCGGAGGATGCCCGCTCCACGCGCACTCCAAGCTGATCCAGCCGGGGATCCCACACCAGGCCCGGGTTCTGAGGCGGCGAGGCTACCGGCCCCGGCTCCGCAGGAGACGTCGGCCCCGCGGGGGCTCTGGCCTCCGGCCCGGGCGCAGGGTTCACCCGGCCGCCGTCCACCTCTGCACCGGCCACCACCCTGCTCTGCCGGTCCACCCACTGGACCTTCCAGCGATGGGTGGCGGGATTATCCGCCCGCCAGCGTGCGGTCAGGCTCTCACCCGGGGCTAGATCGGCCGTCCACTGGTTCACCAGGACGCCGTCCCGCCATAGCTGGAGCTGCCCGCTCGCCCCGCCGGCGGCGGTGACCCCCAGCACGACCTCGTTCCCGCTCCAGTCCAGCCCCAGCGCCAGATCCTCAGAGGCCCAGACCGCCGGCCCGATCCGTCCCGTGGGATACCATCGCTCGGTCCACGCCACGCTCTGGCCCGGGGGCAGCTCTGCATAGGTGGCGAAATCGGGGGTCACCCCACCCCACAGCTCCAGATAACGGCTGCCATCGTCCGTCCACAGGCTGGGATCCAATCCCGGCGCGGCGAAGATCTTCACCCCCGGAGCGGCATCGGCGGGGAAGATCCGGACCACTCCCACGCCGACCTGAGGATCGTAGATCCCCATGAAATCTCGCTGCGCCGCGCCGAAGAACCCCAGGTAGGCGGGCCAGGCATCATACGAGCGCAGATCCCGTCCCCCGGCCATGGGCCAGTCCATGCGACGCCCGGCCGGGAACGTCCCCTCGTCCGCGCTGGAGTGAACGACCAGGGTATCCGCCGGCCATACGAACCGGGTCCCGGGGGAAATCCGGTTGCCCCCAGGGGCCAACATGGCGTTCACCCAGAACTGATACCGCTGCGGCGTAGCCGTCGGGTTGCTCAGCTTCATAGATAGGGTGAAATATGAGTGACTCGCGTCTAACGTGATCGTGATCTCCGCCCGCAATCCCGTTCGCTCATCCGTGCGCGTCAGGGTCACGCCGGCCTGCTGATGATCCGCATAGGTCTGATACGTCCACGCGGGATACTCATTGAACCCGTGCTCGTCCACCGGGAACGCCCACTCGAATCCTCCCGCCCCGATCCACCAGCCGCGATACCCCCATCGAGTCGGCTTGATGACCGGGTTCTGGTACACCAGGGAGCGGCCGGTGGCCTTGTCGATCCACTGATAGATCCGCCCCCCCAACTCGGGCAGGATCACCAGCCGCGTGTAAGCGTTCTCCAGGATCACCGCCTGGTAAGTACGCGGCGTGGGTGGACCCAGCCGGTCGAAATCCAGCCGGGGATAGGGATAGATCGGGTCGTCTGGCGATGTGGGGACCAACGCCTGATCGTATGGATAGGTCGGGATCAGCAGATAGGATTGGCTGACGCTGGGCAGCACAGCCGGCAAAGGCGCCGTGGATGCCCCCGCCGGAGCTCCCGCGGCCGGTGCGGGGGTCGGGGCGACGGTGGGCGTGGGCGTGGCCAGCACGTACCCGTTATCCACAGGGACATGCCGTCGGGTCCTCCCCTGGGCCGCGAGCCGCTTGATGGCCAGCACCACAGGGCGTGGCCCACCCCCGGCCTGATACCAGGCAGCTCCCTCCCACGCCGGATTGCTCCCACCGCTGTCCAGATTGCTCAACAGCCACGGCATGAAGGCGAAATAGTACGGCGGGGCCTCGTCCAGCATGTACTGGAAGGCCGCCTGGGTCCGCCGTACGACGTCCGCCTCGGTCACGGGAGGATAACGAGGATCCTCACGCGCCCCCACGATCGCGCCGCCCTCCGTGGTGATGATCGGGATCTCCCGACCGATCCGGGTGTAGAGGATGTTCCGATACGCCCCGAACTTCCGGAAGCCGTTAGAGTCCTCGTCGATGGTGTCCCCTACGTAATAGCCGCCCTGCTCACGAGGCAGGCGAGAGATCTGACGGGCGCGATTGATGGCCTCCACGTCGGCCGCGCTGAGCCCTCGTTCGCTGATCTCGGCGGGCGTCAGCAGCACGCTCCATAGATTGACCGGATCCTCCGGATAGTTGAGCGGGTGGTTGAAGAAATAGTTGTGCAGAGGCACCCAGGCGCGGTCCAGCGTATCCAGGGCGCCGCGCTGCTTGAGCAAATCCAGGAACTCAGCCAGGAACTTCATGTCGTCGTAGGAGCCGCCAGGGGCCAGCGTCGGCAGCCCCGGATATCCGCCCAGGGCAGCGATCTGTCGCGCCGCGGGGATCCACAGGTCCGCGATCCGGGCAACGCTGATCTCCTCGCCCGGGCGCCATCCCCCGGCCTCCCCCGCGATGTTCGGCTCGTTGTATAGCTCGTAGTAATACACCCCGCGGGCGATCCCCTCTCGCACGATCACGTCCAGATGCTCGTAGGGATCATTGAAGGGGCGATAGATCCGCAAGACGGGCATGATCCCCCGCTGCGTGAGCTGCTCGATCAGGTAGGTATGCTCCAGCTTGGGCTCATCGGGCTGCATCAGCTTGACCCATCGCAGCCCCATGTCCTCGATCTCCCCCACCAGGCGATCCACCACTTCCGGCGGTTGACTGAACAGCGTGGGGGTCCAGTGAATCCCCCATCCGTTATCTCGCGGAGGGCGCGGATACGCGCTCAGCGGCAGCGCTCCCGCGGCAGGAGGCGGGTTCAATGGCCTGGGCAGGGCGGCAGCCTCCGCCACCTCCTCCCGCACGGGGATCGGCGTCGGCGTTGGGGCCGGATCCGACGCGACACGTGGCGTCCAGAGCGGCCTCGTCGCCACCGGCGCGTTGCGCCGCGTCTCGCCACGCCGCGGATGGGATTTGAGCATATCCACCACGGGGAGATGACGCCCCTCTCGATTCTGGTACCAGGCCCAGGACTCCCAGGTGGGGTTGGGATTGTCCAGAGCCCGCTCGCCGATCAGCCAGCTCGTGAACGCGAAGTAGTAGGGAGGCGCCTCGTCGAGCATGTACTCGAACGCCTCAATGGTCATCTCCGCCTGCAAGGCCGGGGTCACCTTGGGATACCGAGGATCCTCGCTGGATCCAACGGTGGCTCCCCCCTCGGTGCTGATGAGCGGGATCTCAAATCCAAAGATCTCATAGAAGCGATTCCGATAGGCTATGAACTGGAGAAAGCCGTTATTGTCCTCATCAATGGTGTCCCCCACGTAGTAGCCCCCCTCCGATCGCGGCCGGCGGGCGATCTGACGGGCGTGGTTGATCGCCTGCACCTCGGCTGGAGAGAGGCCATACCGCTCGATCTCCTCCTGGGAGAGCGGCGTGCCTTTCAGGTTGACCTCGTCGTAGGGGTAGCGAACGGGATGGTTCAGGAAGTAGTTGTGCACAGCCCCCCAGGAGCGGTACAGGACGTCGGTGTTCCCCGTCTCCTTAATGAGCCGCAGGAAGCGGATGAAGAAACTATTCTGCCAGTTGGGGTCCTTGATCGACGGCGGGAACATGGCCGGAAGTGAGGGGAACCCGCCCTCCTCCTGGATCACACGAGCGGCCGGCAGCCACATGCGGAACAGGCGCTCCGGATCCGGATGCCCACCGCCACACCAGCCGCCCGCCTCGCCCTCCAGGTCGGGCTCGTTGAACAGCTCGTAGTAGTACACTCCCATGGGGCGATAGTGTCGGACCAGCCGACGCAGCGAGCCGAGGTCCAACGGCTTGTTGCACGGCTGGTAGATCCTCATGATGGGCATCATCCCGTGGGCCACCAACTGTTGGATCAGATATTCGTTGTGGCGCCCATCCGTGCCATCGTTCAGGAACTTTACCCACTTGATCCCCATGGCCTCCATCTCGGCGATGAAGTAATCCACCACCTCAGGGGACTGGCCGTAGACGTTGGTCGTCCAGTGGATCCCCAGCCCGTTATCCTGCGGCGGCCTAGGGTACTCGCTAAGAGGAAGTGGGGCCGCATCCTGCGCATCCACCGACCACGCGATCCCCCCGCTCGCCAACAAAGCCAGCGCGATCAATCGCATGACCCACTCCATCACGGGACGAATGCGCATCGTCTTCACTTTCATCACGACACTCCCCTCCCTCATCGAGGATACCCCAGGGATTTTCAAAGCTCAGGCAAGGGCTACCTATCCCCCAAAACCGGCCGGTCGCCCCCTTCCATCGGGGGCAACGCACGCGTCACCCAACACAAGGTTGTGCCCCTGGACATAAACCGGCAGCCATGAAGATGCCGCTTTCCCGCCCTTCGTACTGTAGGGGGCACAGCGGCGCCGTGCCCCCTACAACGCAAGCTCACGCCTTCGCATCGTTTGAGCAAGTGCTTATGGGGCGATCCGGCGGATCGCCCCTATATCCACTACCGGACGATGTTCACCAGCTCCGTCAGCATCTGATCGGAGGCGGTGATCACCCGGGAGTTGGCCTGGAACCCACGCTGGGCCCGGATCATGTCCGTGAACTGCGTGGCCAGATCCACGTTGGACATCTCCAGATAGCCCGCGTTGATCTGCCCGCGCTCCCCGGTTCCGGCCACACCCACCACGCGATCGCCCGTGTTGGCCGATTCGGCGAAGAGGTTCTGCCCGATCTTGATGAGGCCGGCCGGGTTGCGGAACGTCGCCAGGGCGATCTGCCCCACGGCCTGGCGCAGCCCGTTGGAGTACACCCCCATCACCATGCCGCTGGCCGCGACATCGAAGCCGATGAGGGCGCCCGCCGCGTTGCCGTCCTGTGAGATGGCCCGCACCTCGCTCAGGTCGGCCAGCTGGGTCAGGCCGCTCAGGTTCAGGTTGATGTCCTGCGGGGTGTCCGCCCCATTGGCCAGCTGGATCTGCATCGTCTGCGTGCCACCAGCGGTCACCTGCCCCTGCGCATCGAACTCGATGTCGGTAAGGGTGGGGTTCGTGATGGTGACATCGGGATCATTGGTGCTGGCCGTGACGCTCCACGTATTGGCGGCCTGCTTCTCAAAGGTCAGCGTGATGTAGTGAGACGTCCCCATAGAGTCGTAGACCTCAAAGGTGACGGAGGTCGCCTCACCGGTATCGGCGGAGGAATTCAGATTCCCGCCGAAGGTGACGTTCTCCGTCTGCTGGGCGGTGACCCCGCTGCCCAACGCGATGGTGATCGGGGTCAGCGGCCCTGAGGGATCTACGCTGCCGTTCACGGCCTGCCATCCGAGGATGTACATCCCCGTGTTCGGATTCACCAGCTTCCCGTCGGTGGAGATATCCAGCGTGCCGTCTCGTGAGTAATACTGCTGATTGGGGCCCTGGTAGATGAAGAACCCCTCCCCCTGAATCGCCAGATCACTGTTCCGCCCGGTGGCCTGCAGCCCCCCCTGGAGGAACTGCGTCTGCACACCTCCCAGCATCATGCCCAGGCCGATCTGGATCGGGTTGATCCCGCCGCGATTGGCCGCCGGATCGGGCCCGACGCCGCTGCTGATGACCTGGTTCATCATCTCCTGGAACGTGATCCGGCTGCTTTTGAACCCAACCGTGTTCACGTTGGCGATGTTATTCGCCACCACATCCATGAACGTCTGGTGAAACCGCAGGGCAGACGAAGCAGAAATCATAGAGCGCAACATCGTGACTACCTCCTGAAGGGGTTTTTGTGATTCGTTATGTCATGTTGTTGCGTCGGCCCCCTGCAAGAGGTCCGGCCGTACGCAACGGATTCCGTCTTCCTTCAAAGCCCAGGCACCGGCCCGGGTGAGCCGATCAGGCGAGCACCGCACTGTCGATATGCGTGAACACGTTCGATTTTCGATGAGCGGCATCAATGGCCGTGATCACGGTGCGATTGCGGACGCTCACCACGAACGCCAGATCGTCCAGCAGGATCAGCGACTCCTTCGCCCCCTTCTGGCGAGCCGCCTCCACAGCCCTCTCGATGCGATCCCGCTGCGCCGCATCCAGCTCGATCCCGCGCGCCTGGAGACGAGAGGTCGCGTGGCGAGAGAAGCGAAGCCGCTCCTCCTCCATCTCCTGACGCAGGACGGCGGCGAAGTCGGGTCGCCCCGAGTCCGGCGGCCGTGAGGCGTCCTCGCGCCGGGCGGGCGTCGCTCCCCGCACAGACTCCAACGCGACAGGCAGTGTGATCTTCTCAACCATATGCACGCTCACTCCATACCTTAGCGCACCGAAGTGACCCACTTCAGCGGAACCTGTCGATCCCCCAGATCCAGGGTCACCGTGCCATCACGGACCAGGGCACCCTGCACCACACCCTGGAAGGGCTGGTCGGTGTCATCCGTCCCCTGCACCGTGCGCCCGATCATGGCGCTGGCCTGCAGGAGCTGCTGTTGCGACATGAAGACCTGCAAGCTCTCGTTCATGCGCCACATCTGCTCCAGCGTCGTGAGCTCGGCCAGCTGCGACAGGAACTCCCCGCTGTCCATGGGGGACAACGGGTCCTGGTGACGGATCTGGGCGATCAGAAGCTTGAGAAAGGCCTCATGGTCGATCCCCAGCAGGGAGCGCTCGTCGCTCTCCGGACGGCTCTCCTGCGCCTGGGGGGCGGCCGCCATGAGACCGGCCGCTGCAACTGCCCAAGGGGTTTCATCCATACGCCTACCTCCTAGACCTCCAGATCGATCAGCGCATCGGGGCGCCGATATGCCGGTCGACGCGCCCCGGCGATGCGTTCGGTGGGGGGGCGTGTATACGCGGCCGGGACATACTCCGGCAGCTCAGGTCGGCCCCACAAGGCCCCCTGCCCGCCGCTGTTCTGCCAGCTCGCGCCCCCGGCATCCATCTGGCCAGCCACGATCTCGCACCGTTCCAGATGGATGCCATGCCCCTCCAGTCCCGTGCGCAGACGATCCAGATTCGACTGGATGATCGCCTGCGCCTCGGCCGTCTCCGTCCGCATGAGCAGAGTCATCCCGTTGCGGCCCGACACCAGACGCACCTCCAGGCGGCCCAACTGCTCCGGATGAAGCTGTAGTCGACACTCCGACTCGCCACGCCGCCAGGCCACCCGGATCCGGCCGACCAGCTCCTCCAGCGTGTCCGCGATGTCGAACTCCCTCCCATTGGGGTCTACGATCCCGGCTCCGACCTCAGAGGGTCTGACAACCGGGTCCCGCGTCCCCGGGCTGGGGACCGCCTCCACCCAAGGGACGGATGCAGGACCTGAGACCTGTCGGGCTCCCGACTCGCGATGTTCGCCTCCGGAGCGAGCGTAGGCCATCCCCGGATCACGTCCGGCATCAGCAGCCGTCGGCGCCTCGACCGGGCGAGGATCCATCGGGATGCCGTTCACGTGCCCACGCTGGGCCGCCATCCCTCGATCCCCCATGGGGGCGAGCCCGTCGCCCACCCGCGCGGCGTGCGACGACATATCCCGGAGGTCCTGCCCTCTGATGCCCACCGGAGGGGACGGCTTCGCCACGTCCGAGACCACCGGGGCCTCCCCCCGGACAGGCGCTGCCACACGTCCGGAAGAGACCGGCCGCGCCGGCTCCCCCGTCCCATCACCGACCGCCGGCGGAACGCCCGCCCCAGAGGGCCGCGCCGTCTCCGCCCGGGGAAGCCCAACGGCCCCCACTCCAGACGGCTTTTCTCCTCGTATCGGCTTCCCCGCGTCGGGGACGTCCACACGAGCGGGACCGGATTCCACCTCGGGCCTCCCGACGGGCGGGATATTCCGCCCCGCCAGGAGCGTCCTTCTCCATCGAGGCACCCGCATCCCGATCGCGTCCCTCACACCTGGGGGGCGTCCCAGCTCCACTCCCATCGATGGCTCCCCACCCGAGGACCGGGTGGCCGGGTCCTCCGCGCGTCCCGGCGACGACACGGCAAGATCCACCCAGGCGGATGGCCGCCCCATCGGCTTCGAGGCGCCGGGCTTCTGGCCCGTCTCCGGCGAATCACCAGGGCCGCCAGAGATGACGTCCTGGGATCCCCCGGGCAGCTGCGCCCCCTTCAGCATCCCCGTCACCAACGTCCCCGGATCGGAACTCGGCTCGGCGACAGGAGCCATCGACGGAGCGACAGGGGGCTGGACGACACCCTCTGGGATGCCTTCCCGTCCACCCAGCCGCCCTTGCGGTAGGGCCTGAGAGGCTCCCTCCGGCTTTCCCTCCACGCCTGTGGGCGCCACACTCGGGGCGGATGCCATGGACGTCGCTCCCCTCCAGGTCGCCTCCCCCTCCGGAGGAGACACGATCTGGACGGATAGGCCGTCAGGCCACGCCCGGGGTGCGACCTTGCCCGCCCCCAGATGCGGGCCACGTCCCCCCGCCTGGAGGACACCCGCCAGCGCCTCCACGCCCTCCACCCCGGCCTCCGACGTACGGAGGGCCGACGCGACGGACCCGCCGCTCACCAGCTCCGGTTGGACATCTGGGGGGAACACGCCGATCCCCACACAGGACAGCGCCAGATCGCCTGCAGCCACCACCTCCTTTCGCCTGACCGATCGTTCAGGAAGGGTGTCCTGAGCCATGTCCCCTCCCGGCGCCACGGCGGCCGCATCGTCGCCCCGGCCTGGGCCATCTCCAGCGGGCGCGAACAAGGCCCACAGCGTGGGTCGGAAATCGCCCGCGGTGGCCGACGCGGCCGTCATAGAGGCCTCGGCGCCGACGAGGGCCTCTCCCATGGCCGGTTGGACCAGAGAAAAGATGTTCAGATCACCGACTTGCACCCAATCACCTCCTTCCTACCAGGGGAATATGAGGTCGCCAGCCTCCTCCTCGCACGCACTTCCTCTGGCAAGCGATCACCTCCCGAAACGGATCACACCCTTTATCGACAACTTCTGGCCGGCAGATCCGCCGTCTGAAGGATCGGGCGTCCGTCCGCGCTGTGCACCCAGACGGATGTGTTCGTCCGGATACCGTCCACGCTCAGCCAGAAGTACATCCGATTATTGGGATTGCGCGCCGCCCGCACGTCTACGTTGTTGAAGTCCCAGACGACATAGCGCATGCCGCCGCGGCTCACCTCCCTCGGCACACCGATCATCCCCTTCCCTCCGGTCAGGTCCACGCCGTGGTTGATGGACCAGTGAAGCCGGACCGTCGGGAGCCAGGGAGCCTTCGCCGGAAACGCCCGCTGCGTTCCCGTCTCAAGGAGGATCGCCGTCAGGTTGGCCCGCTTCGCCTCGGAGACGGGCGCGCCGCCGTGCGGCCAGAGGATGAAGATCTTCGCGTCCACCTCTGTCGGCGGCGACGTCAGCAGGCCCGCCGGCACCGGCTCGGCGACCCCCAGCGTGCGCGCATCCTGGCCCATGGATACCACGTTCCACACCGTGTCCACGCCCTCTACCGAGGCGAAGAAGTGCATCGGCTCCCCGGGTCGCTGCAACGAGTCGATGTTCACGCCGGTGAAGTCCCAGGCGGGGAAGGTGCGCCCCCGCTCCTGAGCCATCCGCTTGCGCCCCACCGCCAGCATCCGGGCCGGGTCATCGCCAACAGCACCCCAGAGGAGCACCGTAGGCTCCCAGTCGCACGGCGGCGGATCCAGCGATCGATCGGCGAACAGATACACCGTCGCGTTGACATGCCCTGGGGCGGAGGGCCACAGCGCCTCCACCTTGGCCATCACCCGGGATGGCGGAGAGGCATCCCCCACCCGCCCATACATCGGTGCAGCAGCCGTGGGCGTGGGCGTCAGGGCCAGCGGCTCGGAGAACACGATGATCTCTTTTTGCGGCGTGGGCGTGGGCGTTGAGCTGGGCAACACACCGATCACCTCCACGGTTGGCGTAGGCGTTGGGCTGGGCGGCACGACGATCACCTGCACCGCCGATGTGGGAGTAGGCGTAGGGGTCGGCGTCTCCTCCGGCACCGGCGTGGGCGTCACGGTTCCGCCGACCGCCCGCGTAGGCGAAGGCGATGGCGTCGGGCTCACGCCGGGCGTGGGCGTCGGGGAGTCCGGCCCCTTAGACACACGAATCCCCCGAACCGTGATCTTATGGAAGACGTCATCGCCATCCCCGGCGGAGTTCAGCCGGAGGTCCATGCCGCCGGGCAGCATGTCCGCCAGGAAGAGATCGTCCAGGACCCACACCGCCTCACGCCATCGTCCCGAATCGGTCTTCTCCACGCGAACCTGGCGAAGCGTTCCCTCCGGGTCGGCATACTCCAGAAGCCACACGTCGGTACCCTGATCCAGGTACCACACGCTCACCTCGTACCGGACCTGCCCGCCATAGGCCACAGGAAGCTGCCCGGCGAATTGCCAGTCATCATCCACGTCCAGGGAGATCCACGGATTGCCGCTCGCCTCGTCTGTGCGCCGCGCATGTCGGCCAAACGGCTGATCTGCGGCCGTCCGCGGCAGATCAGCCTCTCGCAAATGCACGGTGCGATTGCCCGGCAGATCGTCCGGGCGATACAGATAGAAGCTCCAATCCCCTGGATCGCACCCGTTCCCGCTGTTCTTCCACATCACCGGCGCGCATTCCGCATCGCGCAGCACGATCCACACCGCCGGCGCATCCGCAGCCGTTCGATTCAAACTTTCCTGCATGGTCTTCCACACCTCCGGCACCTGATCCAGGTCGCCCAACCAATCGTCCTGCAAGTCGATGAACGTCGCGTGATGAGCCAGCGCGTTGTGCACCATCCAATAGGCGTACTCAACGGGGTCTTCCCCGCCGACAGGGTTGCTAAAGGCGGGCTCAAAAGCGATGGGCACCTGCCCCGCGAAGCGATCCGCCGTGTCCATCTTTTGCCATCCGGTGCTGTTCAGATACCCGACGGCCGTCACCATGTCGGGCTGAAGGGCGTTCGCTTTGTACCCGATCCCCAATTTGGCCGCCCTCAACATGATGCGCCTCCTGGACCAGGGACCGGAGCGGCCCACGCAGGCGCTCGGGGCCGCCTGAATCCACAGCGGCTTATGCGGGAAGGCATCCGCATACCATCCCATCAGCCGATCCAGAAACCGCATGTAGGCTTCACAATCCAGGTATCGGGCCAGCTCCGTCGGGTAATCACACGATCCCACCCGCTTGGCCGGCTGCGTCTCATCATCCAGGCCGGCGCCGATCCAGATCCCCGCCACCAGCGGGTTCTGATCGTAGCGGGCGCCGAAGGCGGCGATGGCAGAGGCCAGGGCCGATTGCCACGCCGGATCGTCGTAGAGGGGCACGGCCGCTGGGGCGCACCCCTCCGGCTGGACCACATATCCCACCGGGCGCCCATCCAGCTCCGGACGCCCATCCATCGCGTCGTAGACCCAGGCCGGCGTGAAGTCTCGGAAGCGGCCTTCCTCGCCGCTGGCGGCCAGCATCAGGGTGAACATCACCGGCTTATATATGGAAGAGCCATCCGGAAGCGTCACCTGCTGGGTCCGGGCGACGCGCAGATACTCATCGAACTTGGACCAGTCGAACTTCCCCGGGGCAGGATTGACGTCCTCCCATGTGAACTCAATGTGACTCCCGATGGGGCCCCGCTGGGGAGCCTCGGCCTGCCAGTTGCGATTGCGCCAGTCGTACATGATGTAGGGCATGGCAGGGAAGTACTCCTTCCCATAAACCAGGTCCGCACGAAGCGAGGCCGTCTGAAGGTCAACCGGCTCGCGATATCGGATCGTCAACCGGGGGCGATGCCCCACATCGTTCCACTCCGAGCTGGCGATGTAATACTCCACCGTCCCGCCGAAATCCGCGGCCAGTGCGAGGTGCAGATCCCGGTCCGGCCGACTCGCCTGCTGGCGCACGGCGGCGGTCACATCCCACGTGTACCACCGCCCGACCCCGTCCAGCCTCTGGTGCGCCACGGCGTCGCCGCGATCGGCCTCACCGATCGCACCAGGCCGCCCCCACGGACGTCCGGGCGCGGCCTCGCGCCAGGTCGCCCCCACCTCCCACGGCCGGGCCAGCGGGTAAGCCGCCACTTCCAGGGGAAGTGGGGCGCTGCGACCATCCACCCACAACACCAGACTCGCGCTTGCCACATCCGCGTCCACGGGCAGTTCGCTCAGGTCAAACCGCAAAAGGGCAACCGACCGACCGGACAGGGACAGGATCGGCTCGGCATCGTGAGACCGGTCGGGATCGGCCGCCGTGATGTAGGTGTCCGCCACCAGGGGCCGGGACGGGACGGCCGTCTGGATCGTCAGGGTGCGGACCGACACCTCCTGGGCCAGGGCCCTCATCGGCACGCCGATCGGGAGCAAGGCAAGGATCAGCCACCCGATCACGGCCAGCCTCGCACGCACCCAACCCCAAAGGAGATGCTTCCGTCCTCTCATCTCACCCCGATCTTACCTTCGCCCTCCGGCGATGATGGATCGCAATAAGGCCAGCTTGCGAGACAGCACCAGCGCCGAGGCCTGATAGCGGATCGCCGTCTCGGCCAGGGTAGCCATCTCCTTCTCCAGGTCCACGTTGTTCCCATCCGCCCGCAGGGTGGTATCCGAACGCTCCCGCACGATGGGGCGCACGTCCAACGCCGACTGCGGGGTGAGGGAGATGTGCGCCGGATGGGTCACGCGGAGCGCGACGGCCTCTCCCCGCTGGGCCTCCAGCGCCCGTTGCAACTCGGACTCGAAGATGACCTCGGATGCCTTAAACCCCGGCGTGCTGATGTTCGCCAGATTGTTGCTGATCACCTGTTGCCGAAGTGAGAGCCCCGTCAGGGCCTCTTGCAACAGAACGCTGGTCGCATCGTTCCAGAAGACCTTCATTCCCCCTCCCTCCTATGCCATCCACTCCCCCACGCCGGCGGCTTCCAACACCCTTCGCACGTAGGTTTGCGTCTCCGCGTAGGGAGGGATACCGCCATAGCGGTCCACGGCACCCGGCCCTGCATTGTAGGCCGCCAGCGCCAGGGAGACGTCGCCATAGCGGTCCAACAGTCGCCGCAGGTAGGTCACCCCGCCCTCAATGTTCTGCGCGGGATCGAAGCTGTCCTCGACTCCCAGCGCCTTCGCGGTGGCATCCATGAGCTGCATGAGCCCTTTGGCGCCGGCCGAGGAGACCGCCTTCGGGTCGAAGTTCGACTCGGCCCAGATCACCGCCTTGATCAGCTGCGCGGGCAGATTGTGCCGCTTCGCCGCCGCCTCGATCAGTTCCTCGAAGGGGACTGGCCCCATCTCGGGGCGCGCTCCTGTACCGGACGGGGTGCGGCGCGCCTGATCGGAGCGGGCCAGCCGCTCGGCGAACTGCCGCAAGATCGCCGTCTGAATCCTCGCCAACGTGAAGTGTGCCCCAATGCCTCCAATGACGCCTTCCATCAGATCACAACACCTCTCTTCGGTTATGTCGGGTGATGTTCAAGTCGTCCACAAAGACCTGCTCCGCCCGGGCTTCCTCCTGGGCCAGGCGCTGCTCCTCGCGCTCTTTCAGGCGCTCGATCTTCTTCTTCTCCTGCAAAGCCTCGGTAAGCGCTTCACGGCAGGCCTTCGTCCGCTGCGCCAGCTCTCGAACGACCGCCGCCTGCTGTTCCAGGTCTGCTTCCAGGCGCGCCAGGTAGGATTCGGCCGTCAGCAAACCCATCTGGTCCAGTCGAGCATCGCTGCGCATCTCCCGGATCTCCCGCAAGGTGCGCACGCGCCTCTCCTGCAACGCCCTCAAGATGGCCTCCGCGTGGGCCTGCATCTTGACGGCCTCCGCCAGCTCCATCTCGCGGGCCTCTACCAATGACTCGCGGTAGGACAGCACGGACTCCAGGCGAAATCGCTTCCTCATCCTCGCACCTCACAGGCTCGATCTGATACGCCTGAGTCTCATTTACGCAGCCTCCGCCTGCGTCGGCGGGAACATCTCCAACAGACGGGTGATGGACTCCTCCAGCGGAGTGACCTCATCATCCTCCTGGCGCAGGAAGCTCTGGATGTCGGGCAACTTCTCCAGCGCATAATCGATCTGAGGGTTGCTCCCGGAGACATAGGCCCCGATGTTGATGAGATCACGCGCCCGCTCGTAAGTAGCCAACGCCTCCCGCAGCCGGCCGGCCGCCCGCTGGTGCTCCCGCGTCGTGATGTTGGGCATCAACCGGCTCACGCTCTGGAGGACATCGATGGCCGGGTAGTGGTTCTCGGCGGCCAGCGCACGGCTCAACACGATGTGCCCGTCCAGGATGCTGCGCACCGTATCCGTGATGGGCTCCGTCAGGTCATCCGACTCCACCAAAACGGTGTAGAACCCGGTGATGGTCCCCGTCTCGCTGGCCCCCGTGCGCTCCATCAGCTTGGGCAGGAGCGCGAAGACGGAGGGCGGATACGCCTTCATGGCCGGCGGCTCGCCAATGGCCAGCCCCACCTCTCGCTGGGCCATGGCGAACCGGGTGACGGAGTCCATCATGAACACCACGTCCATCCCCTGGTCCCGGAAATATTCGGCGATGGCGGTCGCCGTCCACGCCCCCTTGATGCGGATCAACGGCGGATGGTCTGAGGTGGAGACGACGACCACGGAGCGGGCCAGCCCCTCCGGCCCCAGGTTCATCTCAATGAACTCTCGGACCTCACGTCCACGCTCCCCGATCAGCGCGATCACGTTCACATCCGAGGCCGCGTGTCGGGCGATCATGCCCATCAGGGTGCTCTTGCCCACCCCACTCCCGGCGAAGATCCCGATACGCTGCCCCTTGCCGCAGGTCAGCAGCCCATCGATCGCCCGAATCCCCGTGGACAGGGGCTCGGAGATCACCCGGCGGCGGAGCGGATGGGGCGCCGTGCTATCCAACGGAGACTTCTGTGCCCCTACCAGGGGCCCCTTGCCATCAAGCGGGCGTCCCAGCCCGTCCACAACCCGGCCCAACAGCTCCGGTCCGACGGGTATGGTAAACGGGCCGCCTGTGGCGATCACCGGGCTGCCGGGCTGGATGCCCTCCATCTCGCCCAGAGGCATCAGCAGGGTGCGGTCGGATTTGAACCCGACCACCTCGGCCGCGATGGGGCGATCCCGGCCGGCCGGATACACGTAGCACAGCTCGCCGACCTGCGATGCCAGCCCTTCCGCCTCAATGGCCAGCCCGATGACCTGGACCACCTGGCCCCGACAGCGCAGCAGCGTCAGCCCGGAAAGGATCTCATGATACTTGCGCAGGTTAATCGGGACCTCCATCCGACAACTCCTGGTCCGCCGCCTCGTTCTGCCCCTCCAGCAGCGCGTGCTGGATCAGATCAAATTGCGTCTCCAGACGTGCGTCTACGGAAGCGACGCCGCTCTCCAGGACACATCCGCCGACCGAGATGCGCTCGTCCGGGATCAGTTCCCACTCCGCGCCGTCGAGCTCATCCTTCACCCGCCATCGATCCATCAGGCGCTGCGCATCCCGGGGATTCAGCCGGATGCGATAGGGCCCTCGCCGCCCCAGCTGGCGCACGGCCTTCTGCACCATGTGGGCGATCACGGTCTCATCGCGTAGCGCCTCGTCCCCCACGACCTTCTTGGCGATCGCCAGCGCCAACGCGACGATCTCCGGCTCCAGGCTGGCCAGCAGCTCCTGGCGAGCCTGAGAGATCGCCCGGGCGATCCCCCGCACCTTTGCCACCTCATCGTCGAGGGAACGCTGGGCGGTCTCCATCCCCAGCGCCTGCCCCTCCTCGTATCCCCGTTCATACCCTTCCCGGTAGCCTCGCTCCTCCGCCTCCTTCGCCAGCACTTCCGCCCGCTGACGCGCCTGCTGCAACACACGATCCACCTCGGCCAGCTTGGCCTTCCACTCCTCGATCAGGGGCTGCACATCCACCTGAGGCTCCGGCTCTTCCTGAGGCGCCTCCTCCGGGGCCCTCTCCGATTCCGGTTCAGGCTCGGAGGCAGGGAACAGAGGACGGAACTCCATGGCACGCCCCACCACATCATGGAAGGGGAAGGGATAGATCGGCTGGCGCTCACCCGCATGGCGATCACGATCGCTAGACAAGGACATCCTCCTCGCCACCCCGGGCAACGACGATCTCCTCGGCCGCCTCCAACTGCCGGACGATGTTCACGATCCGCTGCTGGGCCTCCTCCACGTTGCGCAGGCGGACAGGCCCCATAGTCGCCAGGTCCTCCTTCAACAGCTGAGCAGCGCGCTTGGAGAGGTTGCGGTACACCAGCTCTCGAATCTCCTCGCTGGCCCCCCGGAGCGCCAGAAGCAGATCCTGCCGATCCACCTCCTGCAGCACACGCTGCAGCGAGCGGTCGTCCAGCAGGCGCAGATCTTCGAACACGAACATCTTGGACTGGACCAGCTCGTGTAGCTGCGGGTCGTACTCCGCCAGCGCCTGCATGATCTGCTTCTCCGTGCTCCGGTCCACCTGGTTCAAGACGTTCGCCAGGAACTCCACGCCACCCACTGCGGACGCCCCATCGGTGCGCAGAAGGACGGTGGCCAGCTTCTTCCGAAGCTGTTGTTCCACCTCGCGCAGCACATGAGGCGACGCACGGTCCATCACCGCGATGCGGGCGCACACATCCGTCTGGAGCGTGGGCTCCAGGTTGGCCAGGATCTTGGCCGACTGCGCAGGACGCAAATGCGCTAACACCACGGCGACCACCTGTGGATGCTCGTCCTTCAGGAAGTTCGCCACCTGCACGGGGTCAGCGTCCACCAGAAAGCTGAAGGGCCTCTCCCGCTGTTCGGCGGCCAGCCGCTGGATCACCTCCTCCGCCTTCTGAGGCCCCAGCGCGCGCTCCAGCAGCGCTTTCACGTAGCTGATGCCACCGGAATCCGGAAGCTGCGCGGTCTGAACGTCCTCGTAGGCCTCCTCCAGCACCTTCGAACGGACGTCCGGATCCACGTTCCGGAGCTCCATGATCGTCATGGTCAACCGCTCGACATCGGATTCGCCGAGCCGACGGAGTACCGCCGCGGAGAGGTCCGTCCCCAGGCTGATCAGCAAAACCGCCGCCTTAGTCACCCCATCCAGCCGGGCCGCGGATGCATCCCTCGCTGCCATGCTACCCCTCCCTCAACCATGTCCGAATGACATCCGCCACGACGTCGGGATTCTCCCTGGCCATCGCGGTGAGGTGTCGCAGATAACGCAGTTCCTTATTCGTGGGCGGGGACAGGGCGGCGATATCCACCTCGTCCTGCACCTCATCACCCGGCGCTGCCTCCTCCTGCTCCTCTTGATCGGATGCCGGCGCTCCTCCCGCCTCCAGGGCGGACGTCGGCTGCTCGACGGGCAATTGGCCGGTTGCCGCCTCCAACGCCGCGACCGGGACCGGGCCGGTGGGCGGGATCAATTCCATCTGCGGATACAAGCGCCGATACGCCAGATCACGGAACAGGCTGCGCACGAAGAACAGCAACAGGATCAACCCGATGATCGAGGACAACACCTTGGCGATGGTGATGTACAGTTCGTGCCGCTGAGCGGCCAACAGAGCTTCCTGCTGCTGATCGTAGTAATCCTGGTTGAACGCCACGGCAGTGACGGCCAATGTATCCCCCCGAGAGGGATCCAGCCCGACGGCGGCCGCCACCAACTGCTCGATGTCTTTACGCTCATCCTCCGGTATGCTCTCATCGAGGAGCACGGCCACCGACAGCCGCTTGATCCGCCCCGGCTCTCGGACCAGGTTCTGAACGGTCTTGGAGACCTCGTAGTTGTACACCGCCTCCCGGCGCACATATCCACCCTCGGTGGTGCTGGTCACCACGCCCTGGTAGGTCGGGACCTCCAATCGATTGCTGTCGATGCCGGGCACGCCGCCTACCCCCTCCTCCGGCGAGGGCTGGTACTCCTCAACGATGCGGGAGCTTCTGAGCACGCCCGCCTCCGCGCTCCCCGGGCTGTACGTCTCACTGCTGGTCTCCAACCGATCCCAATCCATCGCCACGCTGACCTGGACGGCCGATCGTCCCGGGCCCAGCGTTCTATCCAGTAGGCTCTGCAGCCGATCCTGGGTTTCCATCTCATACTTGCGCTGCAGCTCGATCCGCATCGCGTTGAGCTGCGCCGCATCGGGCGCGCCGGACTCCGTCGTCTCGCGATGCAGGACGTTGCCCTCCACATCCACGACCGTGACGCGCTCCGGGTCAAGATCCTCCACGCTGCTGGCCACCAGATGAGTGATCGCCTCGATCTGGCCCGGCTCCAGCCGCCGCCCCGGCTTCAACTGGACCAACACGGAGGCGCTGGGCTTTGTCTCCTCCTCCAGGAACAGGCTCGGCTCTGGGATGACGATGTGGACCCGAGCAGCCTGCAACGGCTCCAGGCTCTCGATGGTGCGAGCCAGCTCACCCTCCAGGGCGCGCTGGTAGTTCACCTTCTGCACGAAATCCGTCATCCCCAGATTGCCCAACTCGCCGGTGTCAAAGATCTCAAACCCGACCGTTCCCCCTTTGGGCAATCCCTGGCGGGCCAACTCCAGCCGGATCTCACGCACCTGGCGCGCGGGGACCTGGATCACGGTGCCATCCCCCGCCAGCCGGTAGGGCACGTTCATCTTCTTCAGCACGTCCACGATCTCTGCAGCGTCCTGCTCGGTCAGCCCGCTAAACGCGACGGCATATTCCGGCGCCTGAGCCACAGCCAGGAGATAGAGGGCCAGGGCCAGCCCCACGACCCCGATCCCAATGGCCGTGATCTGCTGCCAACGCGCCAGATTCTGCCACCACTCCAGAGCCTGCTGCCGTATCGAGTCCATGGAGCCGAACCTCGCTAGACCTGCATCCGCATGATCTCTTGATAGGCCTCAATCAACTTGTTGCGCACCTGTAAGGCGAGCTGAAATCCCAGATCCGCCTTCTGCACGGCGATCATGACGTCGTGCAGGTCCACTGGCTCGCCGATGGCCAGCCGGGTGGCCGCATCATCCGCCTCCTGCTGCAGCCGGTTGAGCTGCTCCAAAGCGTCCTGCACCAGCTCGCCAAAGGAGGCGTTCCTCGCGGACGCGCCCTCGTTCTGACTCGTCCGCCCCGGCAGGCGCTCAATGGATAGAGGAAAGGTCGTTCCCACTCGCATCGTCGGATCGATTGCCATCGCTCACCCCTCCCTAACGACCGATCTCCAGGGCCTTCAACGCCATGCTCTTGGCGGTCTGCGCGGCGATCACATTGGCCTCATAGGCTCGCGCGGCCGCCATCATGTCCACCATCTCGGACACGATGTCGACGTTGGGATAGGTGACGTAGCCGTCCGGATCCGCGTCGGGATGATCAGGATCGTACACCTTGACGCCTGGCCGGGGATCCTCCAGGATCGCCGCCACCCGAACGCCCAGCCGGGAGGGAAGCCCTCGGTTCACCTCCTTAGCCCGCCCGAAGGGCTTCCGGACCTCCAAAGGGGTAAAGACCACCATCCGCCGGCGATATGGCCCCCCCTCCGGCGTGCGGGTGGTCTGCTGGTTCGCGATGTTGTTCGCGATCACGTCCATGCGCAACCGCTCGGCCGTCAAAGCCGATGAGCTGATCCGTAACGCTGTGAAGGTCCCCATATACCCTCCTCTGCTGTCCCTGCTTGACTCCTCTTCCCCCAGTTCAGACCTCAGACCGCAGGATCTTCACCAACGGGTTTACCGTCCCATCCGCCCGGAACAACGCCTGATACTCCCATGCCGGGTCGTGCCCACCACCGGCCATGTTCGCGATCACCCAGTAGGTGTAGGCCATGTAATACGGCTCCCGCCGTTCCATGTAGCGGTAGGCCTCCGACAGGATACGAACCTGCTCCTGCTCGCTAAGGTTGGGACCCGCATAGACCCCCGCTTCCGTGCCGATCTGCGGCAGGCTCCGCCCCAACTCCTCCCGCAGGATCTCGTCGTACCGGCGCACCCGCAGGAAGTCCGGGCCGTAGTTGTGGACGCTCAGCCAGGCCCGGTTGAGCACATCCACCGCTCCTCGCGCCTTGATCTGACGCAGCGCCTCACGAAGGAACGTCAGATCGTCCACATCGCCCTGAGGGCTCAGCGCGCCAAACCCCGGGTAGCCGCCATTGGCCGCCACGATGCGTGCGGCGGGCAGCCACAGATCGAGATAGCGGCTGACATCCGGCATCCTCCCCTGATTCTCCACACGCAGGTTCGGCTCGTTGTAAAGCTGGAAGTAGTACACGCCCAGGTCCCGGTAGTGACGCACCAGAGCGGCCAAATCCCCCTGAATGGGCGAGCCGCCGTCGGTGTAGATCCGCATCACGGGCATGATGCCGGACTCGACCAGACGCTTCACCAGATAGTCGTTGGCGCCGATCTGCGTCCCCTGATTCAGGAACGTGACCCACCGGATGCCCATGCGCCTGGCCTCGGCCACAAAGCGATCGACCACCTCCGGCGGGGAGCTGGTCGTCGGGATCCAGTGGATGCCACGCCCGTTGTTGTCGGGCGGCTGCGGATACTCCGATAGATCCAGCGGCCGATCCAGGCCCACCGGCGAGGGTGAAACGGGAGCCGCCCGTTCCACCCGTTGCGGCGGCGCCGCAGGTTGGGCGAACGTCTGCACAGCGCGCACCTCCCTCGTCTGCTTCTGTGTGGAAGAGGCGAGCTTGTGCTGCGCGTAGGCCAGGCCCAGCAGGAACGAGGGGAGCGCCAGCCGGGTCCCAGAGACCAGATAGCGCAGGCTCTGCCAGCGGCTGACGTGCCCCGGCGCACCACCGAAGCCCGGCCCCGTCCCGCCGACCCGTTGGAGCACATCGGCAAACGACGTGCCCGCCCCCTGGGCACGCGCCGGTTCCCGACCCGCGTGATGATCGGAAGGTTGTGTTGGGATCTCTGGAGTGACAGAGGAGACGTTGGAAGCGCTCATAGATGCCCTCGCAGAACCCGATTGGGTCCACGTTCGTACGCCGGTCACACTATATCGCGAGGGCACCTTTCACAGAGTAAACGGTGAGTAAGAGACTTGTAAACATCCCGCAAAGGATGCAACACTCCCCTGAGCCTCTGGGGCTACCACGATCTGGAGACCTCCGGCCCGGGAAAGGGGAAGTGTGAGGATGCGGGCCACCCGAAGATAGCCTTTCTGGGATGGGACATCCCACCCCATCGACATCGGCCTTTGCCCCCACAGGGGATGATGTATAATGCGGACACTGACCACCACCGCAGACAAGAGGGAAGGCCTTTCTATGACATACAGCGACCTCCTCACTGCCGATGAACGCCATCCCGGCGTGCTCTACTTCGGCGGCGCCCGCATGGCCCTGCTGGACATCGAGGCCGGCTTCTGGGGGCTGCGCCGTCAGATGGAATCGCTGGTCGGCCGGCGGCTGACCGACGCCGTGCTGCAACAGGCCGGCGCGCACGGCGGGGCCTCTTTCGCCCGCTCCTTTGTTGGGCGACGGACGACGGGCGATGGGCGACAGGCGTTGCGTGATTGCATGGCCGCGTATCAGGCCGCTGGCTTCGGCCGCTTCGAGATCGAGATCCTGGAATGGCCGGTGGGGCGCATCCTCGTGCGCGCCCGGGACACCTTCGAGGCCTGGATGATGCGCCGACACGGGGGGGAGAGCGAGTCTCCCGTCTGCGCCTACTCGGCCGGCGTCCTGGTCGGGTTCGTCAACGCGATCGCCGGGCGCCAGGATGTGGTCTGCGTGGAGCACACCTGCCAGGCCCAGGGAGCGGACGCCTGCGTCTTCGAGCTGCTATCCGCCGAGGCTGCCGGCGACACCCCTGCCGTCACCCTGGCCCCAGACCCGATACTGGGCCGCCAGCTCAATCTGCTGGAGATCCTCTTCGACCGCATGCCCATGGGCATCGCCATCTTCGACCGGGATCTGCGGTTGCGCCGCTGCAATCCCACCTGGGTCGGATTCATCGATCGCTATACCCCGTCAAAGGCCAGCCATGTGGTGCCGGGCACGCGTTTCTTCGACCTGGCCCCTGGCACGGAAGACGCCGCCACGCCGATCTTCCAGCGGGTCCTAGCCGGCGAGACGGTGCGGCTGGACGCCCTCCGCCTCGAAAGCGGGGGGATCGTCTCCTACTGGGACGTGGTCTTCACCCCGTTGATCGAGAATGGAGAGGTGATCGGCTTCGTGGATGTGACCACCGATGCCACGGAGCGGGTGCGGGCCAACCAGGAGCTACAGCGGACGATCACAGCCTTGCAGGAGAGCCAGCAGCTTCTGGAACAGCGGGTGGCGGAGCGAACCCGGGAACTGTCCACGCTCCTGCAGATCTCCCGCGACATGGCCTCCACCCTTGAGCTGGAGCCTCTGCTGGGCCTGGTGCTCGACCAGCTCGGGGTCGTGGTGGAATACAGCGGGGCTTCCATCATGACGCTAGACGGCGACACCCTGAAGATCATCGCGTATCGAGGGCCGCTCTCCCAGGCGGAGGCGTTGCAGATCTCCTTCCCCCTAGACCAAGCACTGGCGAACCGTGAGGTCGTCCTTCGTGAGGAACCGGTGCTGATCGACGACATCTGGGGAGATACCCCCCTGGCCCAGGCCCTTCGGACGACGGCCGGCGGACGTCTGAAGACCACCTTTGGCTATATCCGCTCCTGGTTGGGCGTACCCCTGACCGTGAAGGAACGGGTCATCGGCATGCTGACCCTCGACCATGAGAGGCCGGGCGTCTTCACCGCCCAACATGCGGAGCTGGTCCTGACGTTTGCCAACCAGGTCGCCGTTGCCATCGAGAACGCGCGCCTCTATCAAACGGAACAGGAGCGACAGCGCGAGCTCCAGATGTTGCTTGATGTGGCTGCGGCGGCCAGCAGTTCGTTGGAGCTGGACGAGATGCTGAGCAACACGCTGGATCGCCTGGTGGCCCTGGTCGGAGCCTCGCGGGCCGGCGTGATGCTGCTCGATCGCGAGTCAGGTGAGCTGGAGCCGCGAATGCTCCGGCCGGACCGGCCCATCGCGCCGGAGGACATGGCAGAGGTGATCCAGGCCTGTCAGAGGGTCATCGCCGAGGGGAAACCGCTCTACGTGCCGCCGAATGCGGAGCTGGGCTATGCCGAGCCCGGCGCGCTGCTGCCGCTTCGCGCCCGCGGGCAAGCCCTGGGGGTGCTGGCGATCATCGGCCCAAAGGGCAGCACGTTCAACGAGAGGCAACTGGCCCTCTTCGAATCCATCGCCGATCAACTCGGGGTCGCCGTGGAGAACGCCCGGCTTTACGAGCAGACGGAGCGGGCCGCCGCGGCCGCCGAACGCAATCGCCTAGCCAGGGAGCTGCATGACGCCGTCACCCAGACCCTCTTCTCCGCCAGCCTGATCGCCGAGGTACTGCCCCGGCTGTGGCAGCGGGACCCGGAAGAGGGGCGACGGCGGCTGGAAGAGCTGCGCCAGCTGACCCGCGGCGCGCTGGCCGAAATGCGCACGCTGCTGCTGGAGCTACGCCCGGCGGCCGTGATCGAGGCGAACCTGGGGGATCTGCTACGCCAGCTCGCGGAGGCCACCACCGGCCGGGCACGGGTGCCGGTCTCCGTGGCGATCGACGGGGCATGTACCCTGCCACCCGATGTGCAGGTTGCCCTGTATCGCATCGCCCAGGAGGCGCTGAACAACGTGGCGAAGCACGCCGACGCCAGCCGGGCGGAGGTGGCCCTGCGCTGCTCACCGGGGCAGGTGAAGCTGAGCGTCCGAGATGATGGCCGGGGCTTCCACGTGGGAGAAACCGCCCCGGATCATCTGGGGCTGAGCATCATGCGCGAGCGGGCAGAGGCGATCGGGGCCAGGCTGGAGGTGAAGAGCAAGATCGGGCGCGGCACAGAAGTGGCGGTCGTATGGGAGAGAGACGACGGACGACGGATCACAGACGATTGATCGTCTATCGCCTGGCGTCCGGGGAAGAAGGGAGGGGGGACCAGGATGGCCTTCAAATTCGAGAAACTCGAGGTGTGGCGACTGTCTCTGGACTATATCGATCTGATCTACGAGATCGCCGGCCAACTGCCGCGGGTCGAAGAATACAACCTCAAGACACAGATGATCAGGGCGGCAACGTCTGTGGCACTCAACATAGCCGAGGGGTCCACAGGACAGACCAACGCGGAACAAGCCCGTTTCCTGGGCCTGGCCATTCGTTCCTTACTGGAGACGGTGGCCTGCCAGCACATCATTCACCGCCGCCAGTATCTCCAGGAACAAACACTTCTACGTGAAGCTTACCGTCACGCCGAGACGCTGACGGTGAAACTGCAGGCGTTGCGGAACTCGCTTGCCCCGCATAAGCCGTGGCTGCGTGAGGCACTCGTAGCGTATGAGGTGGAGACGGAGGACGACGGACAATAGGTGATGGACGATGGACGACGGACGACAGATGGTTGACTGTTGACCGTTGTCCGTTGTCAATCGTCTGTCGTCAAATGGCTAAGGGAAGGAGCCACCATGACCCAACCTACCCCCATTCGGGTGATGCTTGTAGACGATCATGCTGTCGTGCGCAGCGGACTGGCGGCCTTCCTGATGGCCTTCGACGATCTGGAGATGGTCGGCGAGGCCGACAGCGGGGAGAAGGCCCTGGTCTTGTGCGAGCAGACCCGGCCCGACGTGGTGCTGATGGACCTGGTGATGCCGGACATGGACGGCGTGGCGGCCACCCAGGCTATCCGAGAACGCTACCCGAACGTGCAGGTCATCGCCCTGACCAGCTTCCGGGAGGAGGAGCTGGTGCAGGGAGCGCTCCGGGCAGGGGCCATCGGCTACCTGCTGAAAAACGTCTCGGCCGACGAACTGGCCCATGCCATCCGCTCGGCCCACGCCGGACGCCCGACCCTGGCGCCCGAGGCCGCCCAGGCCCTGATCCATGTGGCCACCCAGCCGCCCGCCCCGGGGTTCGACCTGACCCCTCGGGAGCGGGAGGTGCTGGCCTTGATGGTCGAGGGGCTGAGCAATCCTCAGATCGCGCAACGGCTGACGGTCAGCCGGTCCACGGTGAAGTTTCACGTCAGCAACATCCTGTCCAAGCTGGGCGTCAAGAGCCGCACGGAGGCGGTCGCTCTGGCCGTTCAACACCGCCTCGTCGATACGGACACAGCGGACTAGGGCAACCCGCCCGGCCGGCCATCCGACGATCGCCATGTTCCGCCGCCATACCCTGATCCCCAGCCTGATGTTGTTGACGATGGCCCTCGTCTGGGGAGCCACCTTTGTCTTCGTCAAAACCGCTCTGAAGGAGAGCGGGCCCTTTTCCTTCCTGACCATGCGCTTCTCGCTGGCCTTCGCCGTGTTGGCCCTGCCCCTTCGCGCTCGTCTGCGGCGGGGAGGCCGCGCCCTGTGGCAAGCAGGCGGCGCTCTGGGGACCGTCCTCTTCGCAGCCCACGGCCTGCAGACCGTCGGCCTGCGCACGACCACGGCCACCCGGGCAGGCTTCCTCACCAGCTTGTTCGTCGTCCTGGTCCCACTGCTCTCGGCGCTGATCCTGCGTCGACCGCCCTCTCCCCGTATCTGGATCGCCGCGCTCCTGGCCGTGCTCGGGCTGGCTTTGCTCTCGCGCCTATGGGCGGCTCCTGGGCCCCAGGCGATGGGTTGATGTTGCTCTGCGCGCTGACGGTGGCCGTTCATATCCTCCTGGTAGATCGTCACGTCCGCCATCACGACCCCTTAGCCTTGGGCACGGCCCAGATTGGAGCGATGGCGCTGCTCAGCGGATTGATCGCCCTGTCGACTGAGCCGCTTCCCCACCACGTTTCCGCCACGATCTGGCGAGCCATCCTGTTCACCGCCTTGCCAGCCACGGCGCTAGCCCTCCCGCTCCAGGTGATCGCGCAGCAGCGCACGCCGCCCCAGCAGGCGGCCCTTCTACTGACGATGGAGCCCGTCTTCGCCACCCTCACCGCCTTCCTCTTCCTGGGCGAGCGGCTGACGAGCTGGGGAATGACCGGCTGCGGGCTGATCCTGATGGCCCTACTGGTGGCCGAGCTACCGATCCATCCTCACCACCCTCTCCCACCCTCACGTCCCACCGACGGATGACGGAACGATCCCGCGACAATCCGCATCTTCCCACCTAGCCACCTGACCAGGGTGAGGGCCGGACATCCGTCCAGATGCGGAACCGTCTGAATGCCCGGCGCCTCTGAGCCACTTCCGCCTTACACTGAAAGTGAAACCCGCCCGGTACAGCGGGAATACCCCAACCAAGGAGGACGGAGATCACCACAGATCAGACAGAGGGAATACGCGTTCTGATCGCCGATGACCAGGCAAAGGTGCGCTCGGCGCTGAGGCTGCTGCTGGAGCAGCAACCCGGGCTGAGCGTGGTAGGCGAGGCGGCCAATGCCGGGGAGCTACAGGCCATGGTGGAAACCATCCGTCCCGATCTGATCCTGCTGGACTGGGAGCTCCCCGGAGCACCCGCCGCTGAGTTGCTACCGATCTTGCGTTCCTGTCACCCTCGCCTGCGGATCATCGCTCTCAGCGGACGGCCGGAGGCGCGCAAAGCCGCTTTGGCGGCCGGAGCCAACGCCTTCGTCAGCAAGGGAGACCCACCCGAACGCCTGCTGGCGGTGGTGCACGGGGAGACAATGGGCCATGGACGGCAGACAGCGCACGAGAGCCCACTTTGAGATCGCGTCCGTCACCTATCATCTGTCGTCCACCGTCTGCCGTCTAATCGTCTGTCATCCGCCGTCACATCCCATGGAGGAATCGACATGCTATTCAATCCCTTTCTGGCTCAACAGCTAGCCCGGAGACGCATCGAGGAGGACGTGCGTGAGGCGGAACGGGAGCGGCTGGCCCGGCGAGCGGAGGGCGATCGTCAGCGGCTGTCGGCTCAATGGACATGGGCTATCCTCGGCCTGATGGGCATCATCGTCGCTATCTGGATACTGACCTGACGGATCGGAGGGAGAGGGATCGTTTGGGAGATTGGATGGGTTGGCTGGCCCTGTCCTCGATGAGCAGCTTTATTCTGGCGGATTCGGTCACCAAAGGTCAATCAGGCGATGAGGCTTCTACCGCCTGGATCGCCTCCTGAAGCTCCCTGTTTTCAAACATCTCCGCCAGTTCGTACAGGCGATCGAGAAAACTCGGATCTTCAAGCACGACGACACGGCGAGCCTGGAGCTCGCGCAGAAAACGATTGTAGGGAACCCCGGCCAGGTCGGCTCCGCCGCGCAGGTCTACCTCGCGTCGCATGTAGGCCTGAATAGCGCGCTCCAACTTTCGAGCTCGTAATCCTTCCAGTATCCACTTTTTCATCAGAGCGGACTCCGTAGCTGCGGTTTCCTGTGCGGCGCGAGCTAATTCATCTGCCTCATCTGGGGTCAAGCGGATCGATTTGGTAATCGTCGGTGTACTCACGGTGCTTCACCTCGTTTGCGTGCTATTTCGTCCACAACGGCTTCTGCCGTCTGAAGCAACAAAGGACTGGTGGTGGATGCTAGACGGCGCAGATAGCCGCGAACGGCTCTCAGCGTGATCTTGGATTCCGCGTACAGGAGCACGCAAAAGTCAGGCACGCTGACGCATTGGATACCAATGGAGCGAGCAAACTCCAGCGGACGGCAGTCGTTGATCAGCAGCACCCACGAGTGCTCCCGGGCCAAGGCAATCGCATGAGCCTCGCCGACGCCAAACAAGGATAAGGGACGTTGCGGCTCAGTATGATGCAAACGACCATCTTCCTTCAACACCTTGAATAGCATGGCCTGAGGGTAAACCAACGGTGTTTCGCCAGGATCGGTGGTCACAATCTCGTCCTCAACGGCCTGGCAATAGTGGACGCGAAAAAAGGCGAACAAATAAGGCACAACACCGATTTGTGCTGCTACATTCCAGAAAGATGTATCCAACGAAGCATCAAGCATCTCCATGCTTCAATTATATGCGTTCTATAGCGATTGTCAATGCCGAGCCTGCTCATCTTGAGGTAGAAAAGACTGTGTACCGAGGTAGACGGAATACGAACAGGTCCCCAGTTGCCCAGCACGATCGTGCGTGCGCTCATGATTGTGGCGGAATGAGAGTTGCCGGTGCCCCTGGGGCCCGCCGCCTCGGCGCTGATCAGAAGAACGATGAGGAAGTCTATCTATGGATACACCCGTCGTCATCATCACCGGCGCCAACAACGGCATCGGATTTCATCTGACGGCATCGCTACTGAAGGAAGGATACCGGGTGGCGGTCCTGGATCTGTCGGGCGAGAACCTGATCCCTCTTCAGGGCGCCTATTCGGATCGATTGATCTTCCGCCGTTGCGATGTCACCGACGATGTTCAGGTGAGGACAGCGGTCAAGCGTGTCATCGAGCGGTGGGGTCACATCGATGTGTTGGTCAACAACGCCTGCCTGGCCATCTTCAAGCCCTTCGAGGAAAAGAGGCTAGGGGAGATCCGGCGGGAATTCGAGGTGAATTACTTCGGGTACGTGCGCATGATCGCCGCCGTCCTGCCCTACATGAAGGCGCAAGGGGGCGGGATCATCCACAACGTGAGCTCCGGCGTGGGCATCACCGGCTTTCCAGGGCTCTCCGGCTACGCCTCGACCAAGGGCGCCATCGAGGCCCTGACCCGGACGCTGGAGCTGGAGCTGGCTCCGCACGGCATCCAGGTCACCCTGATGCACCCACCGCTGACGGACACCCGGTCGGCCGCACCGCTGGGGATACCGCCCCAGGCCATGGCCGACCCGGCCGACGTGGGCCGCAAGCTGGCGAGGCACATCCTCTCCACCCGGCCCGTCATCACCTCCGACCTCCGCACGGCGGCATACCTGTTCCTGGCCCGCCGCTTCCCGGGAGTCGTCGGCAAACTGTTCGCCAAACTGTCAGACTCGCGGCAGGCAATCCACTCAGAAAAGCCTTACACTTGACGGGGAGGCCTTGTGCAGCGAGCCACCCCAAGGAGGACAATCCGAACATGAGACTCCTGATCGCCCTTTTCTCCCCGACCACCGGCACCTGGGGAGGGCTCACTCGCGTCGTGGCCATGGCCGAGGCCGCGAAGGGCGCCGGACATGAGGTGGCCTTCTGCGCCTCCGGATATCTGGAGGACGCGCTGCGACGCCATGGATACCGGGTCTACGCCATGCCGCCGACGACGATGCTCGGCCTGCCCGCCACCCTATCACGCCTCCTCGAGCATCGCTCTCAGCAGCTCTCCCTGCCCGTCAAGCCGGGCAAATCCATCGGGAGCATCTGGATGGTGCTGTTCATCTCCGGCCTGGCGAGAGCAGGCTACCTGCGTCGCCTCGTCGAGGAGGAGATCAAGGCCGTCCAAGCATTCCGGGCGGACCGGCTCTTCACGGATCTTGATCCCGGCGCCTTCCTTACCGCCGCGGTGACCGGGCTGCCCATCGCCTCGGCATACGCCCATATCATCACTCGCGGCCGCGGCACCCTGCCCTGGAGGCTGGTGCGGCGGGCCATCGCCCCCATCCTGCGGGCCTACGGGCTCCCAGCTCGCCCGCCCGAGCAGCTATTCTTCGGCGATTCGGTGCTCAAGATCATCCCATCCATCCCCGAGCTGGATGACACCAACCCCGATCGTCCTGACGTCCGCTATGTCGGCCACCTGATCGGACCCGTTCAGCCGACCTCCAGCGTGGATTTTCGGCCCGAGCCGGGACGACGCTACGTATTCGTGTATGTGGGCACCGGCTCCCTCTCCCTGAACAGGCTGCGGGAGGTCCTGCCGCAGGTCTTCCCATCCAACGGCAGCCGGGTCTGCCTGGTGGGCGCCCAGAGCATCCACCGTCCCTACCGCCTGGAGGCGGTGGAGTTTCGTCCCTACGTCCCGGCTGGGGAGGTGCTCCCCCAATGCGATTGGACCATCTGCCATGGGGGACAGAACACGATCATCCACTCGTTGCTTCACGGCGTCCCCCTGCTCATCTTCCCGGGGCCCATATTCGAGCGCCGATATAACGCCAGGAAGGTCGAGGAGACCGGAGCAGGCTTTATGGGCGAGGTGAACGAGTTCACGGCCGAATGGCTGCGCTCCTCGTTCACACGACAGGCGGAATGCGCGTCGCGAGCGGCGATCCTGGGGGAGCGAATACGCGCCTACGGCGGCGCGCCCGCAGCGATCGAGGCGATCTCGAAATGGGGCGGGGGATGAAGTGCGCTTCGTCCCCACTGATCCGTTGACAGGGCCTTCTTACAGGAGCTGGCGTCATGGTCGATCGCAAGGGAATATTCTCGTATCTCGCCATCACGTTCGCCCTCACCTACATGATCGAGGGTGCGTTGATTCTGACGGGATTCCGCCTGACCGGGGTCCCGCCCCTCTACGGCCAGCTCGCCATCGCCGGCGTCATGTGGGTGCCCGCGCTGGCGACGGTGCTGACCATCCGATTCGTCACCCATGAGGGCTTTGCCATCACCAACCTCCGCATCGGATCGTGGTGGCCCTATCTGAAGACGGGGCTGGTCATCCCGGCCGCCTTCGTCGCGACTTATGGGCTGACCTGGCTGCTCGGCCTGGGACGGCCGGACTGGCAACTCACCCAATTCCGTGAGATGATCGCCTCCGCCGGGGCGGACCCATCCGCGATGCCGCCGACATCGGTGTTCCTGCCGGGGTTGTTCCTGGCGACGATATTCATCACGCCGTTCATCAACAGCGTCTTCGGCTTCGGCGAGGAGCTGGGCTGGCGCGGATACCTGCTGCCCAGGCTGATGCCGCTGGGCCGGACCCGGGCTTACGTGCTGACCGGGGTGATCTGGGGCCTGTGGCACGCGCCGATCATCCTGGTGGGGTTCAACTACCCCGGCTATCCGGTCCTGGGAGTGCTCTGGATGGCGGGCATGACGACTGCCCTGAGCCTGTACATGAACGAGCTGACGCTCCGCCACCGCAGCTCGATCCTGGCCGCCTGGATGCACGGCGTGTTCAACAGCCAGGGATACGGCATCTGGCGCCTGTTGTTCCCGGACGTGCACCCGTTGCTGGGCGGGTTCACAGGTCTCGTCGGCATCGCCGTGTGGCTGGCCCTGGGCATATGGGAGATGCGACGACGGCCCGTCGCCGAGGCGTAGAGGGAAGGAGATGCGCGCATGAAGAATGAGCCAGTCATCGTCACCCACCACCTGACCCGTTCCTTCGGTGATCGAGCGGCCGTGGACGGCTTGACCCTGGAGGTCCACGCGGGTGAGGTGTTCGGATTCCTGGGACACAATGGAGCGGGCAAGACAACGACGGTGCGCCTCCTCAACGGGGTGCTGCTTCCCGACGATGGTTCCGCTCGCGTGCTGGGCCTGGACCCGGCACGCCATGGCCCGGAGCTGCGTCGTCGGACCGGCGTGCTGACTGAAACCCCCTCGCTGGACGAGCGGCTGACCGCCCGCGAGAACCTGAGCGTCTACGCCGATCTGTACGCCATCCCCCCAGAGCGGACATCCCGCCGAGTGGAGGAAGTGCTCGTCACCTTTGAGCTGGCAGATCGAGCAGACGAACGAGTGGGAACCTTCAGCAGGGGCATGAAACAGCGCCTGGCCTTGGCCCGAGCCCTACTTCACGAGCCGGAACTACTCTTCCTGGATGAGCCCACCGCGGGGTTGGACCCGGTCACCACCCGCCACGTTCACGAGATGATCACCCGCCTCAGCCGGGAAGAGAGCCGCACGATCTTCCTCTGCACCCACAACCTGGCAGAGGCACAAAGGCTATGCGACCGAGTGGCCGTGCTCCGGCATGGGCGGCTGGTGGCCCTGGGCACGCCCGCGGAGCTGGCCCACCGTCTGGCGCCCAGCCTGCGATTGGAGATCGAGGTAGCGTCGAACGGGATGTCCACAGCGATGACAGCCTTGCATACCGCCTCAAACGCCGCGAGCCTGACTCAACGAGAGGGCATTATCATCGTCCAGGGAGTCGAACGCGAGGCAATACCCGACCTGGTGACCACCCTGGTGAACGCCGGAGTACGGATCTATCGGGTGACGCCCATTGATCCTTCTCTGGAGGATGTCTACTTCGCCTTGCAGGAAGGCGAGGAGGGATCGCCATGAACAAACGTGCCATCAGAGCCATCGTCCGCAAGGACTTGAAAGTTGTCGCCCGGAGCCGCGGTGTGATCCTGCCACTGGTCTTGGTCCCGACGATTATGCTGATCGCCCTACCGGCGCTGGCCGCCCTGGCCCCGGCCGCCGCCGATCTACCGATCACGCCGCTAGCCGGGCTGGATAGCTTCGTCGCCAACATGCCGCCAGGCCTGCAGGCCGAGTTGGCCGGGCTGAATGAGGCGCAACGATGGATCGTGCTGGCCCTGGTCTACTTCCTGGCGCCCATGTACCTGATCATCCCGTTGATGGTGGCCAGCGTCATCGCCGCCGACAGCTTCGCCGGGGAGAAGGAGCGCAAGACATTGGAGGCGCTGCTGTACACCCCCACCACCGACGGGGAGCTCTTTTTGGGCAAGGTGTTCTCTGCCTGGCTACCCGCCGTAGGGTGGCATGGGGCGGATTCGTGCTTTACGGTCTGGTAGCGAACCTGGCCGCTTGGCCAGTGATGGGGCGAATCTTCTTCCCCACTACGATGTGGCTGGTGCTGGTCATCTGGGTGACGCCGGCCGTAGCGGGACTGGGGTTGGGCACGATGGTGCTGGTCTCCGTCCGGGTACAGGGCTTCCAGGAGGCATATCAATTGGGAGGGGCTGTGGTGTTGCCCATCTTGCTACTGGTAATCGGGCAGGCGGCGGGAGTAATGTACCTGAACGTAGGATTTGTGTTGCTGCTAGGCCTGGTGTTGTGGGGGGTGGACGCGGCGCTGTTGTGGTTTGGAACCCGGACCTTTCGACGGAGCGAGCTCACCGCCCGGCTGTGAGGAGAACATGAGGACGATGAACTACCGCAACTCACTCAGTGAGTGGATAGGCGAGTGATAGCCTTGGGCGATCAACGGTATTATCGAGCACAAGATGCATTTCACTTTTCATCCTGCGCTTTCAGCTTCCAGGCCCGTAAGGTGTCTATCTCTGCTTGAGCCTCCGCCTTGTTAACAGGGCCCAGACGCAAAGGGATACCTTTTTCGATAAAGCGCTCGCGTAGCTCCAACGGATGGAGTTTCAATAGAGAGGCTGCATGCGCCAAGCTGATTTCCTCATCTAAGTAAGCGCTGACCACCACTGACCAGCGAAGGTCTTCATCCTCATCCAAAACGCGCAGTAACGCCTGCTGTACCCGAGAAGGCTGCGAGCGCTGCAACTTGATCAATTGTTGCAACACCCAATCTCCGCTTATAGTAGCCGACATGCTCCACCTCTACATGCGCACACTTCACTGGAGGATTGCTTGAATCCGTTATGACATTCGATACGACCGCTGCTCGGATGTCTGGCACACGTTGCTATCCAATGTCATCTTCATTCTATCATACACCGCCCCAGGAAGCTAGCAGCAGAAAAACAGATCCCTGATTCGGAAACCCTGACCTGGCCACCTGGCCAGCCCCGATCTCCCCAGATGCCCGGTGAGCTCGGGAGGATCCTGTGCGAAAGTGATGCTGCCCACCTATGGGGCCCCGGTGCCTGACATGAACAAGGGAGAGATAAGGACGGTGTATGACCTGGACGCTCACGTGGCGGAGCTGTATGACCAGCAGATCACGACGACAGAGGATGTCGCGCTGATCCGGCGGCTGATCGGTCCCCGGGAGGGATTGCGCATCTTGGAGCCGTTCTGTGGCACCGGACGCGTGCTCATCCCGTTGGCGTTCGACGGCCATGTCGTGGTGGGGCTGGATCGTGCCCAGGGCATGCTGTCCCGGGCGAGGGCCAAAGCTAGGACGCTGCCTCTTGAGATCCAGGGGCGGGTCACGCTCTCCCGTTGTGATGTCCTGCGGGAGGCATGGCCTACTGACTTCGACCTGGTGATCCTGGGGGGTAATTGCCTCTATGAGCTGGCGACGCCGGAAGAGCAGGCCCAGGTCATCGCCGCCGCTGCGAATGCCTTGCGGCCCGGTGGGCAGCTATTCGTGGATAGCGATCATATGGAAGGGGAGCTGGAGCGCACATGGTACGATCCTCCGATGCGCGAACGCGTCTTCCCCTCGGGTGAATGCGCCGATGGCACGCGTCTGGAAAGCCGGTGGCAGGTCATCTGGTACGACGCGCCTCGACGGCTGATCCGCCTCCTTCGCCAGACCCGCATCAGCCGGCCGGGCGGCAGCATCGTGGAATGTGAATGCATCCAGCAGAAGCATCCGGTGAGCGCGGCCGAGGTGGCCGATTGGCTGACCGGTCAGGGGTTGACGATCGAGCGCATGCTGGGGGACTATGAGGGGCATCCTTACACGAATTCCGCCCCACGTGCTATCTTCTGGGCCAGAAAGAGCAGCCCCTGATGCCAGATGTTCGCACAGGAGGAGCCGATGACGAGGCAAACGCCACTCGATGAGGAGATCCTGTCTCGATTCCTTTCGAGTGCGGCAAAGCTTCAGGCGCAGGTGGAGAATCGGCCCGAAGCGGAGCTGGACCTGTCCCGAGAGGTGGGCGGCTGGACGATTCGGCAAATCGTGCATCACGTCGCCGATGACTGCGATGTGTGGTCCATGTGCATCAAGAAGGCCATCGCGACGCCCGGCGTTCTCGTCCGGTTCGAGGGGTTCCCGGGCAACGAGGCCTGGGCAGACGCTTTGGACTTCGATAAACGAGCGATAGACACTGCGATCCAACTGATCAATGCGCACCGACACTATCTTACGCAGCTGCTGAGGCACTTCTCCCACGCCTGGGATCGCTCGGTGCGACTCGCCAACGCCGAAGGCCAGGTCTTACGGAGATGAACGTCCGAGAGATGGTAGAGATGCTGACCTACCACACGCTCGAACACGTCAAGCAAATTGAGGCAATACGATCAGCCCCCCTGAAGACGGGGAGAGGAGAATCCGGATGATCCGCATCGTGGTAGCGATCCTGTTGATCGGGCACGGCCTGGTGCATTTGCTCGGTTTCGTCGTGCCCTGGCGGCTGGCCTCCCTGGAGGAGATGCCCTATAAGACCACACTGCTTGCCGGCACGCTGGACGTGGGCGCCACAGGCATTCGCGCGGTTGGGCTGCTCTGGCTGCTGGCGGCCATCGGCTTCGTGGCAGCCGGCGTCGCCGTCCTCACCCTGCACCCGTGGTGGGGGAGCATCACGCTTGGAGTCACGCTGTTCTCCCTGGCGCTTTGCGTCCTGGGCTGGCCGGATGCCCGATTCGGCCTGCTGATCAACGTGGCCATCCTGGCTTACCTGTTCTTCGAGGGTCGGACGGATTGGCTGCCACAGCCTCGGTAGGCCAGGCGGCAGAACGGGGACGAGGAAAGACAAAGATCCTCTGGCGCAACGAGCCGCTGGGCTGGTGAGCCTTTCACGGGACCATGATCCCACCGCCCGCGGCCGTGATCTGGCAGGATGACGAGACGCTCTGGTTTGTGTGGACGATCGAAAAAGTCGTCTACAACGTGGGCGTCTCCGAGCACATCCGGGCGAGGGGGTACTGAGAGATGAACTGGAGAGAATGGAGAGGCGCTATCAAGGGTTTCTTCGGCCGCGGGACCTATCCGCACCAACTCTCGTTCGTGCTGGGGTCCGCGCTGCGCCGGTTGGTCCTGTCGCCGGGAGAACTGGCCGGGCGGCTTCACCTTGAAGCGACCTCACGGGTGCTCGAGGTGGGGCCGGGGCCGGGCTACTTCAGCGCCGAGGTCGCCCGCAGCGTCCCGCGAGGACGCCTGGAGCTGTTCGATCTCCAGCGAGAGATGCTGGAGAAAGCGCGCCGGAGGCTGCAGGCAGCGGGCATACACAACGCGGGCTTCACACGGGGGGATGCCTGTAACCTCCCGTTCACCAGGAGCGCGTTCGATGTCGCCTTCCTCGTCGCCGTGTTAGGCGAGGTGCCAGATCCGGCCGCCTGTCTGCGGGGCATCCATCGGGTGCTCCGGCCCGGCGGGTTGCTCTCCATCACCGAGCAGCCCGGGGATCCCGACGCCCTCCCACTGCCGGCCGTCCGCGAGCTGGCCGAGCGAGCGGGGTTCGAATTCGTGGAGAGCTTCGGGAGGGGGAAGAACTACACGGCGAACTTCAGGAGACCGGGCGCAGACAGCGCCTCGCCGTGAACCCGGCCGTCCGCTCCCCTGTAGCCCTATCCTGACCGACGACCGGCTTTCGCCGCAGCTTTATGGGGCTTTACGGTCTGAAACGCACGAGGCGGAGCATGAGGGAAAGATGCCTGGCGGTTGGATGATCTCTCTGGCAGCTCTATGGCCCAATCTCCTCTGGATGCTGTTCCCGGCCCGAGGAATGCCACATTTCGACGGGAGGGCGGATGCCCGGCTTCCCAGGGTGCTGGAGACGACGGAACGAATCGGGCGGACGGGGGTCTTCATCGTGCCCCTCTTCCACCAGGTAGGGGTTTCCAGCCCGCTGGAGAGGATCTGCGTGGGCATCATGATGCTCGCGCTGATCCTCTACTATGTGGGATGGGCCCGCTATTTCCTCAGGGGACGGAACTATCTCTTGCTATACAAAGCGCTCTTCAAGATGCCCGTGCCGTTGGCCACCAGCCCCGTTGCCTACTTCGGAGCAGCGTCGGTCGTGTTGCACTCGGCAGCTCTGGCAACTGTAGCCGTCCTATTCGGCTCATCCCACATCTATCTGAGTTATCAAGAAAGTAAACGCCTGGGAATGCAGACGTCGCAAAGGGGATCGTCTTGAGAAGCTCGAAACTGGAGGCAAGTATGTGGTTGAAGACCGCGGCGCTCGGCGCAGGACTAGTCCTCATCGTCGCTGGTGGCGCCCTGGCCTACGGCTCCCTGCACTGGCGCCATCTCACCCGGTCGCTGATAACGCAACTCGACGCGTCTGGCGTCCCGCCCCGGGCGCTCACCTATTCACCCTCCGAGCTGGAAGGCCTGCCCGATCCGGTGAAACGCTACTTTCGGACGGTCCTGCGCGAGGGCCAACCCATCGTCACTCGTGCCCGGCTGACCTGGCAGGGCGAATTCCTGATGCGCGAGGCCGAGAACGGCTGGCGTCCCTTCGCAGCCACCCAATACTACGTCACGCGCCGGCCAGGCTTTCTCTGGGATGCGCGGATCAAAATGGCCCCAGGCCTGGCAGTGAACGTATATGATGCCTACATCGCCGGCATCGGCACGCTACACGGGGAAATCCTCGAGCTGATACGGGTGGTCCACCTGGGGGGGACCCCTGAAATGGCCGAGGGAGAGCTATTGCGGTACCTGGCCGAGGCGGTCTGGTTCCCCACAGCGCTCCTCCCCAGCCAGGGCGTGCGGTGGACCGCCATCGACGGCTCCCACGCCCAAGCAACCCTCATCGACGGTGATACGACCGTCTCTCTGGTCTTCCATTTCAACGCGAAGGGGGAGATCGCGAGCTCTTTCGCCACATCTCGCCCGCGCGATGTCGGCGGGGCGATGCGCTCTACCCCGTGGGGCGGCAGCTACGCTGATTATGCGGAACGGGACGGGATGCGGATCCCCACGCGCGGGGAGGTAGCGTGGCATCTGGAAGACCGTCAACTCCCCTACTGGCGCGGGCGTGTGCTCGAGATCGCCTACGAATACGCGCAACCCGCCGACACCCCATATAAGGAGAAGGACGATGGCCGAAAAAACGACGTACCGAACACACGCCCGTAACGCCCTTAGGATCCTGTGGCGCAGCCTGGTGGCTGGCCTGGGATACACTCTGGCCACGATGATAGGCGGGATGGTCGCCCAGGCCGTGGGCCTGCCCATCCCGGCGATGGCCAGCAGGATGGATCCGACACAAGCCCTGCTGACCACTTTCCTGGCCGGCGTGATCATCGGCCTGACCCTGGGGCCGCTCTCGACCCGGCTGCTCATACCTGCCGCTCAGCGCGCCGGTCTGCTCTTCGTGGTGATCTTCATGTTGAACAGCCTGATCAGCGTGATCGAAGCCCTCTTCTTCACCACCGTCCCCGCTGCTGAGTACCTCTACACCCTGGTGACGTCGGCCATCGGCCACGCCGGGTTAGCTGTGCTCCTGGCCCTGCTCTTCCGGCCGGCGTCCGTGGAGTGGGGGCTCCTGACGGCGCTGCGGGGAACCTTCGGCCAGCGACAATGGACATCGTGGGCCTGGCGATTTGGCCTGGCCGGGGTGCTCTACGTGCCCACCTACTTCTTCTTCGGCATGCTCATCTACCCCTTCGTCCGGCCCTATTACGAGGATCCCAACCTGGGGTTAAGCCTGGCGGTGCCCGGCTTTGAGGTGATCCTGCCCCTGGAGGTGGGCCGCGGGCTGCTCTTCGTCCTGACCGTGTTCCCGCTGATCGCCGTGCTGCGTCGTTCTCGCCGGTCTCTGGCCTTCTGGCTGGGGATGACCATCGCCGTGCTGGGCGCGGTGACGCCTATGTTGCAGGCCAGCTGGTTCCCACTCACCATGCGGGTGGTGCACGGGTTGGAGATCACGGCGGACTCCATCGTGCACGCGCTCATCATCGCCTGGCTCCTGGGGATAGATGAATAAGTACTTTTCCTAGCCATGAACCAGGCCGTATTGACTTCTTACCAGATCCGCCAGGCCCAGCTCCTCCAGTCTGGACAGGGGCGCCTGTATCGTCACCGTGACCACCCCGGGCAGGCGTCCGATCTCCACCGCCCCCGAGAGGGTCACCCGGTTCATCACCTCCTCCTGGGACATACCCAATAGCTCCGCCAGGCGAGCCACGCCGTTATCGGTGGCCTCATTCAGGTTCGCGCCGGAGCCCACCATCTGGATGGGGGCAGACTCCTCCAATACATCCTGTCCGAACCGATCGGCCAGCTGCCTCGCGGCCTCCCTCTCGGCAGGGGTGAGAGGCCGGGCCAGGTACGGCAGGTCCTCGAGAGGCGGCAGGAGGATCGGCCCCCCGATCTCCAGACCCTTGAGCAGGCCCACCTGCAAAGTCACCTCCGCAGAGACGTCGGTGGTATGGCCAGCGATCTCGCCATCTCCCTGCATGGCGTGGACGTCCCCCAGATATACGCCACCCCCCGCCACCTTCACGGGGCAGATGAGGATGGCCCCCTCCCGCACGGAGTCGATGTCCAGGTGCCCGTCGGTGCGGGCCTCCTCCAACTGCTCCTGGGTGATCCCATACTCGTGGGGCGCGCCGATCAGGAACTGCCCGAAGTCACCGGCGTTGTGAGAGTCGGGCATATCCACGGCCGGGGTGGTGCCGATGTTCCCGATGAAGGGACGCATACGGGTGACCACACCGGGGATATCGGCCGGGCACAGGGCCACGATGGGATTCTGGGCGGACTTCTCGGGCAGCGCCATCACCTTCGCCGCGTCCCGGGCCAGCCTCTCGGCCACCTCCGGCTTCACGGTGACCGCTATCTGGCGGGCATCATCGAGGAGGATGGTATACCCGTTGGTCACCCGGAAGGGGCTGACCTCAGCACCACATACGGCGCAGCGAATGGCCTCCGGCCCGATCCCCTCTACCCGGGTGGGCGGATTCTCCGTCCCACACTCGGGGCAGTGACGGGCCACGAACGGATCGCCCGTGTAGCGCCCCTCCACAAAGGACATGGTGCCGGAGGAGGTCGCGATGGAGGTCACCCGGATCTTCTGAATGCGGATGACGACGGCATCTCCGGGTTCGGCCCCCTCTACAGCCACCGGGGTGGTCACCTCGTGACCGCCCCGGAAGGATGGGGTGATCATCGGTCCCCAGCAGCCGGGGGCGGTTTCCGCGATGATGGTGCCGCCATCGGCTATCGGCCCCAGCATGGGAATGCTCGGCCCCACCAGACCGCCGGTGAACGTAGCGACACGGATGCTCTCGCTCACTTCCTTGCCCATGAGATCCCTCCTTTTCTCTATGATCCGATACGATAACCCAGCTATCCTGATGATCGACCTCGCGAGCCCCTCAAGACCTTCGCCTTCACAGCGAATTCGATCGCATGGAGACGCTAGCCACTGTACAACTCCACCCAATACTCCCGAAACTTCTCCTGAAACCGCTCGGCCGATCGCCGGGGGAACGGATAGCCATCCGGCCCTACGAACGTGAACGGGCTCTCCAGATCCGGCTCCTCCGCCAGGCGCTGCTTCTCAAATTTCTCCAGCCACACGTCGTAATGCTCGACCAGCTTTCCGGCATCCTCCAGAAGCTCAGGGGGGATAAGATGCCCTCGCCTCAGCAAGAGATCCCGGATCGTTTCGTTCCCCTCTCGGATCACCTTCGCCTCCAGATACAGGTTCTTCGACGTCCAGCGATCAAACGCCCGCCTCGTGCGATCGAGCTGCATGCTCACCGGACCCAGCAGGTTGGCGACCGCCTCCTCCTTCCACGAGCGCTGCGACCTGACCTCCTGCTCCACCGCTGTCAGATACCTGCGAAAGATCACCCCCATCACAGAGGAAGCCACGGCGCCGCTCAACAGAGCCGCCAGGACCAACTCCCCAATCGCCTTCCCATCCATCACATTCCTCCTAACTCACGCGGTGGAGGAGGTCCTCCCCATGGGTGTTGCCGGGGCAGGGGCGATTCATGCAGCGCTGCTCACAAAACGGTCTCCCGTGGGCTCACCAACACTAGACAGGGAAACTACCCGGTAGAAAAGGCCCTCCTCTTGCTACCGGACACTTTTGCGTGGGAATCAGCGAGAGGCGACATGCTCCCCTATCAAACGTCCCGGATGTAGGGGCGCAGCGCTGCTGCGCCCGATTCGCATCAACTTAACAACATGAGCGAGGCCCCCTCCTGTCGCTTCTTCCCTCCACGGGCGGTCACACCTGAGAGGGGAGGTGCGGAGGGAAGGCCCCTCCGCAAAAAACCTTTTTCTCGCCTTCTACCTGCCTGGTTGGGGCTTTGGCCGGTGGCCTCCGGCCCCACGGGGCAGGTGAGGGGCTGAAAATAGAGTTCTTCGGAGGGGCTGCCGCCCCTCCGAGCCATCCCAGAAATGCGGGGCCACGCTTCCATATCGCTTAAGTTGATTACCCATGGGACGCAGCGCTGCTGCGCCCCTACCGCGGTATCAGCAGAGCTATCCTGAGAGATGCGCGGTCAAACTGTCCGGTAGCTAAAGCCCTCCTCACCCCTTTCCCAAATGAAGAAGATCGCCTCGATTACCAGCGCGGCCAACCGTTGTCCAGGGCTGTACTCGTGTTCGACCCGTTTCATGGACTTTTCTTTCATTATATATGCCTTTCACGAAGCACACGAGCACGCCGGTCACAGGCAAAGCCCTGTGCTTCCTCGCTCATCTGTGACGGCCTCCGAAGAACGCCCGGAGAAGGAACGCCCGCTCCGGCACCCCGCGCCGTTCGAACGCCCGAAAGAGCCCCGCGTCATCGTAGGGTACACCGCGATGCGCAAGGGAGAACTGCCCCTTCCGAAACTCGACGACGCTGTACCTGGCCACGGCTTCGGTGTGGCAACCCAACGAGCCCGGATTCACGTATCGCCTCTTGCCCTGGACATCGGACGTAACATGGTCGTGGCCGAAGAAGATCAGGTCCGAGCGATGCCGAGCGAACATCTCGTCCAAATCCGCCGCGCGAGGCCTCCGGATCACGGACAGGAACTCCCGGCCGGAGTCCGCCAGGCCGTAATGCACGAAGGTGACCCGCACCCCCTCAAAGTCATGTTCCAACGCGTAAGGCCATTGAGCCAGGATCGACCGCATCTGCGAAGGGATGTGAGCGTGCGTCCACCGGTGATGTCGCGACTCGCCATCGCTCATCCAGGGAGGACGGGGATCAGGCAGCCCATCCACGAACCAGGCGTCGTGGTTCCCCATGAGGAGATGGATCTCGGGCATATGCAGCAGCAGATCCAGGCATTCAGCGGGATAGGGGCCGATGCCGATGGCATCCCCCAGATGGAAGGCGGCGTCGTATCCCTCCTGCCGAATCGCCCTCAACGCCGCCCTCAGCGCGGGGAGATTGGCGTGAACATCCGTGAACACCACGATCTTCAGGGCCATTCCATCACCGGATCACCTCATGAGCGCGCAACTCCCGATACAGCCGCCTGGCCTCCTCCAACGCCGAACGATACAGCGGCACCAGGCGTCTCGTCTCCTCACATCCCGGACAAGCGCGATGAAAGAACAGGCTCTGCTCCTCGGGCGTCAGCCCACCGGCCGCGTGCGGATCCCGGATATAGGCCTCTGCACAGCAGGCGGGATATCCGAAGTATTCGGCCTCCGCCCGGATCACCGCGGGGTCGCCCGACCGAATCGGCGTCCCATCGAACTCCCGTTTGTATTCCTCCATCAGGCCCTCGTCCATCCCGAGGATCCAGTGGGACACCTCCGTCCCATCCCCGGCCACACGCCGGATGGGGACCACCCGCAACCCAAGCGCCCGCAATAACGCCAGGACATCCGGGGCAACCGCGTACTCCAGCCGGCTTAACGGCTTCAGGCCCTTCGCCGTCAACACCCCGAGATAAGTCGCCTCCTCTTCCAACTCCTCCGGCCCCGGCGGATCACCCAACCTCCTACGCATCGGCCACGATCTCCACCAAACGCTTGACTACGTCCTTGGGCAGCGGATGCCCGGCATCGACATAGTGGTACAGCTCCGGAGAGAATTGCACGGACCGCCCATCCTGGTGCCGCACTTCAATCACGCCCATTCCCATCAGCCCTCCGCAGTATGGACAGGGCCTGAGTCCCCTTTGGACCATCCTGAGATCGATGAAGATATTGCCATAACGAACCACCAGGCTATCCACCCGCTCACCGGCCTCCTCGAACTCTCGCAGCTTCTGGAGAGCTTCCTTTATCGTCATGGCCATCTTCCACCTCCTCAGATCGATGCCCTTCGAAAGCGGACATTCTGTCAGGCTCCCCCGGAAGCCCTGCTCTCGCAAGCGCCTATCGTTGACCGGCCTATCCCTCTCTCCTATAATATCCCCACGCAACACGCAACTCGCACTACGCAACACGCAACTCGCACTACGCAACACGCAACTCGCAATACGCAATACACATCGCACACTCCCTTATCCGAGTATACGGGCTCGCGCAGGCCGTGTCAACATCATGTTCCAGGGGAGTGATCCCTCCGCAACCATGCCGGAAACGGAGGGGAAAAAGAGGAGGAGCCCATGGAGCGCAAGATCCTGTACGAACATCAAACGCCCGCCGGGCAGATCATTCGCGTCGTCCAGGGGGATCTCACTCAGGAGCCGGTGGACGCCATCGTCAACGCCGCCAACGAGCGCCTGGCCCACGGGGGCGGTGTGGCTGGCGCCATCGTTCGCAGGGGAGGATACGAGATCCAGGAGGAGAGCAATCGCTGGGTGCAGGAACACGGCCCGGTGCGCACCGGCACCGCGGCCATCACCGGCGCGGGCCGCCTGCCCGCCCGCTACGTGATCCACGCCGTGGGCCCCATCTGGCGCGGCCGCGGCGACGAGGACGAACTGCTCGCCTCCGCCGTGACATCAGCGCTCACCCTGGCCGCCGGGCACGGACTCCGCTCCGTCTCCCTGCCCGCCATCTCCTCGGGCATCTTCGGATTTCCCAAGGAGCGAGCCGTGCGGGTGATCCTGGACGCGGTAGAGCAATTCCTGGCCGATCACCCGGACGGCCCGGTTCGGGAGGTCAACCTGTGCAACATCGACGCGCTCACCGCGAACCTGTTCCTGGAGGAGGCCCGGCGGCGATACGGTTCGTGATACGTCTGCCCTCTCATTGAGGCCCGTACAGCCGCACCTCGAACACGCGAGCGGACGGATCCCCGTTGGTCGCGTGCACCGTCAGCCGCACGCTGTCGGCCGTCACCGGCTCGATGCGATGGACGACCTTCCGCTGGTAGTTCCCCTTCACCTCGACCACGCGGCGCCACTCGCCGTCCACCCGAGCCTCGATGGTGTAGTCCCGCACCGTCTCCGGCTGCGGCCCCCGGATCATGCGAGCGTTGAATCGATCATCGTGAGTCAGCGTCAACGGGCGGACGAACCCCGAATCGAACGTGAGGTGGATCTCATCCACGGGCGCGGGGCGCGGCAGGTCTACCCGGAGCCACTGAGGGAGGGGCTGCCCGGGATCGGACACCCACTGATGCGAGACGTCCCCTACCTGCCGGGTGATCCCGCTCAGCACCTGCTCGGCGCTGCAACCCGGCCGCTGGCTGGATGCGGACACCGCCGCGTCGGCCGCCAGGTCGGCAGGGTCATCCGCGGGTAATTCCAGGATGTACGCGTCGTCCTTCAGCAGAAGCTGTTGTAGCTCCTCAACGCGATCGGCCGCCAGCTCGCGAGGTGTGATGCCGTCGCGGACGCACAGGGCAGCGGCCGTGCCTACCGCCTGCCCCATCACCGCGCACGTGGCCATCACCCGCGTCGACGCGAAGGCCACATGGCTGGCGCTGATGTTGCGGCCCGCCATCATCATATTCTCGATGTTGCGGGAGTAGAGCGAGCGCAACGGGATACTATATAGCGGAACATCGATCTGCACGCAGGGCGGCTGATCGGGCTGGTCGACGCCGTTCGGCGGGTGATAATCGATGGGCCACCCGCCGAACGCGACCCGGTCCGGGAAGAGCGTGCTCTGCTCCAGATCCTGCTGGATCAGGATATAATCGCCGATGAAGCGACGAGACTCCCGCTTACCCGGGATCATGCCCACCCATTCCAGCGCCCAGTTCTCGGCCCCATGATCGCCGCCGTTCTTGATATGGTCCCACACGCCCAGGGCGATGGCCCACAACTCGTCCCGGATGCGCTCGTTGTCCTTGATTGTGTTCAGATCGCCGCCCCACTCGATCCACCAGAAGCCATACTCGAAAGATCCATGCGGCCGATGGCGCAAATCCTCTTCCGTGAACTTGCGGGCCCAGGATGGCGCCCGGAACGGCACCGGTCGTCCGTAATCCCGGGCGATGAACAGGATGGACGACCCTAACGTCTGCCGATCCGGCCTCTCCGGCGCGTACGACTCGCCGAACTCGTCCCGCCCCTCTCGACCCATGCGGAACTCCGCCCCGGCTTCGACACCCAGTCGGCCGTCCCCCGTGCAATCGATGAACAGCCCCGCCTCGATGGTGAACGCATCCTCGGTGGATGGCCGCGCGGCGTGCACCTCGGCGATGCGCGTGGGAGAGGCCATGCGCACGCCGTCCACCTGCGTGTTGAGGAGCAGCCGGATATTGGGCTCATCACGCACATACTCCCACAACAACAGGTCGAAGAGCGACGCGCTGCGATGCGGATTGCGCACTGCGTCGTCCAGACGAATGGCCTCGATGATGCCGCTCTCCCGGGCGTGAGGGCGCCTGCCGCTGATATCCGCTCCCACGATATGCATACGCACCTCGCTGGATGCGTTCCCACCCAGCACCGGGCGATCCTGGATCAGCGTGACCTGCGCGCCGTGCCGCGCCGCGGCGATGGCCGCGCATACTCCTGCCATTCCCCCTCCAGCTACCACCACATCACAACTCAACCGGTGATGATCCACAGGCATACGCGAACCCCCTGATCAGACCGTATTTGGACGATAGACGATGGACGGCAGACAATAGACGACGAGCTCTCCGCTCTCTCGCTTCACGCTCCCCGCTCCCCGCCCCACGTCCCACGCTTTCCACCCCACTATCTGCTGACCGCTAATTGCTACCTGCTGACGGCTGACGGCTGACGGCTGGCAAAGGATACTTCCCCCAACGCAGCCCCGCTTCGATGAATCGGATATAATTGGCGGCCGTGCGCGGCGTGATCTGCGGCTCGTACGGGCCGGCCGTGGGCGCCAGGATCAGCCCGCCGCCCCGCCCGGCGTCGAGGATCGTCTGCCGCACCTGCGCCTCGATCTCCTCCGGCGTCCCAAGCTGGATATCGCCGTACTGCACATTCCCGACCAGACACACCCGATCGCCCACCCGGCGTTTGGCTTCGGCCATGGTGCAATTTCCCTGTGGCGGCGCCTCGATAGGGTGGATGCCGTCCGCCCCCATGTCCGCGATCCCCTCCAGCAGCTCATCGATCGGGCCATGGTGATGGACGATGGCGTACCCCCCGTGATCGTGGATCATCTCGATCAGCCGGCTATCGAACGGCGCCACCAACCGATCGAACACGGTGGGCGACACCAGCGGTGGGATGACGAATTCGGAGCCCACCAGGAACCACACCGGCCTGAGCG
>JAJRVX010000487.1:0-8817 GCA_024277095.1 Chloroflexota bacterium
ACCCAGAAGACGTAGAACTGCTGGATGCTGTTGGGGGAGTCCAGGCCAAAGACAAGGCCGTAGACGCTGCCATCACCGGCGGAGGACTTGGCGGCTTTCACCTGGAAGACGCCATCCACCCGGGGTTGCGCCGGAGCTGCGGAGAGGCATACCTGTCCTAGCTGCAGGACGGCTACGCCATACATGCCGCTTACGTAGGCATACTGGCACACCCCTGCCGCCCCAGAGGCCCAGCCGCTTGCCGGATTGGCGAAGTTATCGTAGTAGACGCGCGGTGAAGGGGGCTGCGTCGGCGTAGGTGTGGGGCCGACGGGCGTCGGGGTCGGCGTCGGCGTGGCCGTGGCCGTGGGGGTGGGGGTGCTAGTGGGAAGGAGCACGGCCGTGGCCGTAGGCGTAGGTGTAGAGTAGCCGGTGGGGGTGGAGGTAGCTGTCGGCGTGGTCGTGGGTGTGCTGGTCGGGGTGGGGGTGAACAGCCCCATGTTCTTCCCCACCAGCGGGAGGTGGAGGACGGTCGATGGCGTCGTGCCGGCCCGAGTCGGCGTAGGGGTGGGAGCGGATGTGTCCCCGGAAAGTTGCACGCGATACACGCTGCGCCCGTGGGTCGCGGCCACGAGCACGTTCGCCTTCGCGTTCAGGACCAGATCCACCACCGCCACGGCGGGCAGGCCGTTGTTGAAGGGCTCCCAGGTGCGCCCGTCGTTGCGCGTGCGGAAGACGCCGGTGTCCGTGCCGAGGTAGATCGTGCCGGGTGCGTCCGGATCCAGGGCGATGGAGAGGGCAGGTACATCAGGCAGGTTGCCGCTGATATCCCGCCAGGTGGCACCTCCATCTGTAGTCTTGAAGATGTGCCCGGGTTGTCCGGGGGTGTGGACGTTAAAGCCATTGTATGCCACGTATGCCACGCGTGGGTTCCGAGGGTCCACGGCGATGGCGGAGACCCAACGATTGGGTAGGGGAGGCTTGGTCACGTTCGTCCAGCTTCCTCCCGTGTTGGTGGTCACCTGCACGTTGCCGTCCGATGTGCCCACGTAGATGGTGCGGGGATCCGAGGGCGCCACAGCGATGGCGGAGATGCTGCCGGGCCGAGCTCCTCCTTTGGAGAGATCCCCGCTGATAGGAGTCCATGTGTCGCCACGATCGGTGGTTCGGTAGAGGCGATGCGTTCCAAAGTAGATCACGCCGGGTGTGGAGGGATCCAGAGCGAACGGCGCGTAGAAGAGCGCCCGATCCTGCTGACCGATCCCCTCCGTCTTGATGGGCCAGTCGTCTACGGGAGCGCTTCCGTTCTTCTCGTTGCGCTGGAAGGAGATGCCGAAGCGGGTGCCGTAGTAAACATTGGGATTGAAGGGATCGATGGCCACACGGCCTCCATCGCCCACATCCAGCGCGTCCCATACGAGTGCTCCTGTGGTCCTCGCCTTGTTGTTATCCTGCATGCCGCCGAAGACGATGTTGGGATTCGTGGGATGAACGCCGATGCCCGTAAACTGAAGGGTGGCCAGGCCGTTGTTTCGATTCACCCACGTGCGCCCACCGTCGGAAGATCTCCATACGCCGCCATCGGTGCCGACCCACACCACGTTGGGATTCCTGGGATCGAATACGATGGCATGGACGTCGGGGTGGAGGGTGCGCTCCGGCGCGTCGTTGGGGGTCAGGTCTTGCCACGTGGCTCCGCCGTCCGTGGATCGGACGACGACCTCCTTGATGCGCGTGGTCGGTTGCCAGATATAGTTGGCCGACCCTCCCAGATACACGATATTGGGATTGGTCGGGTGGATGGCTACCACGTTGTCGTACCAGCATTGGCCTGTGCAGTAGTTCGGCGCGTTGCGCAGCCAGGTCCATGAATCACCGCCGTCCGTGGTCTTGAAGACGACGCCGCCCTGGTACTGGTTGGGCACCTCATACTGGTAACCCGCGTAAAGGACGTTGGGATTGGAGCGGCTGATGTCCAGGGCGATCATGCCGAAGTTGCGCCCCGGCAGGCCGTTGGTCAGCCGTACCCAGCTCACACCGCCGTCGGTACTGCGGAAGATGCCGATGTCCCAGAAGGCTGCGTAAAGGATGTTGGGATTGGTGGGGTGCATGACGAGGGTGGAAGCCCCGTAGCAATCCTGGCAGGCCAGGAGGGTTTTCCAGGTGCGCCCGCCGTCGGTGGAGCGATAGATGCCGCGCAAAGGGCGCTCCGGCCCTGCGATGCCCGTAAAGGAGGTGGCCGCGTAAAGCAGATTGGGCTGGCGTGGATGGACGATCAGGGCCCGGATACCTAACCCGGTGAAGACGTCGGCGGCCAGGTGCTGCCAGGTACGTCCTCCGTCGGTGGATTTGAGGATTCCCATGCCGTAGTAGTTATCCAGGCCGGGCGTGGGTTCTCCGGTGCCCACGTAGATCGTGTCCGGGTTGGATGGGTCCAGCGTAATGGTGCCGACGGCCAGCGTGGGCTGGTCATCGGTGAGCGGGGTCCAGCTGTTGCCGCCGTCTGTGGTCTTCCACACGCCGCCCAGCGCCGTTCCCAGATAGACCACGTCGCTGTTTCGTGGGTCAATGGCGAGGGCGGTGACGCGGCCACTGACTTTCACCTTGTGGCCGCCCATCTGGGAGTCCCGCATGCTCGCCGGGCCGATATTCTCCCAACGCGGCAGGGCCGCGGCCTTTCGCAGCTCGCGCGACATCTCGATCGTCTGGCGAATGGCCTTGGGGTATGCCTCCTTGGGTAGGGCGTCCTGAGGATAGGCGCGTTGAGCCACGAAGAAGTGCAGACGCAGTCGTGGCTTCCCCGTCTCGTCCACACCGGGCGGGATGGGTGGCCCCCCCGGTGGGACGAGACGCCAGGCCGGGGGCTCGCCTGCGGGAGTGGGGCGGGCCCGACAGACGAGACAATTGGGCCCGTCGTCCGGGCGCCACGCGTCGGGGGCCGGGACATGCGCGAGCGAGTCGACCATGTAGGGCCCGATGGGATCAGGGAGAACCCCCTGATCCGAACGTGTAAAGACGGCCAGTACAGCCAGGAGCACGGCCAGTACGAGGTATATGGACAGGCGTCGGTCAGCGCCTTTCATCTCGCATCCTCCGAATCCACGACGGCCTTTTCTCGGTCTATCCACATGGTTTCCATCAGGTCGTGTCCGGCGATTATCCTCTCGTCAACACCGTTGGCAGGAAGTAGCGATGGATCTTCGTCTGCTGGCCCGCTGGATCGTACTCGTAGGCGCCGATGTCGCAGACGGCAGATCCGTTGCCGTCCCCATCCAGGGGGCGGGTCACGCCGCGCTGGTCGGCTGTGGGACAGGTGGCGTTCGAGCCGGCGTCCACAGCGGGGCTATCGCTCTGGAGGGCATGGGTAGGGGTGTCCCCGCCGTTGTCCGCCAGCGGGAGCAAGCGCGGGGTTTTACCGATGATATTTCCGGTCGAGGTGCCGCTGATGGTGCACTGGTCGGTCACCGTTTGGATCAGGTTGTGGCCCAGAGATGTGAGCTTGCCCCAGCAATCCCGGTCTCCGTTGGGGTCCCGGTTTCCAGCGATGAGCGTATTGATCAGCCGTACCGCTGGCGGGGTGCCTCCAGAGGTGTCGGGCCCGTTGTAGATCCCGCCGCCGCGGCCGGATCCATCTCCGTCGAGATCCGCCGTGTTGTTCGCGATCGTCACGTTCGCTAAGGATACAGTGCCCTGGACGCCGATCGCGTTGCTGTTATAGATCCCACCGCCATCCCTGTTTGTGCGGTTTCCGCTGATGGTGCTGTTGACCAGCGTGAGCGTCCCGCCGCTGTTCCGAATCCCGCCGCCTCCTTCCTCGTAAGTTACGGCCTGTGCGAAGTTCCCGCTGAACGTGCTGGCCGCGATGGTGGTGGTCGAATAGACGTTGTTGAGGAGCCCCCCGCCCTCGCGCAAGGCCGAGTTCCCCTGGAAGAGGCTGTTTCGTACGGTGACCACGTTGCCGTTGTTTGCCAGTCCGCCCCCATTGAGCCTGGCGTAATTGTTCAGGAGCTGGACATTTTCCAGTGTGGCGGAGGCGTTGTCGGTGACCTGAATGCCGCCACCGTTGCCGTCGCTCCGGTTGTCGGTCAGCAGGACGTTCTTTACGAGGAGCTGCGCCTGACCGGAGACTTGTATGCCGCCTCCGTGGGGTGGGTCGACAGCATAGCCGTTGCGGATCGTCATGCCAGAGATCGTGACGAGGAAGGCTCCGGTGGATCTCCCCACGATATCGAAGACGCGATCGATCTTGTCTCCGTCGATGATGGTTTTCCCGACCCCTGCGCCATTGATGACCAGGCCGGCTGTGATGTCCAGGTCGCCCGTCGCGGCGGCATCCTCGTTGGCCCCGGCGATGGTCAGTTTGTAAGTGCCCGCCGGCAGAGTGATGATGTCGGTGCCACTTCCCGCGGGGCAGGCGTCGACGGCTGTGTCCGTATTGGCGGCCCGGATGGCCTCTCGTAAGGAGCAATCCCCATCGCTGTTCAGTTCGTCATCGGTGGTGTTCACGGTGATCGTGGTCGCAGCCTGTGCGATGGGGGAGGGCAGTATGGGCCAGGACCAGACGAGCGAGAACAGGATGAAGAGGGTTAGGAGCATCCTCGGGCGGCTATCTTCCCTGAGCTGCATACAGGCGCCTCCTTTTCGTATAGTGTAGATGCCTTGTTCTGGCGCTAGGGCCCCTCGGCGTTCTTGGTGGGGGGATCGAGGGGCGAGGATGTCTGCTCGCGCAGATAGGCGATCAGCGCCTCCACGGAAGGGAATCCCTGGCGTTTCCCGGTCCGGGTATCTTCCAGGGAGGCTCGCCAGATGGGGGAGTCGTCACCTGACTCGGCCCATAGGCGTAAAAGGAAGGAATAGTATGGATATCGATCCAACGGGCTCATGGGGAACCTCCCGACGCATGGGCGGCACACTGGACCTCCATAGGGGGCGTGACGGCATCTTGTCCCAAGATACAGTTTCCAGGTAATGACACAGTGACTTCAATAGCACAATGGTGTCAGGAAAGTGTCAGGAGAGGGCTCGTAATCGGTTGCAGGGAGGGGTTTTTGATGAATGGAATATGGTAAAATAGGCCTAAATGGGAGAGGGGCTTTAGGGGAGGGAGATGGGATTGGAGATTTTCCTGCTTGGGACGTTTCAGGTTCTGCGGGATGGCGAATCGCTCCGGGGTTTTGAGTCCCAGCGCGTTCGAGCCCTGTTGGCTTATCTGGTACTGGAGGCAGACCGACCGCATTCGCGCGAGGCGCTGGCGGCCCTGCTCTGGCCCGATGCCTCCGATTGGCGAGCTCGTCGCAACCTGAGTCAGGCGCTATCCAATCTCCGAAAGGTCTTGGGGGACTCCGACAGGGAAGAGGGGTATCTCCGAATCACGCCACACAGCGTGCAATTTAACTTGCAGAGCCGTTATGTCCTGGATGTCACCCGTCTGGAGGCGCTGCTGGATGCCTGCGAGCGACATTCCCACCGGCGCATCGAGGCATGTCGGGCTTGTCGGGATCGGCTGGAGCGGATTGTAGACCTGTATAAAGGGCCCCTCTTGCAGGGCGTCCGTGTGCGGGACGCGTTGCCGTTTGAGGAGTGGTTGGTGACGCGGCGTGAGCGCCTGGAGATAAGGGCCCAAACGGCCTTCATGAAGCTGCTTCAGATCTATGAGCGGCAGGGGGATTACGCGGCTGCCGAGGAGGTGGCGCGTAAATTGTTGGATCTGGCGCCTTGGCTGGAGGAGGCGCATGTGCGTCTCATACGCCTGTTGGCTGTGCAAGGACACCGCAGCCAGGCGTTGAGGCAGTATCGTACCTGTTGCAGGGTCCTGGCGCGTGAACTGGAGACCGAGCCCACCGCGGAGACGCAGGAGCTTGTGCGTCGGATCCGGGCGGGAGAGACCGATCCCTCCTCGTTAGGCCTCCCTGTGACCGTGTGCCGACTCCCCACCCCTTTCACGCCCTTTGTGGGGCGTGAGGCGGAGGTTCAGGCCATCGCCGATCGGTTTCAACGCCGGGGAGACAGGCTGGTCACCATCGTGGGCCCTGGGGGGTGTGGGAAAACGTACCTGGCTGTGCATGCCGCCCGGCGCCTTCTCTGCGCCTTTCGCGATGGGGTCTACTTCGTCTCCTTGGCCCCTTTGAACTCGGCGGGGGCGCTTCCTTCTGCGATCGCAGATGTGCTGGGCATCCCGTTCTTCGGAGAGCGGTCGCCGGAGCAGCAAGTGCTCGCTTATCTGCGTGAGCGGGATCTGTTCTTGTCCTGGATAATTTCGAGCATCTGTTGCCGAGCGTAGGCTTTCTGGAGGAGCTTCTGCAGTCGGCTCCGGACATTTGCCTCCTCGTCACCTCACGTGCGCCCTTGCACCTGCAGGCCGAGCAAGTGGTCCCGCTGGGAGGGCTGGCGTGTCCTGAGGAGGGGATGGCGGACCTGGAGCGATATCCGGCGGTGCAGCTTTTCGCCCAGCAGGCCAGGAGGTTGAATCCGGACATGGATCCGCTCCGGGAGGAGCCTCAGGAGGTTGTGCGCCTTTGTCATCTGGTGGATGGGATGCCTCTGGCGCTCCTGCTGGCCGCTGCCTGGATTCGGACGCTGTCATGTGGGGAGATCGTCGCCCGGATTCGAGAGAGCCTGGATTTTCTCCGGGTGAATTGGCCGGACGTGCCGCCTCGCCATCGTAGCCTAAGGGCGACCTTTGACCATTCCTGGCGGTTGCTGGCTGCCGAGGAACGGGAAGTTCTTCAGGGGGTCTCTGTGTTTCAAGGGGCTTTCGATGCCGATGCTGCGGGCCAGGTGGCAGGGGCTACGGAGGATGTGTTGGCCTCTCTGGTTGACAAATCCCTCATCATGGTCGTGGCCTCGCAGCGTTACAGGTTACATGAGCAACTTCGGCAGTACGTGTATGAGAAGCTAGAAGCTCACCCCGAGCGCTTGCAGCAGGTGCTCGCCCGCCATCTGGCCTATTATGCGGGGCTGGTCGAGCGGCATTTGGGGGGACTTGAGGAGGGAGATCCGGGGGCGATGGCCGCTCTCGAGGCGGAATTGGAGGATATTCGTGCGGCCTGGCGGCATGCACTGGCGCTCGAAGATATCCGGGTATTGCCCGTCCTGGCGGAAGGGTTGACCGGCTACTATCGGCGTCGTAGCCGGTTTCATGAGGTGGCCGATCTGTTACGGCGCTTGCTGGAGGGGAGCGGGGGCGATCATCTGGACGATAGGACACGGATCTCCTTCCAGCGTCAGCTGGGGGAGGCGTACTTCAAATGCGGACGGATGGTGGATGGGGAGCGTTATCTGCATGATGTGCTGTGTGCGCTCGATCGGCCCATGCCGAAGGCGACCGCTCCCCTGATGGTGCGGATGGGGGTGGAGGCCGCGCGACAGGCGTGGCATCGCGTGCGGATGCCGCGCCCGGCGGCCGATCCCTGGAGACTGCTGGACGCGGCGCGCGCATACGAGCGGTTGGGGCAGTGCTTCTTCTTCCGCTCCGAATCCCTCCCGGCGATCTACACGGCGCTTCGCGGCTTGAACCTGGCCGAGCAGGCGGGTGTATCACCGGAATTGGCACGCTTATACGCCAGCATGTGCCTGGGGCTGGCCTTTGCACCTCAGCGCCGCCTGGCGCGGGTGTACGCTCGTCTGACCCGCGGGATGATCGAGCGCGTGACGGAGGAGCGAGCTCGCGCCTGGGCTTTGGAGGTGCTTTCTCTCTACCACTGTGGTGTCGGAGAGTGGGAGGCTGCATTGGAGGCGGCCGACGCGGCGGTTGAGATTGCCAAATCCATTGGGGATCAGCGGCGCATGGAGGAGGCTATGGTCACGCCGGCGCTGGTCGCTCACTATCGGGGCGATCTGGAGCGGGCGTCCTCCATGTGGATGGATCTCTATCGGCTGGCGGCGGACCGGCGAGACCCTCAGGTGCAGGCATGGTGTGGCACCGGATATGCCGAGAGCCGGCTGCTGTTGGGGGAGGACGAGCGCGCTCTGCGCTGGCTGCTTCGCGCGCAGATGCTGCTGGTCGACACGTTGGATGAGATCAATAACGCGAGTTGTTACGGTGGGTTGATGCTGGCCTATTGTCGGTTGGGGCTTTCCGATGGGATTCCCCAGCTGATCGATCAGATGATCCCGTTGCTGCACCGGGCTCCCTCCGCGTTCTCGATGCTAGAGGGCCTGGCCAACTTCGGGGAGGCGTGCCTGATGCTATCCGCTCCCGAGTCGGCGGTGAACGGCATCGCGATGACAAAGCCCCTTCAGGCGCTGACTCGGGAGGCTTTGCGGGCGATGCAACGGTTTGCGCATGTGTTCCCGATCGGCCGTCCGCGCGCCTGCTGGCTTTTGGGGAAACATGCCTGGCGACAGGGGAGGCGTCGTCAGGCCCGGCGCTATTGGCGGCAGGGTGCCTGGGTCGCCCAGCGTCTGGGGATGCGCTATGAACTGGCGCGTCTACGCTATGAGCTGCATGTTCATTTCGGCGAGGCGTCCCCTGAGCTTTCCTGGGCAGCGGGGGAACGGCCTTCGCGTTCCATTTTATCGGCTCTCAAGGCGAGTTGTAATCGCTGTGGTGGGATCGCCCCTTGAGGGCTCGCTCAGGTAGACCCTCGAGCATGTGGGTGAAAGGATATGTGGGGGGGCTCGTTGGAAGGTCGCTTGCTTGGTAAATCTCCGGGAGTGGGGTAGAATAGCGGCCGCATCCATCCAGTAAACCGTGTGTTGCTTTGGTGCGGTGCGCACATCGGTGTGCGGTTATCTGGGTGGTTATCGCACAATATATTGTTAACCTTTGGGGGGTTGAGTGGGGAAGTGGGGTAGAAGGGACGTTCGAGCCGGGAGGCGCTGGCGGGGAATATCGGG
>JAJRVX010000488.1:0-4522 GCA_024277095.1 Chloroflexota bacterium
CAAAATGGTGGAAATTCCACGAGACCCATCGCAAGCCCACAGGGGAGGTGCGGAGGGACCTCCCTCCGCCAAAACATCCTCTTCTTCCGCTTTGCACCTGTCCTTTCCCGGCCCGATTCGGGTGGGCAAGGCCGGGCGAGGCAGGTGAGGGGCGGAAACCGGGAAGTCTCTTTCGAGGGGCTGCGCCCCTCAAAGCTCCCTGCTGTATTTCCACCGAAAAAGATACACTACCGGAGGCGCTACCTGCCTGTAGAAGACGCAAGGGAGACAACACACCTGGTGATATTTACAATCGATTATCAAATACACAATATAGTTGACCCGCGAGCAGGGATGCTATATAATAAAAACGAGTTGCGAGCCTCGCTGCTGCCATCGTCACTCTCCACGCTGCGAGTTGGATCGTGATATCGGTGGCCATCGCGTACGGGAACGACGAAGGCCTGCCGTTTTTCCGATCCCCTCCGGGTGTTCTCGGTTCACCACAGAGGGGCCACGTTCGCAAAGGCGCTTATTCACTTCTCCACACCGTCGGCTTTCCTTGGCACGAGCTCGGATCCTGACGAATCTCGAACGTATCCACACAAATCTATAGCGATGAAGCGTTGCCGTGCCTCACCTGAACCCATGCAGAAGTTACCCGATCAGGCACGGACATGAATGCGGCACTCTCTAGAGCCACCCTGCTCTCCCCCGGCAGGTGGCGTAGAAGCCATAACCGCGTGGGCTGCCGGCAGGCGCACCGCGAGCTGGCCTCGAACATGCCGCGCAACCACGCCCAATCAGGCAGGGAAGGGAGGGATGCGATCAGGATGAGCTGAGAACCTCCGGGACTGCCGCTGATGGATGAGATCCGGCAGCCCGGTGGGGGATGGATTCTTCTCTCAGAGAGCCCAAACGATCTTCAGCAGGGAGGAGGGAGGATAAAACATGAGCCGACGAGATAGGCTAACCCGGCGAGACTTCTTGCGCTTGAGCGGCACAGCGGCCATTGCCTCGCTGGTCGCAGCCTGTGCTCCCACTCCTCAGGCGGTTGGAAGGGAGGCGGCCGCCCCGGAGGCGGTGGAGGAGGCCCCCGAGGCCAAGAAGGCATGGGAGCTGATCGACTGGAACAAGCCCGTCCCCATGACCGATCGGTTGCTGGCCGATGAGTACATCCTGCCCGAGGGGTGGGATAAGGCCACCGAGGGGGTCAAGGAGCTGGTCTTCTTCAACAGCGGCGCCCTGAAGGACGACATCGCCACGGCCATCGGCATGAAGCTGTTCGAGCAGAAGACCGGCATCAAGATGAAGGCCCTCGAGGTCGGCGGCGCCTACACGTTCCCGAAATTCCTCTCCGTGGTGACCTCCAAGGATCCGAGCGTCCACTTCGGGTTCATCCGGGCGGAGGTCGAATACGCCCACGTCGCCTCCGCGGGGTGGGCCCATCAGATCGATGCGATGTGGCCGTCTGACGTGCAGGCCCTATATTCCCCCGGCCTGGTCGATGCCTTGAGGTGGGACGACCATTTCTACGGCTCCGTTAACATCGTCCAGTATTACGTCTTCTTCTACAGGCCCTCCTGGCTGGAAGCCGCGGGCGTCGAAAAGGTCCCGGAGACCTGGGAGGAGGTCTACGAAGCGGCGAAGAAGACCCGGGCATGGGCAAAGGAGAACCTGGGCGAGGACTACTACGGCATCGTGTTCGGCGCGAGCAAATCCGGCCATATCCACATCGCCTACCTGAGCGCCCTGACGTACTCCCAGGGGCAGACGCTGCTGAAGGACGGGAAGTGGAACCTGGATACGCCGGAGTTCAGGAACGCCTGGAACTACCTGGTGGGCCTGATGAAGGATGACGTAGCGGATGTGGCCTGCCTCGGATACGGCTGGAAGGACTATCACACGGTCTTCGGCATGGGCAAAGCGGCCATGGCCCTCGCCTACTCCGTATACGCCGTGAAGTTCGACGAGGACTTCCCCGAGCTAAAGGGGGACTGGGCCGCCGTCCCGCCGCCCAAGTGGGATGCCTCCCAGCCCGACTCCAACCGCATCGGGTACATCAACTTCGACGTGTACATGATCAACAACTTCGCCGACGAGCAGCACAAGGCGGCCGCCATGCTCTTCCTCGACTTCTACAGGAGCAAAGAGGCCGGCATGTATGAGCTCCTGGTGGAGGGGAACGACTCCTTCCTGCCCGCCGTGTACGAGGATCCCGATATCGTGGAGAAGGTGAATTGGGATTTCGCCAAGGAGGTGGCCAAGGAGATCGGGGCCGCTGAGCCCGTGAAGCGGGGGATCACCATCCCCGAGGTACGAGCCGCCTCCGCCCGAACGGCCCGCATCGAGGCCCTTCCGCCCGGAGCGGCCTACGTATCGGACATCCTCTCCGAGTATCTGGGCAAGGCCGTGCTGGAGGGGATGGACTCCAACGCCGCGTTCGATGAGGCGCTGGCCAAGATCCGGGAGTACACGCTCTGACCCGTCCCATCCGCCCAGGGGGCAGGATGAAGCTGCCCCCTGGGCCCCGCATATCATGCCGATCGAGCTCTTCACCGGCCTGAGGCTCATCCGCCAACGGCATCCATGCATGATTGGTCACGCGTAGATCCCCGCAGGTCACACGCGCCGGAAGGATGAGCCAGGAGATGGCCGCCATCGGCCTTCTCGAAAGCCCAACGCAGACCTGCGAGGTCAGGGATATGTCATCGTCGATCGCTTTCGGGAAGGTCTTTTGTTCATCAGCCCTCACAGGAGCCGATTTCCATGAGAAGGACGAGGCAGATCTCCAACGCAAGCTACGGGATGCTCCTCTCCATCCCCGGGCTGGTCCTCCTGCTCGCCTGGGTGCTGCTCCCGCTCGTCTACGTCATCGGGTTGAGCTTCTACCGATACGACAACATGTCGCCCGTGGTGTTCGCCGGATTCGATAACTACAAGAGAGTCCTGAGCAATCCGGATTTCCCGAGGATCCTGCAACGCACCTTCGTGTTCTCCTTTGGCTCCACAGGGCTCACCCTGGTCACCAGCGTGCTTCTGGCCGCGTGTCTGGGCAGGATCGGGAAGGGCTCCGCCCTGTTCAGGTCGCTGGTGGTCATGCCATGGGCGGTCCCCCTCATCCTGTCCGGGTTCCTGTGGGCCTGGATGTTCCATCCGTCGTTCGGCCCCATCAGCGATCTGCTGATGCGGTCGGGGATCAGGAAGACGGCGCTGAACATCTACGAGGACCCCATCTCCTCGATGCTGGGGGTCATCATCGCCGACGCGTGGAGGCGTATTCCCTTCCTGACGATCATCACCCTGGCCGCGTTTCAGGCCATCCTGGAGGAGCTATACGACGCGGCCCGGGTTGACGGGGCGGACTCCATCGACAGCTTCATACACATCACCCTTCCGCTCAGCAGCAGGCCGATTATGATCGGGACGCTCATCACGCTGATGTTCACGTTCCGAAGCATCGACGTCATCTACTCCATGACGCCAGGAGGCGGCTACACCAAGAGCACTTACGTGATCGGGACGTATCTGTTCGACAGCCTATACGAGTTCCTCAACTTCGGGGTGGCGGCCGCCATCAGCGTCATCCTGGTGCTCCTGACCTTCATCATAGGCTCCGTATTCATCTACTACACGCTTCAGAAACGATAGGGGGAGCAACCGCATGAAAGTCAGAGATCTCCTATTGAAGGTGATCGATCACCCGGCGACCCCTTATGTCGTGCTCGGCGTGATCTCCCTCTTTATGGTGTCCCCGTTCATATGGATGGTCCTGTCCGCGTTCAAGACGCTTCCCGAGACCTTCATGAGCCCACCCACCTACTTTCCGAAGGATTTCACCCTCGAGACCATGAGATTCACGTGGTTTGAAGCCCCTATCCCGACGTACCTGAAGAACTCCCTGATCGCCTGTTTGACGGCGACGGTGATCATCGTGGTCGCGAGCGTCTTCACGGCTTATGCGCTCAGCCAGTACCCCTACCAGGGCAGCAATCTGATCTTGGGGCTCTTCCTGTTCACGCGCACGATCCCCCCTCTGGCGATGCTGCTCCCATACTATCTGATCATGCGAAAACTGGGGCTGCTGAACACCCGGCTCGCCGTGATCCTGTACCTGATCTACTTGAGCTACCCCCTGGTGGTGTGGCTCCTGAAGGGGTTCTTCGATGCCTTTCCTCGTGACCTGATCGACGCCGCCATCGTGGATGGCTGCACGAGGACGGGCACGATCTTCCGGGTGGTGCTGCCGATCACCGCGGGCAGCGTGGGCGCCATCTCCGTGGTCGCATTCCTGTGGGCATGGAACGAGTTCTTCGCGCCCTACCTGTTCATCCATTACGACGAGTTGAAGCCGATCACCGTCGGCCTGTATTACTTCGTGGGAGACGAGGTAACGTACTGGAATCGCATGTGCGCCGCGGGCATCTATGCCGTCGTCCCAAGCCTGACGTTTTTCCTGCTGGCGCAGAAGTACATCATCAAGGGGCTGACGGAAGGGGCTTTGAAGTACTAAGAGTGTGTCTGAGAAATGCCATTGCTTCTG
>JAJRVX010000489.1:0-4153 GCA_024277095.1 Chloroflexota bacterium
CAGGGCGACGAAATCGCAGATGATCGCCTCGCCCTGCAGCCAGGACCAGGCCGTGGCATACTTGGGGACCACGCCTTTCTCCTGAAGCGTCTGGCAGTCCTTGACGAACTGATCCCAGGTCGTGGCGAGCTCGCTGATCCCGGCCTTCTCCAGGTGCGCCTCGTTGTAGACGAAGGATTTCCACTCGGAGATCCACGGCAGCCCGTACCATCGGCCCTTGTACATCATGCCGTCGGCCGCGAAGGGGAGCAGATCCTGCTTCATCTCGTCGGTGACCCAGTCCGTGATGTCCAGCACCCAGCCGGCCTCCACGTACTCGGGGACCTCGATGCAGTCGATGACGAAGAAATCGTACGCGGAGCCGCCCGTCATGAAGGCCGTGGTGAGTTTCTGTCGCTGCTCGCCGTACGGGACCGTGGTGACGTTCACCTTGGCGCCGTACTTCTCCTCGAATAGAGCGTTCTCTTTGGCCTCCCACCCTGTGGGGTCGGGGCCGCCCAGGGTGTTCAGCGTGATCCCCTCGAAAGGCTTTCCCTTGGAGACCGCCGGTGCTTTGGGGGCCTCGGCCGGTGCAGGGGCTGCGGGCGGTGCACAAGCAGCCACATAAGCGGCGGTGGCGCTGGCGCCCAACAGCTTCAACATCTTGCGGCGGCTGATACGTTTGTTGGAAAGCGCGTCCATCGAGTCACCTCCTGAAGAGATAGGAGTTGTGAGACGAAATCGGCGAAGGGCTCGAAAGGAATTCGCTCTCACCTCCTTTCTGATCGTGGTGGGCGCGCTCGCGAGGGCTGGAAGGTGATCGGCGCGATGGCGAGCGCGCTTTCGAACGGGTCACGAAGGCACAGATCGCACAGATGCGCGTTGCGATGCGAAGATTTGCTCATCGAGCTTTCGCTCGGGATACATCCCCACTGTGCCGGGGGAGAGAGGTATCGTCATGACCCGGCAGGGGGACTCGATGGAAATGATATATGAGCGGATAAGGCGTTTCGACAATCTTACCCGGTCACCTCGGTCATTATAGCATCCGGCCGCGCGGGTGTCAATGATTTCTCTGGGAGGATCAGGGCTTTTCAAAACTCAGACACCTGCCCCTGAAATCCTACCGTAGGGGCGCCCCTTGTGGGCGCCTGAGGCAGCCACAAGGGCTGCCTCTACTGAGGCGTATTGGGTAGGGGCGCAATGCCGTTGCGTCTATTCGCGTCAACTGAACAGCATGGCGAGGCCCCCGCCTGCCACCTTTTCCCTCCACGGGCGGTCGCATCTGAAAGGGGAGGTGCGGAGGGAAGCTTCTCTGCAAAGGAAAGCTGCCTCTCGCCTTTACCGGCCTGGTTGGAGCCTCGGCCTGTGGCAACGACAACGAGGCTTCTCGGACGCGCTTCGAACGGCCCGTAAAATCCGACGAGCCGCCCGTGCTGGGCGACTCGTCGGCTACGATATCAATAAGGGCTGCGATCGTCTGATGGCCTACTGTGCCAACATGGCGCCGAGAGCGTCGGCCGTGATGAGCGTGGCGTTCTCGGGGGCGCTGAAGGAGAAGTTCTGGTTGATCTGATCCAGCGTGATCTCGAAATGCAGCTTCGCCGTGGCCGGCTCGGAGGCCTCACCCGAGGCCATTCCCATGAGGGCGTTCAGGTCGACCGCCACGTTGAGGTCAACGGCCACCTTACGCAAGAGCTGGTCGGCCGCTCCGATCCATTGGGTCACGTTCATGGTGACCTGAGTGTGTTCGAGCACCGCCGGCACCATCTGCCCGGCCATAAGCAGGCTGGCATCCTGGCCGGCTGTCCCTGCCGCCTCCAGCGTCTGAGCGAGCAGGTTTTGGAACTCCTCGGAGGACAACAGCGGGTTGAGGTCCACGGTGAGTTGGAAGGGGGACATCGTCTCGCCCATCATCTCGACGTCGGGTTGGCGCACGTAGTCCACGACGAACGAAGGTGTGGGCAGGATAGACGTCATGTCCATGGTGACCATGCCGGCGCTCATGCCCAGCAGCCCCATGGCCGCCATGGGGCCCATCCCGGCCATGCCCATCATGCCCTTCATGGCGGGGACGCCCTCAGATGCCTGCTCCATCTCCCCCATCATGTTCATCGCCATCATGCCCAGTGAGACGACATCCGCCGCCTTCATGCCCACCCACTGGCCGGTGACGGGGTCGGTCCAGTAGCTTGTGCCATCTACGTAACGGATGCTGATCGGCGTGGTGACCTCTTGCGCTCCGTTGGAGGAGGTGATCGTCATGTTCAGCATCAGGGAGGCGGCGGCGAAGGGGTCTTGCAGCGCCGCGGCCAGATCGCTGGAGACGGGGCCGTCGCCCTCCGCCTTCAGGACGAAGTCGGGCTGGCCTGATTGCCCCATCCACCCGCTTAAGGTGATCTCCAGCTGAGATGTCTGGTGGAAGGAGCTGACGTGCACACTGGTCTTGGTCAGGGCTTCCGTCAGGAAGGCGCAATCATCCGGCGAGAGATTGAAGCACTGGGGGGGAGCGGCGTCTTCCGCCTGGACGAAGGGCGCCAAAGCCAGGGCTACAGCAAGGAAGAGTAGCACGGGAAACAGACGGGTTCTCATCATCACCTGCCCTCCTGGTAGATAGTCTGACGTGGGGTGCCAGTCCACTACCCACTTGCTCCGATAGTTCCTCAGATGACCTGGAGACTGGCCCAGGGAAAGCCCGTTCGGATTCGTCCGCTGCCGATGTCCGTCAACCAGTCACTGAGATACCAGGATCCCGTTGGGAATGGAGGCGCAAGCCTTTCCGGCGGGGAAGGCCCGGCGTGTCGGGAAGGACTATGGCCTGTGAGGCAGATGCCTTTTCCCTCAACCTTAGTATATCAGCCAATGGCGGGAGTGGCAACTACCAAAAGTGGATGGAAACGGCTTTTCCTGTTGTTTTTCAAGCCCTGTTGCCCGCCGTACCCTGCCACCTGTCGTTGAGCCTCCTTCTCCCGGGCCCGGGAGAAGGAGAGCTGGGGGATGAGATCCGTTCGGATCACACATGCCGGACCCCCGCCGGCGCCCGTTCCGCAGGTGAGCCCGGCGTCGCGCTTTGCGCCTCCTGTGCTCTGGCGCTATACTCGAGCGGAGGGGGGCGCCCGGGGGATGCCGGGCCGACCCCAGCCTCGCTGCCGACTCGGGTGGGAGGCTCAACCCGATGATGGGAAAGGATCTACGGCGTATGGACACATCGCAGATCGCGGAGAGGATCGCCCATGAGCTGGGCGTGCGGCCGGTTCAGGTCGCTCGGGCCATCGAGCTGTTGGATGAGGGGAACACGATCCCCTTCATCGCTCGGTACCGCAAGGAGGCCACGGGCACACTGGACGAGGAGCAGCTGCGGACGATCCAGGCGCGTCTGGCCTATCTGCGCAACCTGGAGGCTCGCAAGCAGACCGTCCTGGCCTCCATCGCCGATCAGGGCAGGCTGACGCCGGATCTGGAGGAGAGGATCCGGGCCGCCCAGACGCTGCAAGAGGTGGAGGACCTGTATCTGCCCTACCGGCCGCGGCGGCGCACCCGCGCGCAGGTCGCCCGGGAGCGCGGCCTGGAGCCGCTGGCCCGGCGCCTGCTGGCCCAGGAGGCGGATGCTCCCGATCCGGCCGTGCTCGCCGCCGAGTTCCTGTCCGACGAGGTCCCCACCGTGGAGGACGCGCTGGCGGGCGCCCGTGACATCATCGCCGAGCAGGTGAGCGAGGACGCGGACGTGCGCTCGATGGCGCGTGCGAGCACCCGGAGGGAGGGGATGCTCGTCAGCCGGCTGGCCAGGCCCGGGGCGGACCCCGCGGGCCAGTATGAGGTCTATCACGAGTTTCGGGCGCCTCTGAAGGACCTGAAGCCGCATCAGATCCTGGCCATCAACCGGGGGGAGGCGGAGGGCGCGCTCAAGGTGCGCGTGGAGGCCCCGGATGACCTGATCCTGGGGCGCATCGAGGCTCGTTATCTCACCCGGCCGCGTTCGCCGGCGGCGCGAGAGGTGCGTGCGGCCATCGAGGACGCGTACAAGCGTCTGATCGCGCCCGCCATCGCCCGGGAGGTGCGCCGGGCGTTGACCGAGGCCGCGGATGAGCACGGCATCCAGGTCTTCGCCACGAACCTGCGTAACCTGCTCCTGCAGCCGCCGATCCGGGACAAGGTCGTCATGGGGATCGATCCC
>JAJRVX010000490.1:0-22511 GCA_024277095.1 Chloroflexota bacterium
ACTAGGTCATGGACTAAGTCAACCCCTTGGTTTAGGCGGCAGTGTATCCAAGATGGTGGAAATTCCGCCAGGCCCATCGCAAGCACACAGGGGAGGTGCGGAGGGACCTCCCTCCGCCAAAACATCCCCTTTTCCGCCTTGTACCTACCCTTTCTCGGCCTGATTCGGGTGGGCAAGGCCGGGCGAGGCAGGTGAGGTGCGGAAACCGGGAGGTTTCTTTTGAAGGGCTGCGCCCCTCAAAGCTCCCTGCTGTATTTCCACCGAAAAAGATACACTACCGTTTAGGCGTCAGAGCTCAGCCCAGATGTGATTTATAAACGGGGAAGCGACGCGTGGTTCCACTCAAACGTTATGTGCATACGTTGAGCCTGTTCAGCCGAGACGCCCGGCTCTACCTGCTCAGCACCGCGCTGGTGTCCGTCGTCAATTATGGCGGCATGGTGACCGTGCTGGCCAATCTGTACCTGCTGCGTCTGAACTATGATACGAAGGCGATCGGCCTGATCAACGGGGTTGCCCCTCTCGCCTATGCGCTGTTCGCCCCGGTGGCCGGGTGGCTCGGCGGGCGATTCGACATCCGTCGGATGATGCTGACCGGCCTGTTCGTGGCGATGGCCGGAACCATCTTATTCTCCGTCACCCAGCATGTGCCTGCGATCTGGCAGTTCGAGTGGCTCATCGCGACCTGGACGACCCTTGGCCTGGGTCTGGCGCTGTACTGGGTGAACGCTAACCCGTTCCTGATGAGCGCGACGACCCCCGTGGAGCGCAATCACGTCTTCTCTATGAGCGCGGCGCTGGCGCCCATCGCGAACTTCTCCGGCAGCGTCATCGCGGGGATCACTCCCGGGCTCTTCGCGATGGCCCTGCACACATCGCTGGACGATCCAGCCCCCTTTCGATATGCGCTGGCCCTGGCCGGCGTGCTGATGATCCCGAGCATCCTGGCCATGCTTCCCACGCGCCCCGTCAGGCTGCGAAGGGAGCATTCCGGCCCCGTCGAGAGGGATGCCTTCCCCGTTGTCTTGGTCAGTGTGGTCGTGCTGGTGGGTATGCTGCAGGTCGTCGCCGAAGGAATCGCCCGCACGTTCTTCAATGTCTATCTGGACGCCGGATTGCACGTGTCTACCGCCCGCATCGGGACCCTGATGGGCGTGGCGCGGCTGATGGGGGTGCCCGCTGCGCTGGTGATGCCTCTGATCGCAGCGCGGTGGGGCAACGGCTTTACGACGGTCTTGGGAACCCTGGGCTCCGCCCTCTTCTTACTGCCGTTGGCCCTGGTCCCGCATTGGTTGGGGGCCGGACTGGGCTTCATGGGGGTTATGGCGTGGATGGCCATCCGGCGCCCTGCCTTCACCGTGTACACCCAGGAGAGCGTCCCTAAGCACTGGAGGGCGGCCATGTCGGGCGCCACAAACCTGGCGGTAGGGACGGGGTTCGCGCTGGCCGCGATCGGCGGTGGGTATCTCGTGCCGATGCTCGGCTATCGTGGCCTCTTCCTCGCCGGGATGGCGCTCTCCACCCTGGGTGCCGTCGTATTCTGGGCCTACTTTCGCGTGCCGCGCGGGGAGCTCGCCCTGCGTGAGGAGAGATCCTGAAAGCGGACGAAGCCCGTATGCCCTGAGTAAGGCTGTTGCCCCCGAGCCCCGACACTTGTCCGTCGGGGCTTTCGTACGCCTCGGGAGGCGGGGCGCCCGCTTGTAGACACTTTGTAGCCACCGGTAGGGTAAGATCCTTGAGGTATGATCGAACTCCCGTGGAACTCCCGTACTTCGGCAGCGGGATGAGAGCCTCGTTCGGCGATGGCTCTTTTCCGGTGGAAATGGCCGGGAAGCGGTCACCGTGTCCACACCAAGATAGGGTGGTATCGCTGTGCCTGCACCTGTTGAGTACGCGTCCTTCCTGATTCGGATCTGGCGTGAGGCCGATGTAGACGTCGTGACCTCGCCCTCTGATTGGCGTAGCGAGGTGGAGCATATCCAGACCGGCCAGCGCTGGAGCTTTGACACGCTGGAGGATCTGCTGAACTTCCTGCGTCGACAGGCGGGAGAGGCGCACTGGCCCCGGCCGGGCTGAAGAGCGCCTCCCCCCGGGCCGGGACGGCGATCGCTGTGTGGAAACGGCGGACGGGATGATCCCTGTCTGCCACCGTTCGGGATGAAAGCTGCGACATAAGGGATTGGGGGGACGAGGATGCGGATGAGGGATCTTCTCCTGAGAACCGTGCTTGCGAGCGTTGCGCTGAGCGCCCTCCTGGCGTTGGGGGGCCTGGGCTTGGAGGGGATGGGTGCTACGGTCGAGGCCGACTCCGGCGTGGTACCCACGCGAGAGAGGCTGACGACCAGTTGGACCTTTCAAGGGTGGGTGTACGAGGGGGATGTGGGCTCCGAACCGCCGGACGCCGTCCCCCCGGAGGGGGTGGTCGTCTCCGTTTACGGATCGAACGGTTCGTATCCGAACGCCGGGACGCTGATCCGCAGCACGGTGACGGGAGCCGATGGCCAGTACAGCCTGACCGTTTATGACGACGATGGCAACTTCGAATTCTACCACATCCGGGAGACGGACCCAGAGGGTTACGTCTCCGATGGCGCGTGGAGCGTCGACGGGACGGTGCAGACCGAGAATTGGATCGAGTACGAGATCCCTTTGACGGGCAAGACGCTGACCGAGGATAGGTTCTGGGATCGGCGGCTGGCGACGGATACCCCGACCGCAACTCCTACCCCTACCGGATCACCTACGCCCACCCCCTCCCAGACCCCCACGCCGACCGCGACATCTACCAGCGTTGCGTCGCCCACCTTCACCCCTACCTCCACCTCCACGGCGACGCCTACGGCCACGCCGACCGGCACGCAGCCGACCGATACCCCGATCCCCACGCCGACCTTCACACAAACGCCCGCTCCCGAGGAACTGCCCGACCTGATCGTCACCGACTTGTGGCACGAGGATGGGACCATCTGCTATCAGGTGCGGAATATCGGCGACGCGGCGGCCCCTGGAGGGCATGAGGTCGCCCTGTTCATCGACGACGAGTATCGAGCAAGTCATTGGGTGGAACCGGCGTTGGGGCCGGGGGAGCGGTGGCGGGGGTGCTTCGACATCGCGTGGGAGTGCACCCCGCCGGAGGACCACATCGCGGCCCAGGCGGACTACGGCGGGGATGTGCGGGAAAGCGACGAGACGAACAACACCCGGGAGGAGAGCTGGAAGTGCGATACGGCTCCCCCGCGGATCGTGTCCGGCCCCGTCGTGGTGGAGATCACCCAGGACTCCGCCGTCATCCTCTGGGAGACCGACGAGGATAGCGATAGCGGGGTGCGATACGGCCCGACGGCCGAGGAGTATCCTTTCGAGGAGGGGGACAGCGCTTTCGTCAGGGAGCATCGCGTCGTCTTGACGGGGCTGGATCCCGCGACGACCTATCATTTCCGGGTGCGATCCGCCGATCCCAGCGGGAACGCGGTGGAGAGTCGAGATGGAATCTTCACGACCTTACCCCCGCCGGATGATGCCGATCCCTTCGTTCGTCTTCAGGACCCTGGCATCTGTCGGGGGAGCGTGGTCGTCTCCGCCGAGGCCGCCGATGACCGCGGGGTGGAACGGGTGGAGTTCTACCTGGATGGGGAGCGGGCCTTCACGGACTACACCCCGCCCTATGAGTTCCCCCTGGACTGCAGAGAGTACATCAACGGGGATCACGTGCTCACCGCGCGCGCGTATGACCTCGCTCGCAAGGTCGCCGTCGATGAGCACGTGATCCGGGTGGACAACATCACGGATAGGACGGCCCCCCAGGTCACGATCACCTATCCCCATCAGGGCGCGACCGTGACGGGCGAGATCACGGTCACCGCGGTTTTGACGGACGACCTGGGGCTGGCGGACGCCGTGCTGTACGTGGACGGTGCCAAGGTCAAGGTGGCATCCATCCCCGGCGGGACGAGGCATACCACCGTGCAGTGGCGCTGGGATCCATCGTCGGTGACGAACGGCGGCCACCGGATCGGCGTCAAGGCCTGGGATGTGGAGGGCAAGACCGGGGTGGGCACGGTGGACGTGATCGTGGCGAATCCCCCGCCGCCTCCCCAGCCCAAGCTGGTCGTCACAGCGCACCAGGCGACCCGGCTGGGGAACGCGCTCGTCGTGACGCTGACGGTGAAGAACGTCGGGGGGGGCACGGCGAAAAGCATCTTCCTCCAGGATCACATGTATGGGTTCCAACCCATCTCCCGTGAGACAACCCTCCCCACATTGATCCGATATGAGGCCAGCTATAGCCCAACGTATAAGCGCGCCTCTTGTGGCATCACGGACCTTACGGATCTCCCCCCGGGCGCTTCTCGATCATACAGCTACCACGTCATCCCCGTATTGATATATCCCAATCCTCCGACGCCCTCCATCGGTGATCTGGTCCGGATCCGGTACGAGGGGGCAGGAGGGATCAGGTACAACCACGAGCTCAACCTCAAGATCTTACAGACCACCAACGGCGAGGCGATCCCGGTCGCCCATCGGAGCGCCTCCGGGGCGGCGGATTACCTGTTGGTCACCAACCCCGCCCGGTTGTTCTCCCACTACCTGTCGAATGAGGTGGACGATCTGCTGTCCGACATGGCGCAGCTGGCCGCTTATGAGCTGGGCGCGTTGGGATACCTGGATGCCTACAGCGCGTCCGCCCTTAAAAATCTGATTAAGCCCGGCGGCGCCTGGGCGAAGCGGATGAGCCCTCGGTTCTCGCAGCCCATGAACGGGTATCTGCTGATCGTCGGCGAGACGGAGATCGTCCCCGCGTGGTCGGGTAGCGGATTCTACAGCAAGCTGCCGGTGGATTACAGCGATCATCCCTACGCCGACACGGGCGGCAGCCCGGTTCCGGACCTCATCGTGGGGCGAGCCATCGGTGACAGCGCCGCCGTCCTGGCGAAGCCGATCCGGGCCAGCATCGGCGTGTACGCGCGCGACCCGAACTACGCGTTCGATCGGAATCATGCGCTGCTGATCAGCGGCCCCGGATTCGGCTCGTTCGTCAAGGATGTGAACGACGTGGCGAACATCCTGGCGCCCAAGTTTGCCACCGTACAGAAGATGCATTGGGGCGAATACTTCCGGGTCACGAGCTTCGCGCGGGCCTATGAATCCCGTGACGGCCTCGCCATAGGGGACGTGACGGGGGATGCCAGGGAGGAGATCGTGATCGGGGATGTGGATCAGAACACGATCTCGATCTACACGGCGAACGGGGCCACGGTGGGCTCGTTCCAGCGGGATTTCGCCCAAGGCGACCGCCTGGCGGTGGGGAACGTGACGGGCGGGAGCAAGGCGCAGATCATCGTCGGCGATGCCAGCACGGGTAAGATCGCCATCTACAGGGCCGATGGGACCCAGGTCCTCGAGTTCAACGCCGGCTTCGCGAACGGGGACGCGCTGGCGGCGGGTGACGTTTTGGGTCGGGGGGAGGATCAGATCATCCACGCCGACGAGAGCTCTGATTTCATCTACACCTGGGAGATCCGGGAGCCGAGCCCTGGGAACTTCTCCGCTGCCGTCGTGGATTCGCTCGATACTTCCTTTGATCTGTATGACAGCCTCGCGGTCGGCGACGTGATGGGGGATACCAAGGAGGAGATCATCATCGCCGATGTCAGCATGGACAAGGTCTACGTCCGGCGTAGGGACGCGGGGAAGTGGTCATGGTTCCAGTATGGCAACAAGCTGGAGCCGGGCGACGGGCTGGCCGTCGGCAACGTGTATGGAAGGAATAACCCGGTCGAGGATCAGATCCTCCTGGCCGATGCTTCCAGCCGCATCATGATCTATGAGTGGGACGAGCGACAAAGCAAATGGATCGCGGGCAACCCCAGCATTCCCAGTACATTGCATAAGTTCGATGGCATCGCGGCCGGCGACGTGGGGAACTTCGGGGGGACCCGAGATGAGGTGTGCGTGGCCAGCCCCAAATATGCGACAAACGGCGGCGTGTCCTGCTTCGATACCTGGAACTGGATCAAACGGGTTCACGATGCGCTGCCGGGGTTCACGCGAAACAAGGACGTCATCTTCTGGTCCGGCCACGGCAACATCAACAAATGGTCGGATGGCATTAATTCCCACCTGAAATCTACAGATCCATACGCCGTGTTCCCGCTCGATTTCAACAAGCACACCCCCTTCGTCCTGGCCATGTCGTGCCTGACGGGGAATTACGACGCCGGGTATCTGGAGCAGAAGAACATCGCCGAATCCTTCCTGGCCAGTGGGGCGGCTATCTATATCGGCTCCACTCAGGAATCGTATGGGTACGAGAACCGGGAGGCGGCCAAGAAGCTCTATCGGGACTGGCTTCCTTCCGAATCGATCGGGGAGGCCTTTACCAAACTGGAGCGAGCCGCCTGGAGCAGCGGCGGGAAGAACGTGAAGAGCGACTGGTGGTTCTGGGTGTGGGAGTACAACCTGTACGGCGATCCCAAGTTCGGGGTCGTGTCACCGGCCGGGAGCTCGGGCCTCGGGGAGCGCGTCCTGGCCGTCCAGGCGGAGCCGCCGTCGTTTCTGGAGGTGGAGGTCCCCGACTACGTGGTGCACCGGGATGCGTTCGGGGAGGGCCTGGACGACGTGGAGATCCCCGGCGGCCGGCTATGGCTGGAACCAGGCCAGTTGCGGGTGCCCTTCTACACCGTCTCCGTGGACTACCCACGGGGGTACCGGATCCAGGACGTGAGCCTGGCCGAGCGATCCGGGCTGGTGACGGATACCGGCCTGAACATCCCCATGACCCCCATCACCCCCACCGTCTGCCAGTGCGAACCGCAGGCATACGCGGGCCCCATCGAGGGATGGTTCCCCGAGGAGGACTACGCCTGGGAGGTGGTGGAGAACCCGGACGGCACGAGCACCCTGGTCATCACCGTATACGCCTTCCGCTACAATCCCCTGACGACCGACGTCCGGTTTTACCGCCGTTACGGCTTCGACGTCGCCTACACCGTCTCCCCGGCGGCGGTGACGGAGCTAACGACCGATAAGCAGGAATACGCTCCGGGCGAGACGGTGAGCATCGAGATGGGGTTGGATCAGTCGGAGGTGATTCAGGACGTGATCGTCAGCGCGGTGATCCGGCGGTACGGCAGCGAGGAGCTGATAGATTCGCTGCTCCTGCGCACGCTGGCGGACCTGGCCGGGGCCGCCTCCTTCTCCACGAGCTGGAGCAGCGAGGGCGTGACGCCGGGTACCTACTACGTGGAGGTGACGTTGCGGGATTTGGAGGGACGCACGCTGGACAGGCGAACCAGCGTGTTCACGTTGGGCGCTCCCTCCGGGGCGATCACCCGCCTTACGGCCACGCCGGAGCGCTTCCTCGTCGGCGACCTCGTCCAGATCTCGATGGAGGTCGCCAATACGGGGCCGGTGGCGCTTGACGGCGTCGCCGTGATCCGGGTCCTGGACAAGTCCGGCGAGATCGTTCAAGAATTCCGGCATGACGTCTCCGATCTGGAGCCGGGCGGAACCGTCAACGTCGAAGACGTCTGGGACACGTCGGGGCTGACGGATGGTGCATACAGGATCGTCGGGACCGTCGTGTACGGGAGCCAAACGGCCGATCCGGCGACCGTGGTGGTGGGCACCGGGCGGTCGCGAGGACGCCTCTACTTCCCCATTCTATTGCGGGGTTCATCCTAGTGTGGCCTGTCCTCCAGGGGGCGTGACTTGCGGCGGCACACGTACTGTGTTGTCGTCGCGTGCATGCCTGGCGGGGGAGCCGAAGGAGGGAATGCTCATGAGCCGTCTCGGGAAGCATCGCTGGGTAGGTTGGCTTTTGGTGATCCTGCTGTTGGGGTTGTTCGTGCTCCTGCCCTACTGGGTGCAGGCGCTGGCGCGCACGGAAAGTCCGGCGATCTCCCAATTCCAACATGCCCCTGCCGTGCCCGGTCAGGCCTATACGCTCTCCGGTCGGGTGTACGAGGGCGAAACCGGGATCGAGCCCCCCGACAGCACCCCGATCGAGGGGGTGACCGTCAGCCTGTACTGCTCCGATAACTCCGATGTGCTGGGCACCAAGCTGCGCGATGCCGTCACCGACGCCACGGGGTGGTACGGGTTGGACGTGTACGATGGCGATATATGCGAGTATTACCATATCGTTGAGACGGACCCGCCGGGCTATACATCCGATGGGGCCACCAGCGTCGATGGCTACGTGGTGGATGCGAACTGGATCTGGTATGCCCTTCCCCTGGATGGCAAGACGCTGACGGGCAACAAGTTCTGGGATCTGGCTCCGGCGACGGATACGCCGACGGCGACGCCGAGCCCTACCTGGACGCCCACGCCCACTCCCGTCCCGACGGATACCTCCACCCCTACCTCCACGCCGACCGGCGTCCCGACCCCTACGTTCACCCCTACACCCACCGGAACGACGCTGCCGACGGATACGCCTACCCCCACGCCGAGCGCGACCCCCTCGACGCTCTTATGGCGCTTCATGGGCCGCGTGAATACCCTGACCGATCCGCCGTTCCCAGAGCCCATACCGGCCGAGGGCGTGTTGGTGGCATTGTACGGCTCCGCCAGCCCGGAGGAGATGGGCACCTTGCTGGCCAGCGCCCGATCGGGGGAGGATGGGACGTACAGCTTAACCTCCGATGCCGGCGGCGGGGCCACCGCCTTGCAGGACTACGACTACTGGCACATCGTGATCGCGGATCCACGCTATCGGGTGTTGGAGGCGATCTCCGGCAGCGGTGGCCAGCCTACGGACCAGGGATGGATTCGGTTCCAGAGCCCCCGGCCGGGGGACTACCCGGATAACGATTTCACCGTGGGGCTGAAGGACACCGTCGAGCGCGTCTTCGTCGGATATGTGTATCGCAGCGAGCCCGGCGAGGGGGTCCGGCCCTGGCCTCGGGTCCCCGTGGGCCTCTTCAAGGCGAACATCTCGTGCGAGGAGGGGATGCTGGTGGCCGAGGTCGAGACCGACGATTTGGGTCGGTTCACCATCCCGTACACCACCCCGGCGGAGGAGGATGCGCCCTATTACAACTTGATCGTGCGCGGCGATGATATCCACGTCATCGGCGCCCAATCGGACAGTGGAGGGTATGCGACGAATCAGGGATGGCTGCAGTTCGAGCAGCCGCCGCCCGGCGAGTTGGCGGGGAACGATATCTTCGCCCGTTCCGTGCTCGGGGAGCAGCTCATCCGCGATGCGGGTGCCGACGCTTACGTGAGCGCGCAGGCGCCGACGGGCAATTTCGGCAAGGCGCCGATCCTGCTCACGGGCTTCAGCAGCGGCCCCGATCCCTCTCGCAATCGGACGTTCGTCCGCTTCGATCTCTCCTATATCCCCAAGGACGCCGTGGTAACCCAGGCCTCGTTGAACCTGTATCTGGAGCAGACGGGGGGTCGGGAGAAGGTGTGCATGTCGGTGCATCGAGTGCTGGGTACATGGCGGGAGGCGCCGCCCTGGTATCCGAACATTACGTGGAGCAACCAACCGGGGTATCGCTCCGTCCCCGCCGCCACCCACTATGTAGACAAGTCCACCGGGTACAAGAGCTGGGATATCACGGCGTTGGTGCAAGGATGGATCGATGGCAGCGTGCCGAACTATGGTGTGGCGGTGATCGGCCCGGAGGAGGGGAGCGCGTGGAGTCGGGGCTTCTCCAGCCGGGAGGGGGGGCATGCCCCGCTCCTGGTGGTCCGTGTGGTGACGAGCAGCCCCTTCCAGACGCCCACGCCTACCCCCACGCCGACGCCCACACCGACCCCGACGCCCACGACGCCCCCTATCAGCCGACATGTGCAGGTCACCGGCGTGGAGATCACCCAGGCCATCCAATGGGCCAATGGGTTTGGGGTTCCCCTCATCGCCGGCAAGACGGCCGTCGTGCGCGTCCATCTGCGGGTGGCCGATGGCAAGGGCGATATCCCGAACGTAGGCGGTGAGATACGCTATCCTTATCCGGGAGGGCGCATCTTCTATCCTCTGAGCATCGTGACGGTCCGCTCCAACCCTCAGCGGAGGGTGTTCAGCCATTCCCTGAACTTCGTGATCCCCGCGAAGTATGCCACAGGATCGGGCGGGATGTTCATACGCATATTCCCGCCCCCGGGTGTCTCCTTCTCGGCCATTGGCGAGCTGCAGGAGACCCGGATCGTGAATTTTCTGCAGATGCCGCCTCTGCGCGTGGTCTTCGTGCCCGTCACGTACAAGCTGGGGAAGACCGTGCGCATGCCGGACGCAAACGCCATGAATAACATCCGCAGCTGGCTGCGGCGGGCGTATCCGGTCCCCAACGTGGTCACCGCGCGACATCCGGTTACGCTGACGCTTCCCGTGAAACCTGCTGACTTGTGCGGCAGCGGCGGCTGGGCGAAGCTGGACAATCAGATCGCAAAGCTGCGAACCACTTCTACGACCACGCTGGGAGCCAACACGCTGTACTATGGGATGGTGCCTTATCACTACGAGTATAGCTGTAAAGGTACCCATGTCGTTGGCAAGGCGAATGGTATTCCTAGCAGCGAGGCGGCGGGAGTCGTGTTTCCGGCCAATGTCTGGATCAATAGCGTTCCCGGTGATGAGTGGACGGGAGCGCTGGCCGGGCATGAGTTGGGGCATTGCCTGAATCGCTATCACGCCGAGTTCTGCGACGCTAAGGGAGGGAAACCGTATCCCTATGCGCATGGCATGATCGGCGAATATGGGATGGACATCCAGAGCTTCCAGGTTTACCCTTATAACACGTACTACGACGTCATGACTTACTGTGATCCGCAGTGGATCTCGACCTTCACCTACAATGGATTGCGGGCTCGCATCGCACAGTTCCCGCTGCTCCCGGCCCGGGCAGCCGCGGCACAGGACGTCCTGCTGGTCAGCGGGGTGATCAACAAGACGACCGGACAGGCGGAACTGGATCCCCTCTATCGGATGACCTTGCCTGCCCCCGAGCAGCCGGCGGGAGGTTCCTGCGCGATCGTGCTGTGGGATGCCGGGAACCGGCTGCTGGCCGAGTATCCCTTCACCCCAAGGGCGGACACCGATCCGGTCGAGGGCATGGATGAGTATCAGACCATCTACGAGCTGGTGCCCGATCACCCGGATCTGGCGCGGGTCGAGGTGCGGTGTGAGGATCGTGTGCTGGCCTCTCGGGAGGTGAGCGCTCATCCGCCGTACGTGCGCGTCCTCTCGCCCAACGGTGGCGAGACCTGGGAGGGCGGCACGCATGAGATCGTCTGGGAGGCTGGCGACGAGGACGGGGATCCGTTGCGCTTCCTGGTGCAGGTCAGCGCGGATGGCGGCGAGACCTGGACGACCCTGGCCACCGATCTGGAGGGGACCCGCTTCGGGTTCGATTCGGCGCTATTGGCCGGGAGCGCGCGGGCGATGGTGCGCGTGGTGGCCAGCGATGGGCTGCTGACGGCGGAGGATATCTCGGACGGGACGTTCCTCGTGGCCCGCAAGCCGCCGCAGGTGGGGATCAGCTGGCCGTCCGAGGGCGGCTTCCTGCGCCCGGGGCAGCCGGTGATGCTCAGCGGCTACGCGTACGACCCAGAGGATGGGCCTCTGGCCGACGCTTCGTTGAGCTGGGCGTCGGATCGGGATGGTGCCCTGGGCACCGGTGGGGAGGTGATAGCTACGCTCTCTGCAGGCGAGCATCGCATTACGCTGACCGCCGTCGACCAGGACGGCATGCGATCCACCGCCAGCGTACGGGTCTCCGTACGGTATCCGATCTACGTGCCGGTGTTCCTCCGGCATTAGCGTTGCAAAGCGGGTAGAGGCAGTTCATGAATCGCCTCTGTCCTCCCAGGCGGTTGACATCTCACGTTGGGCGGCTGTGGAAATCTACTCTGTCGCTTGGGCTTTCCATAATGCACAGGGTATGTTTGGAATGAGCAGCGGGGAGGAGCCCCTTTCTTTCGTGTAGTGCGTTGGGTGCGAGATATCCCTCGGGTTTCCGGAGGTTGAGGTGAGGGGATGGGGCGGCGTCATTGGGGCTTTCGTCGTCGTGTGGGCCCTGGCGTTTGGCGTTCTCGCCGTGGCCCGGTCGGCGGACGGCGTCGGGGAGCGTGTTCCCGGCGTGATCGCTCATGGGGGGCGGGGGACGGGCACGCACCGGTACCTGCCCTGGATCTCACGAGGCGATGCATCCGCTCCTGGGCCCACGCCTACCCCCACCTTGACGCCCGTTGCGCCCGGGCACATCGCCCACGTCTGGGCCAACGAGGGAGGGGACAAGGTTTGGCGTGATGAGTTGCGCGCCACGAATGATCCCGATTCGGTGCGCAACTCCGTGTGGGACGGTCGCGTCATCTCCCTTTTCGGCGCTCGCAACGAGGTGGTGTCGTTCAACCTGATCCTGGAGGTCCCCACCGTCGAGGCCAGGGATGTTACCGTGGCCCTGACCTCGCTAGACGGGCCCGGCGGCGCCCGCATCGCCACCCGATCGGCTGCCCGGGACGATCTGTTCAACTATGTGGGGCGCAACATCGAGCTGTTCTACGTGCGCTATCTTCAGATCAGGGGCCTGAGCGTAGATCTGGCCTATAATGACTACGATGAGCGCCATATCCCGAGGCGATGTCGTCGCCCCTATGATGAGAATGGCATCGGCGTCGGCACCTGGCAGGACCGGCCCTGTCATGACCGGTTCTATCCTGAGATCGCCGTGCCTTTGGAGCTTCACACGCCCTTCACCATCCCGGCGGGCACCAACCAGGCCATCTGGGGGGACATCTATATCCCCAAGGCGGCCCCCGCCGGGGTCTACACCGGCACGCTCACCATCGCCGAGGGAAGCGTCACCACCTGGCGCGTCCCTGTGCGTCTGCGCGTGCGAGACTTCACCCTGCCCGATCTCCCCGCCGCCCGCACCATGGTCTTCTACAGCTCTGAGAACATCAATGAGCGATATCTGGGAGTACCTTATCCCGATCCCGGCACGGAGGTGTATACGCGATCGCTCCGGCTGGCCGACCGGCATTTCCTGCTCGCCCATCGTCACAAGATCTCCCTCATCGATGGCGGGGATACGGAGATCACCCGGATGGGCGACGCGTGGACGGCCCGGCTGAGCGGCGACCTGTTCACGCCCGCCTGGGGGTATGACGGACCCGGCGTCGGGGTGGGAAACGGCGTCTACTCCATCGGCACCTACGGCGGGTGGTCGTGGCGGGACGGCACCCGGGGGGATATGTGGGCGAACACCGATCCGTGGGTCCTCTGGTTCGAGGGGCAGGCGTTCGCCACGCCTACCGATGTCTTCCTCTATCTCATCGACGAATCGGATGACTACGCCCAGACCGAGCGGTGGGCCCGGTGGATGGATGAGAACCCCGGCCCCGGTCGGCGGCTCATGTCGCTGGCCACCCTGCCCTTGCCCAAAGCGGTGGCTTACGTGCCCAGCCTGGATATCCCGGCCAGCGGGGCGGACTTCGGCATCACGTCGGAGTGGGATAAGGCCCTGGCAACGTTGCGCGCCGCCCCCGGCAAGCGGTTCTTCATGTACAACGGCAGCCGGCCGGCTTCCGGCTCCTTCGCCACGGAGGATGATGGCGTTGCACTGCGTGAGCTTGCCTGGGGCCAGTACAAGAAGGGGGTCGATCGCTGGTTCTACTGGGAGTCTACCTACTACGTCAACTTTCAGTGTTACGGCTCTCGTGATCCTCGCAGCCAGACCAATGTCTTTCGGCAGGCGCAGACCTTTGGCTGCTACGATCGAGATGATCCCTCGCTTGGGCAGGCGGGCTGGAACTATACCAACGGCGATGGGGTGCTGTTCTATCCGGGGACCGATCTTCGCTTTCCTGCTGAGAGTTATGGCGTCTTGGGGCCGTTCGCCTCTCTGCGTTTGAAGATGTGGCGCCGCGGCATCCAGGATGTGGACTATCTCACCCTGGCGGCTCAGGTGGATCCCGATCGCACGCGTCAGATCGTGGATCGCATGATTCCCAAGGTGCTGTGGGAGTATGGGGTGTCCGATCCGAGTGATCCCACCTGGGTTCGCACGGATATCAGTTGGCCCGTGGACCCGGATGTGTGGGAGGCGGCGCGGGCGGAGCTGGCAGACATCATCGAGGGAGGTTGAGGAAAACTGCTGTTCCGTGCGGTTGGCTGGTGCCCCGGGCGTTCTGTAGACATTCTGTAGCCACTCTTGTGGTATGTTTGCGGGTGAAGAGGCCTTGGGGCCGGCCGTTGGGTTCCATCTGAACCGTGCTACGGAGGTAGAAGCTATGTGGGGAAAACGCTGTTCCCGCTGGGGGCGATCGGGCTTCCTGATGTTGCTGATCGGGATTACGTTGACAGTTGCTGTGGGATGGATCGTTTTCGGCAGGAGCCCTGTCGCTGCAAGCTCGGTCCCTGTGGCTCCCGCCCAATACGTCCTCCAGGGGCGGGTCTATGAGGGAAACGTTGGAGACGAGGGATCCCCTTTGCAGGGGGTGACGGTGAGCCTGTACTGCTCCAACAACCATGCCCAGCAGGGCACTTTCTTACGCAGCACGACCACCGATGCCACAGGCTGGTATGGGCTGGAGGCCCGCGAGACGTGCGAGTACTACAACATCATTGAGACCGACCCGGCGGGGTACACATCCATGGGGGCGACGACGGTCGATGGCAATGTGATCGATTATAATTGGATCGAATACACTTCTCCGCTCGAGGGGAAGACACTCACCGGCAATAAGTTCTGGGATGAGCGCCTGGCGACGGAGACGCCAACACCGACGCCAACGTCGACGTCGACCCCCACGCCTACGCCCACCAGTACCGGTGAGGCGCCCAGTGGGGCGGATCTGGAGATCACTAAGAGCGGGCCGACGGGTCCTGTCTCGCCGGGCTCGTTGATCACGTACACGGTGGTGATCACCAACTACGGCCCGCTCGACGCCCCTGGCGTGGTGGTGACCGACGTGCTGCCGGCCCAGGTGGCCTACGTGTCCTGCACTCCTTCCTCGGGCAGTTGCGGGCGGGTCGCATCGCGTCCGCCCAACGACGTGGTGCGTTGGGAGCCGGAGGAGGGCGCCGCGATGCCTTATGGCCGTACGTACACCCTCTTAATCTCGGCCCGGGTGGATAAGGACGCCTGCGGCCTGATCCGCAATCGGGCGGAGGGGTGGAGTAGCGTCCCTGATCCGAACCCCGGCAACAACGAGCCGTATCTCGACACCGACGTCGGCCCTTGCGGTGAAGCGGCCATATCGGTACGCAAGAGGTTGGTGGATCCTCCCAGTCACATCGCAAAGCCGGGAGATATCGTCACCTTCGAGATCGAGGTCGTCAACACCGGCAGCGTGGCCCTGTCCCCGGTGTCCCTGACGGACACGTTCGACAGCCACTCCCTGAGCTACGTGTCGGCTCTGCCCCATCCATCTCAACTGGCCGCGCTTCCCGGCCAGGGGATCATACGCTGGGTCGATCTCACCGCCCCGCCCCCCTTCGGCTTCGGGCAGCCCCTGGCGCCGGGTAGCAGTTTCGTGGTCACCGTGCGCCTGAAGGCGAAGCAGCCCGGCATCGGCGAAAACTGCGCCCGGGCCACCGGACAGGCCGGGGAGACGCAGGTCAGGGATGGCGCGTGCGATGAGGTGGACATCCGGGATCCCGAGGTGGATCTGCAGATCAGCAAGAGGCTGCTCCTGCCGTCAAGCGGCTCGGCCGTGGTCAGCGATACCGTGCGCTTCGAGATCCGGCTGACGAACACCGGATCGGATCCGATCGTGGATCTCCGGCTGCGGGATACCTACGATACGAACTATCTCTCCTTCGCGGGCGCTGACTACGATCCCGACGACCCGACCGATGATGGCGCGCTGGACTGGGGTAATCTGACGTCCTCACCGCCCCATGGCTTCGGTCACGTGCTGCTGCCCGGCCAGACGGAGACATTCGTCGTTCGCTTCCACGCGAAGGCCCCCACCCCGCCCGGCCAGGTGGCGCTGAACTGCATCCGGGCCTGGTATCGCTACGGCGAGGAGCCGGAACACGAGACGCCGCGTCACTGCGCGCGGGTGCGCATCGTGGGAGAAGCGGGGCCGGCCATTGACGTCGAGAAGCAACTCTACCTGCCGCATAGCGGCATCGCATACCCGGGCGACACGATCTACTTCGGCTTCATCATCTCGAACACGGGCACCACAACGTTCACCAACGTGTCCCTGGTCGACACCTACGACACATCCTGCCTGAGCTTTGTGCCCACCGGGTGGCCGCCAAGTTGGGGCCTTAACCCCGACGACTCGATCGACGATGGGCAACTGAACTGGAGCAACTACATCGCCGACTGGCCATCGTCCATGATGCCACCTGGTGGCTGGCAAGAGGTGTGGCCTGGAGTGGAGTTCCAGGCCAAAGCCGGCGCGGGCTGCGATCCCACCATCAACACCCTGGAGGCCCTGGCAACCGATCAGCAAGGAGCCCACGCCTCCGATATCGATCACGAGCCGGTGCGTATCGTCACCACGCCCGGGGTGACGCCGACGCCCACGCCCACGACCACTCCCACCCCGACGCCCACCCGCGTCGGCGGCGGCTATCGCCTCTATTTCCCCTTGATCCTGAGGGACTATCCCCTCCCGCTTATCTTCTCCGATGACTTCAACGATGGCAACCTGGCGGGATGGACGCCCAACCGAGGGACGTGGCTCAACCCGGGCGACCGCATGCGCGGCGAGTACGCGGCGGGCAACGCGTGGAACATGCGCTCCGAGCGTGGAGGAGACTTCATCTATGAGGGCACGGTGAACCTGCGTAGCGGCAATGCCGTCGGGTTGACGTTCCGTTCCTCCGCGGATGGCACGTCCTCCTATGATGTGATCCTGGACGCGGTGGATGGGGTGTTCAAGATCAGCAAGCGTCCACCGTACCAGGTGCTGGCCAGCTATTCGATGTCCGTACAGCGAAACCATCCCTATCGGATCAGGGTCATTGCGCGGGGCAACAAGATCGAGGCCTACCTGGATGGGGTGAAACGGCTGACGGCGGTGGATGGCACGTACAGAAGCGGCCGCTTTGGGGTGATGCTGTTCCGGGCGACGGCGACGTACGACGACCTGGAGGCGCGCAGATTGCCGTAGGCGATCGGCGCTGTGGGATGAGGGAGCTCCGCTCTCGGCTGGACGGGAGCGGAGCTCCCTGCTTCCTGGCATGTATCGGGTTGCACTCGGTTTGGTTGCCAGATCAACCGCCGGGGGAGATGACTGCGCGAGAGCGCTACGCGGCTCCATCGGCGATCCCGTAGGGATTCAGCGCCGTTGCCCCCTTCTGGCTCCCGATCTTCTCTGGGCGCGATCGTGTGCGGGCAGTGCATCTTTTTCGGTGGAAATACAGCAGGGAGCTTTGAGGGGCGCAGCCCCTCAAAAGAACCCTCCCGGTTTCCGCACCTCATCTGCCTTGCCCGGTCTTGCCCACTCGAATCAGGCCGGGAGAGGACAGGTGCGAAGCGGAAAAAGAGGTAGTTTTGGCGGAGGGAGGTCCCTCCGCACCTCCCCTGTGGGCTTGCGATGGGCCTGGCGGAATTTCCACCATTTTGGATACACTACCTCGTGTGCGAGTCGGGGTTGCTAGGTTGCGAGAAATCAGTTATTGTTCATGGTGTCTTCGTGTCTTCTCTGGGAAGTGCTGCGTGGGGGATTCCTCCTTGCCATCTTGGAGTTGCACGTCTATCGCTAGGGTGTGCAGAGCGTGATGATGCGCCGGTTATATGAGTGGAGGATGTTCCTGGGGCTGGCGCTGGTCCTGGTGATCGGCCTGTCCCTGGGATGTGCCGTGCCGGGCGAAAGCGCCGGCGATCGGGATCGCGTGGGGCTCTCGCCCGTGGTCCTGCACGCCGCCGGGGAGGGGCCGGCCGCCACTCCGGGGGGACGGCGCGTCACCCTTCCTCTGCTTCTTGTGGGCGAGCTGCGGCCCACCGCCACGCCGATCCCGACGCTTGCACCCACCCCCACGGCGGGGCCGTCCCCCACCGTCCGGCCGGGGCGGGACAAATGGAGCCTGTGGGCGGGGGGCACCCATCTGCGCGGTGCGAACATCTATCAGCGTCGGGTCTATCCGGAGCTTGATGGCCTGGAGTTCATGGGGCCGGGCCCCGTCGGCCCGCCTTACACCCAGACAGATTTCGATCGGCTGGCCGCGCTGGGCGCCAATTACGTGAATATCTCCCATCCGGGCCTGTTCACCGAGAAGCCGCCTTATACCGTGGACCTGGGCGTCCAGGCTAACCTGGATCGCCTGCTCTCCATGATCGCCCGAGCGGACATGTTCGCCGTCATCTCGTTCCGGACCGGGCCCGGGCGGGCGGAGTTCAGCGTCTGCTGTCTGGAGGATGTGGGGAGCTGGTATGACGCCAGCTACCTCAACGACTCCATGTGGCAGGACCAGGAGGCGCAGGACGCCTGGGTGGCCATGTGGCGTTATACGGCCCAGCGTTATAAGGACAATCCCATCGTCGTCGGCTATGACCTGATGGTCGAGCCGAACTCCAACGAGGTGGGGAGCGATGCCATCCACGACGCGCTGAACATCTGGGACCCCGAGGAGTTTTATGCGAAGTATGGGGGGACGCTGTATGACTGGAACCAGCTCTATCCCCGCATCGTGGCCGCTATCCGCCAGGTGGATCCCGATACGCCTATCCTGATCGGCGCCATGGGCTACAGCGCCATCGAGTGGTTGCCCTATCTGCAGCCTACAGGAGATCGGCGCACCATCTATACGGTGCATCAGTACGAGCCGTTCGTTTATACCCACCAGGAGCCCCCCCTTACGAACGCGTATCCGGGGACGTTTGATGCCGATTGGGATGGCGAGCCTGAGCGGGTGGATCGGGACTGGCTGGATGGCCTGCTCTCGACGATTGACACGTTCACGAACACCCACGGTGTCCCGGTGGCGGTGAACGAGTTCGGCGTCATGCGCTGGGAGCCCGGCGCGGCCGTCTTCATGGACGATCAGATGGGGTTGCTCGAACGGCGAGGGCTGAACTACGCGCTGTGGGTGTGGGACCCCTCGTGGAGACCGTGGGCGGAGGAGGTGGATGCCTTTAACTTCCGGCATGGCCCCGACCCCGGCCACCACGCCGACGTCCCCTCCAGCGATCTGATGAATGTGATCCTCAAGTATTGGGGGTATAATGAGATCCGTCCATCGCAATGGAATGGAGGATAGCACCACACGTAAGCGTGACGATGCACCTCCCCGGTTTCCGGCGTGAATGCTCTTCCTCCATATCCACGGTTGAGTGCAGAGCTACCAGGTGGAGTGCCTTATCCTTAGTATGTCCAAATAGGCCTGAGGTTAACGAAACAAGGAGGCGACTGTGGCTGAGAAATTGCGGGTGGGAGTGTTGGGGATGACCCACGATCACGTCTGGGGGAATTTGCGGGATCTGAACGCCTCTCCCCTGGGCGAGCTGGTGGCGGCGGCCGATCCCGAGCCGGCGCTCCGGGAGAAGGCCGAGTCGGGGTATGGCTGTCCGCAGACGTTCGAATCGTACGAGGCGATGCTGGATCAGGTGGCGCTGGATGCGGTGTATGTGTACGCTGACAACGCCACTTCGGTGGATCTCGTGGAGATGGCAGCTGAACGAGGGCTCCACGCGATGGTGGAGAAGCCCATGGCCGCCGATCTCGATGGGGCCGACCGCATGCTGGCGGCCGCCCGGTCGGCGGGTACGTTGTTGATGGTCAACTGGCCGTTTGCCTGGTTCCCCGCCCTGCAGCGGGCGATGGGCATGGCCCAGGCGGGCGAGATCGGCCAACTGTTCGAGGTGAAGTATCGGGCGGCCCATGCCGGGCCCAAGGAGCTGGGATGCTCGCCGTATTTCTACAACTGGCTCTACGATGCCGATCTCAACGGCGCCGGCGCGCTCATGGACTACTGCTGCTACGGGGCGGCGCTGGCCCGGCATCTGTTGGGGCAGCCCAGCCGGGTGGTCGGCGTCGCCGGCCGATTGCAGAAGGATTACATCACCCTCGATGACAACGCTGTGATCGTCATGCAGTGGCCGCGCGCCTTGGCCATCAGCGAGGCATCCTGGACGCAGATCGGCCATCTCACCTCGTATGTGACGGTGATCTACGGCAGCGAGGGCACCCTGGTGGTGGAGCGGGAGCCCGGCGGTCGGGTGCTGCTGGCCACCCGCGAGCACGACGACGGCATCGAGGTCGACGTGCCGCAGCCGCCGGAGGAGATGCGCAACGCCACGGCGTACTTCCTCAGCCGCATCATCGAAGGCGCCCCCATTGAGGGATTGTGCAGCGCCGAGGTAGGCCGCGATGCGCAGGAGATCCTGGAGGCAGGGCTCATCTCCGTCGCCAGTGGGTCCGCTGTGTCTCTACCATTGCCACCGGTGTATGGGTGACATGGAATACGCAACACGCAACACGCAACACGCAACACGCAACACATATTCCGTAATCCGTATTGCGTATTCCGTATTGCGTAAGCAAGGAGGGACAAGCCTATGATCCGCATCGGTATCGTGGGATGTGGGCGTATCCTGAACGCGCATTTGCAGGGGTACAAGGCCCTTCGGGAGCGGGGGATCGACAACTTCCGCATTACGGCGCTGGTGGCCCGGCGAGAGGAGGACGCTCGTATGTTCCTCCGTCGGGGCGAGGGGCCGCCGCCGCGGCCGCCGGTGCTTCCCCCGGAGACGGGCGATCCCCTGGCGGCGCCGCATACCTATCTGAGTGATTTCCAGGATGATGTGGATGTCCAGATCTATACCGACTACCGGGAGATGATCGAGCGGGCTCCGGTGGACGCGGTGAACGATTTCACCACGCTGTCCATGCATCATCAGGTGGGCGAGGCGGCACTGGCCGCGGGTAAGCACTTGTTGACCCAGAAGCCGCTGGCCATCTCCGTGAAGGCCGGACGACTCCTGGTGGACATGGCCAGAGAGCGAGGGCTGACGCTGGGCGTGTTCGAGAACGCCCGTCAGGGGCGGTTCACCCGGGCGGTGAGCTGGGCCGTGCGGAAGGGGTTGATCGGCCGTCCGCAGATGGCCGTGATCGGATCGCTGGGCGGGCTGTGGTCGCCCGATCGCGTCGTGGCGGATACGCCGTGGCGCCATCGCAAGCTGGAGGCGGGCGGCGGCGGATCGGTCGATATCGGTGTGCACCATTTCCATATCCTCCGCTACGCCTTCGGCGAGGTGGCGTGGGTCAGCGCCGTGACGCGCACCTTTGAGCCCGTGCGGTACCGCCGGAACGCGGCCGGGGAGGTGATCGAGGCCGTGGAAGCCGATGTGGATGACACCTACTTGGCCGTGGTCGGGTTCGAGGACGGCGCGTTGGCCCAGATGCTCTGGTCGTGGGCCATGCGAGGCGAGCCGCTGGAGATCCCTGGCACGCCCGCGTTCTATGGTAGCGAGGGGTGCATCAAGGGCGGTGAGGTCATCTACGATAACGGTCGGCGTGAGGCGCTTCTGGATCGGTTCGAGGCGGGGATGACGTCCGAGGAGCGGGAGCGGTTCTTCCCCCTGGGCCTGACCGATTCCTTCGCCATCCAACAGCTCGACTGGCTGCGGGCCATCGAGGAGGGGCGCGATCCGGAGACCAGTGGCGAGGAGGGCTTGCGCGACCTGGCATGTGCCTTCGCCCTGCTGGAGTCGGCGACGCTGGGACAGCGCGTCACGTTGGAGGATGTGCTGTCGGGCGAAGTGGAGGCATATCAGGGGGAGATTAACGAACATTACGGGCTGTGAGCCGGTTACGTTTTACGCATTTACGCTTTACGCAACACGCAACACGCAACACGTAATGCGTATTGCGTATTGCGTAATGCGTGAAACGTAGTGTAACTGTGCGTTGCGGGGGCTTGGGAGGGGACGATGGCAGCGGTGATGAAGGCATTGCGAAAGACGGCCAGCGGCGTGGGGCATGTCGAGCTGTGTGAGGTGCCGGTTCCGGAGATCGGCCCCAGGGACGTGCTCATGAAGGTCTACGCCGCGGGCGTGTGCGGCAGCGACCTGCTCATCCAGGAGGACCGTCATTTCTATAGGGCCCCGGTGACGCTGGGGCACGAGTTCTCCGGCATCGCCTATAAGGTGGGCCGGGAAGTGACCCGCGTCAAGGAAGGGGACAAGATCGTGGCCGATATCGAGTGCGGCGAAGGGCAGTGGCTGGGCGTCACCATCGATGGAGCCTACGCGCCGTACATGCGGGTGCCGGAGCACGTGATCTATCGGGTGCCCGACCACGTCTCGCTGGACCACGCCTGTCTGGCCGAGCCCATCGTTGCCACGCATCACCTGATCCAGGAGCGGGCGCAGGTCAAGGTGGGCGATGATGTGGTGATCGTCGGCCCGGGCCCCATGGGCATCATGGCCGTGCAGTACGCCAAGGTATGTGGCGCTCGACGGGTGTTCCTGATCGGACTCAAGAGCGATCAGAAGCGGCTGGAGATCGGCAGGCAGGTCGGCGCCGATTACATCCTCTACTCGGAGGAGGGGCCGGAGAAGACCGTCATGGAGGTCACCGGCGGGAAGGGGGCC
>JAJRVX010000491.1:0-12822 GCA_024277095.1 Chloroflexota bacterium
CTTCTGTCGGATGGACTTCATCAGGTTGAAGATCTCTACCGTCGGTGGCTTCTTCGTGCGCTGCAGCCGACGCAGCAGGTCGGCGTTGATCTCGTACACCTCCACCGCGCCGCGGATCTCCCCGCCGTGAGTATGCTTCTGAACCAGCTCGGCGGTCTTCCGCAGGATGTCCCGCTCGATGGGGACGCCGGGGTCATAGGCCTCCTTCAATAGCGCCACCATCCGGGCCAGCGTGCTGTAGTCGTCCAGATACGGGCGCAGGAATGGCGAAGGGGATAACACCTCGTACAGGTCGGAAAGCTCCTCGAAGAACCCGTAGAACGCCTGCCGTACGTCCTCATCCCGGAAGTAGTCGAGGACGCGCTCCACCGCCTTGTCGTCCCCGCCCTCGGCCAGATCGTGTAGAGGCGGAGCATGCTCCGCCCCGGACTGCATCCACGTCCCCTGTCGCGCCTGCTCCATTAGATCGGCGAACCGCCTCTCCAGCACGCTCAGCTCGGTGACCACGCCGGCGATATCCTGGGAATCGAACGCCAGCGCCTTCTCCAGGTTGTCGAAGATGCCCACGAAGTCCACGATGAGCCCACAGGTCTTGCGCTGGCCGTCCTGCTCATAGGGGCGGTTGACGCGAGCGATGGCCTGGAGCAGCACGTGATCCCGCATCGGCTTGTCCAGGTACATGGCATAAAGCACCGGCGCATCGAATCCGGTGAGGAGCTTCTCGGTGACGATGAGGAACTTGGGGTTTTCCTCCTTACGGAACCGCTCCCGGATCTTCCGTTCCTCTTCCTCGCTATGATGGTATCGCCGCAGCAGCGGGGGATCGTTGCGCCCCGCGCTGATGACTACCTCCGACGCCTCCGACGGCAGATAGCGGTCCAACGCCTCCTTATACAGCGCACACGCCTCCCGGTCCACCGCCACCAGGAACGCCTTGTACCCCAGCGGTTCCACATATTCCCGGTAATGCTCTGCCACGAAATGGGCCACCCGATCGATGCGGTCCCGGTTCTTGAGCATGTTCCGCAGCGTGACCGCCCGCTCTAGGACGCGGTTCAACTGCTCCGGATCGGCGATCCCCTCCGCCTCGGTGAGGTCGAGGAACTCCCGCTCCAGCGTCTCCCGATCCACGCGCAGCTCGTTGTCCGCCAGGGCGTAGTGCAGCGGCACGGTGGCGCCATCTTCGATGGACTGGCGGATGGAGTACTTGTCCAAGTAGCCGTGGGGTGGATCGTCCACGCCGAAGATCTGGAACGTGCCGCGGCCGCGGGCGCTCCGATCAATGGGCGTGCCGGTGAAGCCGACGATGGTGGCGTTCGGGAGAGCGGCCATCAGGTAGGTGCCCAGATCGCCACCGGTAGTGCGATGGGCCTCGTCGATGAGGACGAAGATATTGGCGCGAGTGTTGATATTCGGCGGCATCCTGTCGAATTTGTGGATGGTGGAGACGATGAGGCCCCGGTAGTCGCTGCGGAGCAGTTCCCGCAGGTGGCGCTTCGATTGGGCCAGCTCCGCGTGCCCCATCCCCAGGGCGGCCAGGTTGGAGAACAACTGCTGCTCCAGCTCGTTCCGATCCACCAGCATGATGACGGTGGGGTTCTGGAAGATCGGCTCGTTGAGCAACATGCGGGCGATGGTGATCATGGTGTAGGTCTTGCCGGAGCCCTGCGTGTGCCAGATGAGGCCACGGCGTTTTGGGGAACGATCCGGCGGCGGCTGGATTGCCTCCTCCGCCCGTTGGATCACCTTCTCTACTGCGCTCATCTGGTGCGGCCGGAGGACGACCTTGCTCAGCTCGCCGTCCCGGCGGACGAAGAGGATGAAATCCCGCAGGACGCGCACCACCCGCGCCGGATGGACGAACTGCTTGACCAGCGTCTCAAAGGTAGGGGCGGGTTTCAAACCCGCCCCTACCCTGAAACCTGCCCCTACCGTGTACGCGACATCCTCTCGCCAGTTGATGAGCGCCTTCCGCTCCAGGTTCCATGTGGGGCCGTAGAAGAACCGCACCAGATGGGTGATAGCGAAGAGCTGCATGAACGCCAGCATCGGCGCGCCCTCCTCGTGGTACCGGCGCACCTGATCCAGCGCCTCCGCCAGCGCCTCCCGTTTGTAGGCGGCCTTGGTCTCCACCAGGAGCACCGGCACGCCGTTGACGAAATAGGCGATGTCGATGCGGATCGGCTTGCTCCCGCCGGTGTAGCGTAACTCCTGGACCACGTGGAAAGCATTGTCGCTCCAATGCTCGGTATCCACCAGCCGCACGTTCCGTTCCCGATTCTCCGAAGGCACGTAGATCGTCCTGAGCCCCCGTAGGTGTTCCCAGACCACCTGGTTCCCCTCGATGTTGGGGCGGACGCGGCGGAGCCTATCCGCCAGCTCCTCGGCCTCCCGCAGGCCGACGATGCCGGGGTTGAGCTGCTGCACCTTCTCCACGAAGATCTCGTGGAGAAGCAGGCCGTCCTCGCCCCGGCGCAGGCGAGCAGCTTCATCCGCGGTAAGCTCCTTCCACTCCACGTCGGTGGAGTAGCGGGCCATCGGCTCCTGGACGGTGCGACGCTCGGTGAAGGGGGATCTATACATAACTCATTCCTCTTCGGTTATGGTTAGCATCCAAACGCGCTTCAACGGCAACTCTGCCTGGATCTCGTTGGGCAGTTCCGTGTAATGGGTCTGGATAGCCTGGACGACGTGATCCGCATCCCACAGGCGGATCTCGAAAAAGTGGCGTGCCGCCTCCTTTATCACGGAGCTTTTGAACCCTCCCCAGGAGACGATCAAACCCTGCTCCGCGCCGAAACTCTTCATGACTCCCTGCAGTTCCCGCAGGACTTTGACATCCACCGGCGCGTCGCTGGACTTGACCTGGACCGCAAGCCTGGGCGATTCGAACCCAAGGAGGCCCATGCCCGCGATGATATCGACGCCTCCGTCTGGGCCTTCGGGAGAGACGCGGACCTTGAAGCCTTGGGCCTCCAGGACAGCAGCGACCAGCCTCGCGAGCCCGTGCCCTCGAAACTTGCGCGCGATGTAATCCCGGATCTGGTCCTTGGCGAGCTGTTCCAGATCCACCGGGACTTCCTCTCCCTCCTCCTCAGGCTTACTGAGCATCTCCTCGTCTGCGAGAAGGGCACGTACACGCTCCTCGGCCTGGTTGCGCCGAATACGACACACGGTCATGAAAGCTCCGAAGGAGTATAGGAGATCCTGGTCAAACCTGCTTCGTGGGAATTCCTGTAACCATTCCACCGGACGGGTATGATGTGCCCCTGACGGTAGATCGGTCCGGTAGGTATACGGACCGGTAACGCGGCCGATGATGATGGCGGAGCGTGTTTTCAGCGGGAGAGCGATCAGATCTCCCACCTTCATCTCGGCGATGAAAGGCCAAAGCTGGCTCTCCCAGTTCAGGCGTGTCTTGAGCTTGGCGTCCGGATATACCTGCTCCAGTAAAGCTCGCAACTCCTCACGTGCCTTGATGGAGGATAAATCAGGCATCTCGTCCCAGCCGATGACGGCTATGTTGTGTTCGAGAGCCAGGTCCTCCCTTTCACCATGCTTGCCTGCTCGTACCATCCAGAGAGCCATAATAGGGCCTCCTTTCAGCGCACAGATTAGGGGCAACGCATTCCTGGCAGATACCTTCCACATATCGATTGCCCCGTGTTCGATGAGAGGCGTGAGCCATTCGTCTCATCCCTCGCGGAATGCGTCGCCCGTGCAGGGATCACGGGAACGGCTCGTTCATCATGTGCCATATCTCCTCGGCCCACGGATCGGGCGCCACACGCTCGGCGTTGTACCGGTCCAGATGCCAGCGCACCAGGTTGTGGAGGATGTACCGCCGGATCGCATCCAGCGCACGGCCGTTGCGAATGACGTGCTCATAATAATTGCGTTGCCACACAGGCGCGCCTGGCGTGCCACGCAACGCGTTGATGCGCCGGGCGGAGAACGTTTTGAACCCCGCACGATTTCCGACAATGGATGGCGTTTCGTCATGGGGGCTGTAGGGGCAGGTTTCAAACCTGCCCCTACACCGGCCCCTACGGAGGGATGATCGTCGATCAGGATGATGATGCTATGCACATGATTGGGCATGATCACAAACGTATCCAATCGCACGTGATTGTAATGATTAGGCAAATCAAACCATGCTGCCCGCACGATTTCGCCAAATGCGTTCAACCGCATCTCGCCAGCCACCACCTCGCCAAACAGATGCGCCCGGTCCCGGGTGCATACGGTGATGAAATATGCACCCGACTGGCTGTAATCGTAGCCCTTCAGCCGGATAGATCGGCAGTTGGGACGAGAAAGGATTCGCCCGTACTCTTCTGGAGCACGAGACTTACCGGTCATGAGGTTTCTCCCTCGCAGGCATGAGGAACATCGAACGAAGCCACGAACTCCGGGGGCAGGCGCAACTTCGCCGTCATCAAATGGTGGAGCAGCGACTTGAACAGCCCGTCCAGCGCCTCTTTCCTCGCCTCCTCCGCCTCGATCTTGCGGTCAACGGTTTGCAAGATGCGGGCGATCTCTCGCTGTTCGTCGAGGGGTGGAAGAGGAAGAAGCAAGGACATTAATATGGGAATGTTAATACCCTGCTTCAGACGTCCACCTTTGGCAGCGTTGATCTGTTGCCAATATTGTACGGTGTGGGTAAAGAAGTAGAGATGTTCAGATAGGAGATAGTTTGTCTTTGTACGTACCCGAATGAGATAGGAAGCAAAGACGGACAATGGGCATTCGTCTACGAGATATGTCTTCCCAGTTGTCGCTCCAATTCGAGCGAACAGGATATCACCCTTCTCCAATTGGTACCTCTCTAATGAAGCCTCCTCGATAGAGCAATATGGGACCGTTGGCCAGTACACCTTATCGTTTTGGATGTCTGTAATTCGCAGAAACTTTGGTCCTACGGGTTCCGGAGTTGCACTTGCCGTGTAACCATACTGCGGTTTCTCTGCCACATCTCCCAACCGCACCACCTGCCAGTGGGCAGGAACAGGGCCGATTTCGGTTTCCCGCAGGGGCACGTTGTTGGTTGCGTCCAGGGGCACGGGCCCATAGGTGAACAGATGGCGCATCAGGCTCTTCTTCAGCTCGCGCGCCGCGGCGATCACTCGCTCGGTGGCCTCCTTCGCCTCCTGCACCGTGCGCAACACATGGGCAATGGCGCGTTGTTCGGGGAGGGGTGGGAGAGGGACAAAGATGTTTAGAAATGCTCTAACGTCAATCCGTTGTCGGCTTGGTGTTGAACCGCTCACCAATTCTTGCGACTTTGGCAACACATGACTTGACCAAGAGAGATAGAGAAGGAATTTACTGGTTATACTTTCTAGGGGAGCAAGTGATATAAACTCTGTCGATGCAATTTTTCGCCTTGAAGATCCAGACTCTACATGCCAAATCTTAGGTACGCGTGGGTTCAACTTCCCGAACAGTATCATGCCACGTTTGACAATGACTTTTTGACTATGTATTTTGCCTCCACGCTCTAGCACGGGCTCGCCTGATATCTGGTAAGCTGGAATACTGTAATACTCAAACAACTCATCCGGATACGCTTGTGGATTAATCGTGTTCTTTTGATGGCGTGTTACTTCTCCCAACCTCACCACCCGCCACTCCTTGGGTAGGGGGCCGAGCTCGGTCATGCGGTAGCCGGGGGGCAAATCTTGTACGTCGGCATGGGATTTAGGCATCTTGCTCTCAGTCCACATCGTTGTGCCCCTTTGGTGCCCCTTTGGTGCCCCTTTTGCCCCTTTCATGCCCCTTTAGCACATAAAAGGTACCCTTTCCCGTCGTACCTTTCTTGACGAGAATGCTCCGCTCTTCCAGGTTCTTCAGATCGTTGCTTGCCTGCCGCTTCTTCACACCTGTGATTTCCTGGTATTTCGTATTGGTGATTTTCCCGTGCTCCTTTACGTACAGCACGGCCTTGATCTGTCGTTCGCTCAGGCCCAGTTTGCGCAGCCGCTCCGGCGTGTAGGGGTCTTTCAGAAAGGTCACTCGGACGCCACCCTGCCAGTTGGCGAACTCGGGCTCCGGCAGCCCCTGCTCGCGGCAGAGGTGGATGATGCGCGTGGTGCCCGTGCCCCAGCGCTCGATGACGCCGGCAAAGTAGAAGACCTGCGCGATGAGGGGGTTGCGGAGCACCGACGAGTGCGGGCCGTAAAGCGCCTCCGGCGTCAGAGGTGGGGGTAATTCACCCGGACTCCAGACCTCCAGGTGGTCTGCTTCCAGCCGTATCTGGATGTCCGCCGGATAGGTGTAATCCCGGTGAATGAGGGCATTCACCACCGCCTCCCGCAGGGCCTCCAGTGGATACTCCCATATCTCTTTACGCTGAAGCCCCTCTAAGGAGGGTTCTTCCACCTGAATGTCGAAGCGCACCTTGAGCACCTGGCGAAAGCGCTCCATCGCGCCGTTCAGTTGGTCCCACAGGGTGCCCGTGAAATCGTGGCTGTCCAGGATCTCCGTGCCACGGAAGATGCCGATGCGGACCTGGGCCTGGGGGAAAAGGCGCTGGGGCCGCTTTCCAAAGAGCAAGACGCCCGCGTTCTTCAACCGCTCCCCTTCCAAGAGATTGAGGTTCCGCAAGCTCTGCTCGGGATTGGATGGATCGAAATAGGGAAGTCTGGGTTGGGCCAGGCGGGAGAACTGCCTCAGGGCTTCCAGGTCAACCTCCTGCAGGATCCACTCGCTGGGCAGGCTGTCCCAACTCCTCCCGGAACGCGTTAGGATGTGGCGAGCCAGTTCATCGGGCGAAAAATCGCGGTTCGTCGTGCCCACCCGGCGAAGATATCGTCCGCTGTAGGGGACCAGCCCCGGGGCCGGGTCGACCCGAATTTCCACCACCGGGATCCCTTGCATCTCGAGCACCTGAATCGACGGGGTGATTCCCAGATGGGCGGCGATAAGGTTAGCGATCCGCTGGAGTTCCTGGTCGTCTGCTCTGGCGCCCACGATTTCACCATCGTCCCGAATGCCCAGGAAGAGCGTGCCCCCCTCCGTGTTCGCGAAGGCCGCCAGGTCCTCCAGGGCTCGGTCGGTCCACTGCCTTTTGAATTCCAGAGTTTGGTTCTCTGCGGCGTTAATCTTCGGCATACCTACTGCTCCGATTCACACCACAATCTCCGATAGCGGACGGCGTTTCGTCATGGGGGTTGTAGGGGCAGGTTTCAAACCTGCCCCTACGGAGGGATGATCGTCGATCAGGATGATGATGCTATGCACATGATTGGGCATGATCACAAACGCATCCAATCGCACGTGGTTGTAGTGATTGGGCAAATCAAACCATGCTGCCCGCACGATTTCGCCAAATGCATTCAACCGCATCTCCCCGTCCGCCACCTCCCCGAACAGATGCGCCCGGTCCCGGGTGCATATGGTGATGAAATATGCACCCGGCCGGCTGTAATCGTAGCCCTTCAGCCGGATAGATCGACGGTTGGGACGAGGTATATCTTGCCCGTGCCTTTCTGTATCGCAATGCTTGCCGGTCATGCCCTTTTCTCCTCACAAGCGTCAGGAGCACGTAGAGGCGACGCATTCCTAGCAGACACCCTCCACATATCGATTGCCCCATGCTCGATGAGAAGTGCGTGTCATTCGCCTCACCCCCCCACGGAATGCGTCGCCCGTACTCTACATGTCCAACCCCAGGGTGTGCAGCACCTCGTCCAACGCCCGATCCGCCGCCGCGCGATCTTCCTCCGCCTGGCGCAAGAGCACCACGGCTTCTTCCAACGGCAGTACCTCCTCCGCGTCGTTTTGGGCCACGTAGCGGCTGGGGCTCAGATTGTAATCGTTGGCCGCAGCCTCCTCGTTGGTGATGATCGCGCTCAGCCCTTCCTCCGCCCGCCACTCGTGGTAGATCGTCGCGATCTTCTCCACATGCTCCTCGGTCAACTCGTTCTTCGGACGCCCCTTCACGAAGAGGCGGGACGCGTTGATGAGCAGGATCTCACCCGGATGGCGCTTTTGCCGGTTGATCACCAGGATGATCCCCGGCGCGGTGGTGTTGTAGAACAGGTTCTCCGGCAGCAGGATGACCGCCTCGATGAGATCGCCAGGAGTGACCACATCACCCTCGATGAACCGTCGGCGGATATCCCGTTCTCGATTGCTCCCCCTGGTGCCGCTGCCCCGGCTCACCGCGCCCGTGTCCAACACCACCGCCATGCGGCCGTCATCGTTCAGGGAAGCCAGCATGTGCTGGATCCACCCCCAGTCCGCGCTGGACGCGGGCGGCGCGCCGTAGGCGAACCGGTTATACGGATCATGCTCGTACACATCCGTCGGGATGTCCTGGTTCCACATGGGATTGGCGATGACCATGTCGAATTGGCGCAGGCTGCGGCCGCTTTCATCTACAAATGCCGGCCTGCGCATGGTATCGCCAAATCTGATCGCAGCTTCCTCAATGTCGTGGATCACCACGTTCATCCATGCCATCGCGTAGGCGGATGCGTTGATATCCTGACCGAAGACCTTCACATCGGCCATATCCTTGGGAAGCCTCAGGCGGCCGTTCTGCTTTTCGCCGTACTTCTCCAGGAAGCGGAGGTAAGCTTTCACCAGCAGCCCGCCGGAGCCGCAGGTGGGATCGTAGATCTCCATCCCGGGCTCCGGGTCCAGGATATGGACCATGAGGATGCCGACCATGCGGGGCGTGTAGAACTCACCGGCGGACTGGCCAGCTCCCTCGGCGAACTTGCGTAGCAGGTACTCGTAGGCCCGACCCAGGAGGTCCGGCTCCACATCTCTGATCCCGAGGCGATGTTTGGACAGCACCTGCACCAATCGGTGGAGGTACTCATCGGGCACGATACGCTGTCCCGCGGTAGTGGCGTTGAAATCGGTGATATCTATGACGCCCTGAAGGCGGGGATTCTCACGCGCCACGGCCTGGACGGCGTCGGTAAGCGCTTGCCCCAATCCCTGAAGCGGAAGGCGACGGATGCCCTCCCAGCGGGCTTTGGGCGGGATGTAGAAGCGCACCAGCTCGTGATCTTCCTCGATCCAGCGCAGGGTCTCGGCGCTGTCAACCCCGAACTCCTCAGCGATGCGCGCCACCTCGTCGTCGAACACGTCCGAGAGGCGTTTGAGGAAGATGAGGGGCAGGATGTAATCCTTGAACCTGGGCGCGTCCACCGGGCCGCGTAGAGAGCAGGCCGCATCCCAAAGCCACTGTTCGAGGGTTGAAAGTTCCATGTCAGATAACCTCCTTGGCAGGCCGATCGCACATCCCCAGGGTCACCAGATAGACTGCGGGGGGAACCAAACTGCTTCGAAACGGATCGCCTGAGTGCCTCAGGCATATGTAGTTGGGACTATGCCATCATCTTAGCGCAATGGGACCGCGTCCGCAAGCAGCAGAGAGACCGGTAAACCTTTCCTCTGCCACGCCTGGCGTCGTGGACAACCATCCGGTCCTATGCTATGCTCCTTATGCCTGCCAACAGTTCTGAGCAGCTGCTCTTGCCAGAACCACAACGGTGTGCAAAGCGATGGAGAAAGCGAGGAAACGCCATGGATCGCGATCCCTATTTCGAGCCGTCCGATGAGACCCTGGCCGCTGCCCTGGCCCAGCTCCGGGCGGATCCGCCCGGCCCGTTGAGCGGGCTGGCATCGCTGGTCGCCCGGCTGAGTGAGGGGGAGGAGGCGCCGTTGCCCGACCATGAGAGCCTGCTGCGCGATCTGGCCGAGCGTCCCCTGCCCTACATCCCGGAGCTGAGACCTGATCCCGGCGACCTGTGGCCGACCGCGATTCGCGGCCTGCGTTTGCTGCTGGCCCTGGTCGACGCCCTGCCCGATCTGGACGATGATCGGGCAAAAGCCTTGCTGCGCGCTCTGTATGACCATGCCGAATTTCTCTATTGCTTCAATGTGACCCGCTCCCTGACCGCCCGGGCGCTCAATGGCATCTTTTTGACCCTGGCCGGGTTCTGCCTGACCGGCTTCCCCGTGGCGGAACGGTGGCGGCTTGTCGGCATGACCCGGCTGCTCAGCCATCTGGAGCCCATCGGCAGCGCGCTGGAGCAGCCCGGTATCCAGGCCGCCCGGGACCTTTTCGGCGAGGAGTGGATGTATCGGGTTCCGCGCCTGCGCGACGAGCCGTTTGGGACGCTGGCCACCGAGGTGATCCTGTGGGTGGCGCTGAGGGCCCGGCAGATGGGGCTCCCGCTGATCCCCGCTTGGGCCGAATACTACTTCCACCTCACCGGCGAATCCCTGCGCCACGATCGGTGGGTCGGCCTGCGTGTCGTGACGGATAAGGAGTTCTGGGGCGCGATCGATCTGGAGCGGCCGGAGCTGGCCGAGGTGCGTCAGGCGGTGGAGAGGGGGGACTACGCGGCCGCTCGCGAGGCGTACATACGGCACGTCGCCCGGCTGGCTTCCCTGCGGGATGAGTACTTCGTCGGCCGGGAGACGGACGTGGACCTCACGGAGGCGGATGAGATCTGCCGGGACATCTTCACGCTGCACGCCCACATGCACCATCGTCATCAGTTCACCGATGGCGTGGACTGGACGCTTATCCTCTTCCGGGACCTGGAGTCCAATGTCTCCCTGAATTATCACTATCACCCATACGTGTTGGAGATGGCGTTCCGTCGCACGGGCGATGAACGATATCTGACGCATCTGATCCGCCTGCTTCGCTCCTGGCAGGAGGTCTCGCCCGTGCCCGACCGCTGGCAGCCGCTGTTGCAGTGGCGTACCCTGGAGGTGGGCAATCGCTCGGGCCAGATCTGGCCGATGATCCTGATGGCCGTGGCGGATCAGCCGCGCTTTCAGGAGGAGATGCTGTTCGATATGGCCCGCTCCTATCTGGAGCACGGCCGTTACCTTCTGGCGCACCAGGCGATGTTCGGCAACAACTGGTTCCAGGTGGAGAGCACCGGCCTGGGCGTGACGGCGCTCCTGTTCCCGGAGTTCAGGGAGTCCGAGCGCTTCTGGCACTGCGCGCTGCGCCGGCTGGAGTGGGTCAACCGGGTGTGCTTCCTTCCGGACGGCTTCCAGGCGGAGTGCTCCACCACCTATCACTGGTTCCCGGTGCGCGGCCTGACCTCCCTCTACGAGCTGGCCCGCCTCGCGGGGTGTGACCTCCCCGAGGAGTTCGCCGACCTGGTCGAGCGGGCGATGGCCGTGTACGTCGGCATCGCCCAGCCGGACCTGAACGTCCCGCTGCTGAACGATTGCAGCCCGGCGCTGCTCTCCGTGGTCGGGCCGCTCACGCTGGCGGCCAAGCTGTTCCCGCATCGGGATGACTTTCGGTATCTGGCCAGCCGACGGGGCGAGGGGAAGCCGCCGGATGTCACCTCCATCGCCTACCCACACGCGGGCTACTACATCTCCCGCAGCGGCTGGGACGAGGGCGCGCTCTACGTGATCTTCGACGCGGGCTACTACGGCCTGGGGCATCAGCACGAGGATAAGCTGAACTTCGTCCTCTACGCGCACGGTCGGCCGCTGATCCACGATCCCAGCATCTACCAGTACAAGCGGGATGAGTTCGAACCGTATTGGCGCGGCCCGCGCGGCCATAACGCCATTTTGGTGGACGGCAAGGGGCAGAACCGCCGCCTGCTGGATCGCCCGGAGCCGCGGCCCGATCCGGACACGGTCTGGGTCGTGGGCGAGCGTTGCGACTTCGGGCTGGGCTGGTATAAGGACGGCTTTGCCACCCGCTCTATCGGCTATGTGCCCTCTGAGGAGGACCGGGCCTCGCTGGACCGCTCCATCTGGCATGCTCGCGCCCTGTTCATCGTCAAGGGGGAATACGTCGTCCTGTCTGACTGGGTGCTGGGCGATGGAGAGCACACGGTAGAGCAGATCTTCCACCTGGCGCCCGTCGTCGAGGCGCCGCGAGAGGACAGCATACGCCCTGGCCTCGTCGTGCAGGAAGCGAATGGCGTCGTGCGCAGCGCAGAGCCCGAGCTGGGCAACGTGGCACTGATCCCCGCCTTCCCGGAGCGGCCCGGCGTGCGCGTTGAGACGGGGCAGCTCGACCCGGTGCGGGGCTGGGCGGCGCTGTACGGGAAGCAGCCCGCGCACGATGTGACGTACACCTTGCACACGACATTGCCAGCCGCGTTGCCCGTGGTCCTGTGGCCCCAGCCGGCAGGCCAACCCTCGCTCCCGCGGGTGGCGCCCGTCGTCGCGCAAGCGGAAGAGGGGCATCCTGTCGCCCTGGAGGTGACGACTGACGAGGCGGTGGACCTCTTCATTCTGGCCACGAAACCCGTGTCGGTTCGATGGGAGGGGGGCGCCTTCGACGGCCAGGCGCTCTGGGCGCGTCGCGACGCCTCCGGGGCGATCCGTCACATCGCCGCCGTGCGGGCCTCCGGGCTCACCCTGGCCGGGCAGACGATCCTGAAGGCGGCGGAGCCGCAAGAGCTGTTCGAGCGGTCCGGCTTATGAGGCGATGGGAGAGGCGATTCATGAATCGCCCCTCCCTTACGAGACGGCCCTCGCAGGCCCACCGACATCCGATAGGGAGATCACCACATTCTACAAAAAACGCAGAGAGAAACATCGATGTCCTACACGCTTCGTCCCGATGATCCTCGCCTTACGTGGTGTGGCGCCGTCTCCGTACAGCGCACCGAAGGGTGGGTGATGCCCTGGCGTATTCCATATCGGGACCGTGCTCTATTCCCGCCGGATGCCCTTCAGGAGCGGGCGGCCATGCCCGCCGGGGTCCGGATCGCCTTCCGCAGCGATACCACGCTGGTCGCCGGGGAGATCATCCCTTATCCGGAGATGGCCCGGATCGACATCTGCTGCGATGGCGATCTGTTGAGC
>JAJRVX010000492.1:0-2607 GCA_024277095.1 Chloroflexota bacterium
GGGATCACCATCCAGCATCAAAGCGTGGGCGAGCGGCTGCTGAGCTGGTCCCGCTAACAGCATGGGAGCATGAGCATGGCCGAGCCTCCACGCCCACCGACCGATTATCGCGCCCTGCGCCGCCGCCTGGATCGGGATCTGCTGGCCTGGGTCATCGCCCTGTTGCTGCTCGCGGGCGGGGGGCTCATCGGGCTGATCTACGGTGGGGGGGCACGTATCCTGGGGCTGAGCTGCCTGGCCGTGGGTGCTGGGGTGATCCTGCTGCTCTGGGGCCTCCTGACCCTGATGGAGCGATGGGCGACCCGGGAGTAACCGCTACGAGGGAGGAACGAGAGGGATCTATCACATGATCGATCGCACCCCACACGAGGCCGACCGGCTGGCCTTCTTCCTGTTGAAGCGCGTCAACCGGGCCATCCGGGACTACGGGATGATCCGAGACGGCGACCGGATCGCGGTGGCCGTATCCGGCGGAAAGGATAGCCTCAGCCTGCTCCAACTGCTCGACGCCAGACGACGCTCCGCCCCCGAGCGCTACGACCTCGTAGCGATCCACATTCGCGGCAACGCCCAGGGCCCATCCGCCCCCCACCGCCCCCTGGAGGAGTGGCTGGCCCAGACGGGCATCCCGTTCGTCTGCGAGGATATGGCGCTCCCCCCCGAGGAGCCGCTGCCCATGAACTGCCAGCGCTGCGCCTGGAACCGGCGCCGCCAACTCTTCCAGACGGCTCACCGGCTGGGGTGCAACGTGGTCGCCCTGGGCCACCACGCGGACGATCTGGCGCAGACTGTGCTCATCAACCTGCTCCAGCAGGGCCGCACCGACGGGATGGTCCCCCATGCTGAGTACTTCGACGGCCTGATCCGGCTGATCCGGCCGCTGATCTACGTGCCGGAGAAGGAGCTGCGCCGCCTGGCCCGACTCCGGGGCTTCCCGCCGCCGCCCCCCTCCTGCCCCCGCAGCCAAAGCTCCAAACGGGAAGAGGCGGCGGAACTCCTGCGCCAGGCCCAACAGGCCTTCCCGCAAGCTGCCCTTCACTTATGTCGACTTTCGCTCCGGCACTACCCCAAGGGGATCCCCTATCGACGGCCGCGCGCGAAAGGCGGGGAAGAGAACGGAAGCGAAGAAAAGCCCCGCCCAGGCGGCGACGATCACCCGCCCGGATGAACGAAGCGGTCCACGTACATACGGAGGAGCCAATCGACCCATCCCGGCCCGATCGCGTTCAGCCACACCGCCAGGCGCCCGTACCAGCTCAGCACCACGCGCCGCCGTCGGCGCTCACAGGCACGCACCAGGACGGCGGCTACCTGCTCCGTGGTCATATGAGAGAGCGGGTTATCTCGGCCGCCTCGCCGGGCCAGCGGCCCGAACGCCTTCCCCTTCTCCCCCAACGCCGTCCCGCTGACGAATCCCGGGCAGATCACGATGACGTCTACCCCGCGACCGGCGACCTCCGCCCGCAGCGCCTGAGCCCACCCGTTCATGGCGAACTTGGTCGCCGCATACATGGCGGATGTGGGCGTCCCCACCAGCCCGGCGACCGAGGAGACCATGACGATTTGGCCGAAGCCCTGCCGGAACATGTGGGGAAGCGCAGATCGCGTGCAGGCGACGGCCCCCCAGAAGTTCACCCGCCACAATGCCTCCGCCGCCTCCAGGGGCACGTGCTCGACCAGGCCCGCCAGGCTCTGTCCTGCGTTGTTCATCAGCACATCGATGCGCCCGAAGTGATCGACCGCACGGTCGATGAGGGACTCACACTGGGACGCGTCGGAGACATCGGTCGGCACGGGCAACGCCTCCCCTCCCGCTCTTGCGATCTCCTCGGCCAACGTCTCCAATGCCCCGGCGGTGCGCGCCGCCAGGACCAGCCGGGCGCCACGCCGGGCGAACGCTAGCGCCGTCGCCCGCCCGATCCCGGTCGATGCCCCCGTCACCACCACCACACGCCCTCGATAGTCGATCGCCACCATGCCCTCTCCACCCGGTGATGGATCCGGCTTCCTTCCGGATCGGGGGCATTGTACCGTGAATCCCCCGGACACGTCCACTTATGGATCCTCGTGGAGCGACGCGAGGTACAACAGCTGGGCAGGCCAGAGGCGGGAGGAGGGTTCCGCAGCCACGCTCTTTAGAGTGTGTCTGCAAAATGCTGTCGCTTCTGCTGGGGGGAGGCCCGGAGGGGCAGAACCCCTCCGGAGAAAGCCCTTCTTCTGCCTTCGACCTGCGCGGCCTCGGCCTGGGTCCTTCGGGAAGGGCCGAGAAAGGCAGGTGCAGGCCGGAAAAGTGGGATCTTCCGTGGAGGGGAGGCCCCCTCCACACCTCCCCCTGTGGAGCCGGTCGTTGAGGGAGCCCCCTCAGAACATCATGCCGGTAAATTTTCAGACACGCTCCTACACAAAAGCGTAGCTCCGGCCGAAGCGGGCTTCCTCTTTCAGCCGGAGCCATGCGTGGGTCAGGAGGGATCCGACACCAGGGCCTCTCTACTCCGCAGGCGGCGGAGGAAGCGGCGGTCCCAGGCGCAGCCGCTGTCCATGTGGGCGCCAGCGGTCCTCACGATCTCCCAACTTGTACCAGCCTTCCCCCTTGAGGAAGACCATCCC
>JAJRVX010000493.1:0-6768 GCA_024277095.1 Chloroflexota bacterium
CACGAAGGCGGCGAAGAAGTGTAACAGCATGTTGGTGATGATGATCCAGCGGAAGGCCGGGGCGAACCCCAACAGCCCGAGCATGAGCGCTTCGATCCACAGCCCCAGGAGCAGCGCTCGCTTGACCCCGGCTCGATCGGTGATCGTCCCGGCGACCATCGGGCCCAGGGCGAATCCCAGGGAGCCGAGGCCCAGCATAAGCCCGGCCGCGGACTCATGAACCTCGAACGTCTCCATGATCGATGGCAGTACGGGGCCCATCAGCACCAGGGCGATGCCATGCTGCGCCATTGCGGCGTACGTCAGTCCCACCAGCTTCCGTTTCTCTATATGCGTCACCGTTCCCCTCTATGCTCTGTCCGACGGATTCCCCCCGATGTCATGAGAGGCTCTCGCCGCTTGATCGTAGAGGCGGAGCCCTTCGGCCGGGCTATGATAGCATGGATGGGGCTGCATCGCCAGAACGCGCAAGGAAGTTTGCGTCTGGCGGGATGGCTCCCATGAAAAGAACGCGCTACCATTATTGAGGGTGGCGTATCTATTTCGTATGGAAATGGGCGGGGAGCTTGAAGGGGCCCAATCCCCCAGAAGAGACTTCCTGACCTTGTTGACAGGGCCTTTTCAAAGTCCAACGTCCATATTGGCATGCATGGCGCCTGCAGGGACGAGGCAAGGTGTCGTGTCTGTATACGCATCTTCTCGGTTTCCCCCAGCACACGACGTGGCCAGACGTACCCCACCACCCACCGTTGAGCCCCCTTCTCCCGGGCCCGGGAGAAGGGGGTTTGGGGGATGAGGGCCGTTTTCCCTCGGTCGCTGATCAGGGGAATGTCTTGCGTCGGGCAACACGCGGAGTGTTCCTACCACCCCGATTTCCATCACTGACTTTGAAAAAGCCCTGACCTTGTTGATGCGATCGTTGTCGCGGGCGATGCTTTCATGCTATACTAGGCGGCGGGTCGAGGTGGCGGGCCCGCTTATCGGGTCGGCCGGTGGCTTTTTGTGGAGTGCGTGAAAGGGCGGGTGTAGCGATATCGGGTGTAGGGTGCGAGATGGCGCGGGACGAATCAACCGAGGAGAGATCGCAAGTTGGCCCGGAACCGGCGGTAACGGTTGATGTCGGTCGGATCTTGAAGCTGCTGAGCGAGGGCGAGATCGAGCCGCAAGGGCTGATCCCTTGGAGCTCTAACTATACCTTCCTGGTTACAGTCCGGGATGATACGCTGGCCGCGCTGGCCGTCTACAAACCCCAGCAGGGTGAGACGCCATTGTGGGACTTCCCGGCGGGGACGTTGTGCCTGCGGGAGATGGCATCGTATCTGGTCAGCCAGGCGTTGGGATGGCCATGGATCCCCCCTACGGTGTTGCGTGAGGGGCCGCATGGGTTGGGATCGCTCCAGCTTTACATCGATCACGATCCAGAGGTTCACTATTTCACCTTCCGTGAGGAGCGCCTGCGGGATCTGCTCCCCATCGCCCTCTTCGATCTCATCACCAACAACGCGGATCGCAAGGGAGGGCACTGCCTACTGGGGCGCGATGGGCGGATCTGGGCGGTGGACCATGGACTGACCTTCCACGTCCAGCGCAAGCTGCGCACGGTGATCTGGGATTTTCAGGGCAAGCCGGTTCCCCGTCGATATCTGGATGATCTGAGGGAGCTGCGTCGGCATTTGGTGGAGTCCGGCGAGTTGCGAGAGGCGCTGGGGCATCTTCTCTCAGAGGAGGAGATCCGCGCGTTCGTCCTGCGTGTGGAGCGGGTGTTGCGGGTTCCGCGTTTCCCCGGACCGGGCCCCGGGCGTAGCCATCCCTGGCCGCTCGTTTGAGCGTGGCGATCGGGCGATGTTGTGCTCTGGATTGCAAAAACGTAGGGGGGGCGGGGGAGGCTTCGGGGAACATGATTGGTAAGCTTGGCCCTATTGACACCGTCCATCCGGCGTGCTAAATTATATACGGAAGCGAGTCCCGAGCAATTGAACGGCAGGGCGCTGGTCGTGGTGAGGGTCCATTTAGGGGACACGGTCGGGGCAGCATCCTCGACCGATGTCGGTCGGCCCTGAGGGGGCTGGGTTCGGCCAACCCGACCGAGGGCGGCTCAGTAGGTTGCTTGGGACCCTTCCGTGACTGAGTGCGAAACATGAGGAGCCCCGACCAACAGGTCGGGGCTTCGTTTGCTGTTCAGACGGAAGCTTCATGCCGCGTCCGGGGAGGTGACGGGCGTGCCACAGCGCCCGCAGAAACGGTCCCCCTCCTCGAGCGGTGCCCCACACCGGGTGCAGAACCCGGCCGCCTGGTCGGAGGCGGGCGCCCGCCGGGCGGACCGTCGGCGGAGCGCTGCGATCTCGGCCTCTATCTGGGCCTCGAGGTCGTCGGCCGGGGCCGCGGCCTTGCGACGTCGGCGGGAGATCTCGCGCTCCAGGCGGGCTGCCGCTTTGCCGGGCTTGACGCCCTGGCGCTGATCGATCTGTTTGAGGATCTCGATCGCTTCCGACCGTAATTGGGCATTCAGGACTTGAAAATCCTCTTCCGCCATCTTGCCCATCGCGTAATCGAACTCTAAGTCCTTGATCGCGGCCAGCAGGCTGTCTCGGCGCTCCATCAACTCGGCAAGCGCTTCGGTTCCCTCGGCATCCACATGGTTCGATCGCCTCTGCTGCACGATAGGCCAGGCGACGATGGCGACGGAGATGGCGGCCATGAGAATGGCTATCACGATGATCATGATGTCTGAATCCTGCCTCCCCCTTGATCTTTGAAAGCAGACGATGGGCCCCGCCGCCCGTTGCGCGAGCCGAAGTCACGCCGTAGGCGCGGCTCCCGCTGGCATGCGGGCGGAGACCCGGGCCGGCTGGCGGCGGTTGGGCCACATGGCGATGACGGTCCCCAGCATCAATACCGCCCCGCCGAACCACAGCCAGCTCATCATCGGGTTCACATAGACCTTTAGCGATGCTCGCGCACCGCCGTCCTCCCAGCCGGCCAACACGGTGTAAAGGTCCTCCCACAGCCCGATGCGGATTCCCACCTCGGTGGTGGGCTGCTCCGGCGTCTTGAAGTAGAGGTTCTTTTGCGGGCGTAACGTACCAATATACTTGCCGTCGCGGTAGATATCCAGGTTGGCGAAGATCGCCTCGTGGTTTGCCGTGGTGCGCTGTCCCAGGCCGCGATAGATCAGCGTATAGTTCTGGATGGAGAGGCTCTCGCCCACGGCCAGATTGGCCTGCGCCTCGGACTGGTAGAACGAGTTCCCGATAATACCGACGGCCATGAGGACGACGCCCAGATGCACGATGTAGCCGCCGTAGCGCCGCTGGTTGCGACGGATCAGGTTCCCCGTGGCTCGCAGCCAGCCTTCCCCGGTCGCGCTGCGGCGGGCCATGACCCCGTAGATGAACTCCTGCCCGATGGTGGAAACGATCAGAAGGCAGACCCCTAACCCGGCGAGGGGAAGCGGCTCCCGCACGCCGACGAGGATCAGGATGGCCACCCCGATGAGGGTGGCGATCGCTGGCCACATGAACTGGCGTCGGAGCGTGTCCCAGGTGGAGATGCGCCAACCCAGCAATGGGCAGACCCCCATCAGGATAAGCAGCCCCAGGAAGATCGGCCCGTTCACCTTGTTGAAGAACGGCGCGCTGACCGAGATCTTGGTGTTGCTCACGGCCTCCGTGATGATCGGGAACAGGGTCCCCAGTAGCGTCGCGAACATGATCCCGACCAGGACCAGGTTGTTCAGCAGGAAGCCCGCCTCTCGTGAGAGCATCCCGTCCAGCTCGTGTTCGTCTCGCAGCAAGGGAAGGCGGTCTCGCATCAGCGCCAGGAAGCTGATGGTGGAGACCGCGATGAAGGACAGGAAGATGGGGCCGATGTTGGACAGCGCGAAGGCGTGCACGGACTCGATGATGCCGCTGCGGGTGATGAAGGTGCCGATCAGGGTCAGCTCGAACGTGAGCAGGATCAGGGTCATGTTCCAGATCTTCAGCATCCCGCGGCGTTCCTGGATCATGATGGAGTGCAAAAAGGCGGTAGCGGTCAGCCAGGGCAGGAAGGAGGCGTTCTCCACGGGATCCCAGGCCCAGTATCCGCCCCAGCCCAGCTCAGCGTAGGCCCATTGTGAGCCCATCAGGATGCCGATGGAGAGGAACAGCCACGAGACCAACGTCCAGCGCCGGATCGTGCGCACCCAGATGTTCCCCAGCTGCTTGGTTACCAGGGCGGCCACGGCGAACGCGAACGGGACGGTGAATCCCACGAATCCCAGGTATAGGCCGACCGGGTGCAAGACCATCCAGTAGTTCTGCAGGAGCGGGTTCAGCCCTGAGCCATCGGGTGGGACGAAGGAGAGTCGCTTGAAGGGGTTGGAGGCGAACAACAGGAGTGACAGGAAGAGCAGGCTGACCACCAGCAGCGTCGCGTGCACGTAGGGCATCATGCGTTGGTGTTGTCCGCGAAAGCTGATCGCGGCGGCTATCGAGTAAATGCTCAGGATAAGCGCCCAGAAGAGCAGCGAGCCAGCCTGCCCTCCCCAAAAGCTGGAGAACTTGTAGAAGGGCGGTAGGCTGCGCTCAGTGTGTGCCGCGACGTACTCGACGCTGAAATCTCCCGTCATCAGCGCGTACCACAGCGCCAGAGAGGCGATGATGACGAGACCTCCCACCACGAAGACGGCGTTCCGACCGCTCTCCACCCATTCCGGACGGCGGCGCTGCGCCCCGACCACGGATGTGACGGTCCCCAACAGCGCGATCACGAACGCCACCGCCAATGCTATGTATCCTACATCCGGTATCATAGTCGGTTCCCTTTGTTCAACTCTTGGAGTTCTTTCGTGCTCAAGACGCCTGCGCGCTTGGTCGGGGAGAACGTATCCCCATGCTATGAAGGGCGTATCTGAAAATTCACCGGCCAGGCGTCCGAGGTCGTCCCTCAACGGTATGCCCTACAGGGGGAGATATAGGAGGGGATTCCCCTCCGCAGAGATCCCTCTTCCCTGGCCTGTGCCCGCCTTTCTCGGCCCTTTCCGCAAGGACCTGGGTCGAGGACGGGCGGGTCAAGGGCGGAAGGATGGGCTCTTCCGGAGGAACTCCGTCCCCCTGGGCCTCCCCATGGCGGGAGCAATGGGATTCCTCAGATGTGCACTAAGGCATGATCTCTTGGATCCGGGCCTCCAGTTCGGCCATGTCGACGAACGGCCCTTCCTTGAAGCTCCGGATCTCGCCGTTGGGATCGATGAAGAACGTTTCCGGCACGCCGCGGATGAAGTAGCGGCGTGCGATCCTGCTGCCCAGATCGGGGCCGTTAGGATATGTGATCTGGAACTCCTCCAGATACGCTCGCGCCTGAGGCTCCTGGTCCAGGTAATCCACGCCGATGACCATCAATCCCTGGTCCTTGTAGCGACGCCAGGCGGCTTCCAATAGCGGCGCCTCGTCCTTACATGGATCGCACCAGCTGGCCCAGAAGTTTAGGATCACAGGGCGGCCGCGCAGGTCGCTCAGGGTGATCTCCCCCCCGTCGAACAGTGTGAGGGTGAAATCTGGGGCGGGGCCGCTCTTGGGTTGGCTGATCCCCTTCCGGATCTGCCCATAGGTGAGAAGCGCCAGGAAGGCGAGTATGATGACCAGGATCAGTCCCATGCCCAGGCTGGACCGCCGTTGAGTGCCTTGGGTTGTCCCCTCTGCAATCGTTTCAGTCAAGGTTCCTCAGCTCCTCCTCTAGTCTTCTCGCATACTCATCCTGGGACAAGTCGGGGGAGCGCGTGACCTCGGCGGTGCGTGCGATGCGCCTGTGCGCGGACCAGCGCCGACCCTGGTAGATGAGCCAGCCGGCGCCTCCGGCCAGCGCCGCAAACGGCAGGATCCAGGCGAACAGGGAGAATCCCTTGCGAGGGGGCTCACCCAGTACCTGTGGCCCGTATTGCTCCACGAAGTAGGCTTTGATCTCCTCGGGAGTGGCCCCTTCCGCCAGTTTAAGGGCGATGACCTCTCGCATCTGTATGCATGCCTTCAGTTCACAGACATCCAGACGAACGCCGGAACAGAGCGGGCACCACAGCTCCTTCGCGATGGCGTTGATCTCTTCCGGCGTGGGCGTCTGGGCCACGGCTCCGAGCACACTACTCCCCAGAATGATCGATATGAGAAGGCAACGTGTTGCCCATACCACCCATCCTCTGATGCGCATAGGATTTCCCTCACTCCTCTGATAATGGAAGCCTCTCATCCGTTTCCGTCTTCAGCCCCACGATGTTGTACGCCTGGACGGGCTCCGTCCTGCCCTTCACGGAGACCATGCCGATCTCCTCCACGATCGCGATGTCGCGAACCTGCTGGTAGATCTCCTTGCTGACCAGGATCTGGCCTGTCTCCGCGATCTCCTGCAGGCGCTTGGCCAGGACCACCGCGTCGCCGATGGCGGTGTAGTTCATGAGATGTTGGCTGCCTATGTTGCCCACCACCGCATCGCCGGTGTGGATCCCCATGCTGATGGAGAGCCGATGGTCCTCCAGGGGGACGTCGAGCTTTTCCACCACTCGCTTCAGCTCCAGCGCGGTCCGGATGGCGCGCTCAATGTGATCCTCCTGGGGCATGGGAGCGTTGAAGAGGATCATCGCGCCGTCGCCCATGAATTTGTCCAGCGTGCCCTCATGCGCCAGCACCACGTCCGCGATCGCGGACAGGTAGGTGTTCAGGATGTGGATCAGCCGGTCGGGCGGTAGCGACGTCGCGAGCGGGGAGAAGTCACGCAGGTCGACGAACAGGATGGTGA
>JAJRVX010000494.1:0-10701 GCA_024277095.1 Chloroflexota bacterium
GCGTTCGATCACAATGTGCTTGCGAGCTCATCGCTCGGTCAAGGGCAATGTTCTAGATTCCACGCACCCGTAGTATAATCAGAATCCTCCCGTTGTCAAATGAAATGGGCCCGGGATAGTCACCCCCGGGGACGTAGCCCCTCAAAGCACCCCGCCGCACCTTCATCAAAAAGATACACGACCGGCCATGGCCTGTATTTGACCGAAGCGCCCCCCTATGCTAGATTCGTGTGCGACACAAAACGCCCCATGCAGACGATATTGCTCAGCGAGCATGGGTGTTCGCTGTTGCCGGGGTATCGCCTCTCGACATCGCCGGTCGGGAGGCGCACCGCCCAGGCACATGGAGGAACCGCGCTGTATGGAATCCCATATGAGGGCATCGTCGACGATCTCAGGCGCCGGCCATCCATCCACGACCAGACCGATCATCGGGCCCGCGCTCGCCCGACCACGCCGCCCGACAGAGCCCGGAGAGCCACTCTCCCGCTCGCTGACACGCCCCCTATCCACGCTGGCAGGGCTGGCCGGCATCGCCCTGAAACGCCTCTGGCATCATCCCGGGCTGACTCTACTGGCCCTGCTGGGAATCGTCCTGGCCGTGGGGTTGATCACCAGCGCCTCCTTCTTCTCCCAGGCGGTCGACATGGTGATCCTGCGCCAGGAGCTGGCGGACCTCAGCCGGGTGACCGGCCGGCCGCCCTTCTCCACTCGCGTCTACTACTTCCCATCGCCGCGACGCCCGCTCACCCTGGAAGCCGCCGAGAAGATGGGACGTCATGTGGCAGGCACGCTCTCCTCCGAGGTCGGATTGCCGCTGGAACACCTGGCGCTCCAGGTCGAAAGCGGCAGTATGATGCTGCAATCACGATCGGATGACACCCGGTATCGCCCGGAGCGATCATTCATCACCACCGTCAACCTGACCTACGTAGAGGGCATCCAGGAGCACATGAACATCGTCGCCGGCGAGCCCATGCAAGGGAGCGCCTCCGGCGATATCCTGGAGGTGTGGATGCACGCCCAGTTGGCCGAGAAGATGGGCGTGCATGTGGGAGAGGAGTTCAACGTCTCAACGACCCTGGGGCAGACTCCCATCCCCGTTCGCGTGCAGGGGCTGTGGCAGGCCAAGGACCCCGAAAGCCCCTACTGGTTCAGCAACCCGGATAAGACGCTGCGAGAGTCGCTCATCGTGCGACGGGAGGATTACATCGCCCGTGTGCAGCCACTGATCCCCGCCAAGACGAGGTTCGTCTCCTGGCATATCATCCTGGACGATCGCAAGCTCAACCCTGCACACGCCCGGGAGTACGCCTCGGGCTTCGAGCGCGGCCTGGCCATCATCAACAAGTACCTGCCCGACGCCCGGCTGGATGTCTCCCCACTCGATCCTCTCAAGGAGTTCGTGCGGCGGCAGACGACGCTCACCACCCTGCTTCTCGGCTTCAACATCCCGGCTCTGGGCTTCCTGCTCTACTTCCTGGTGCTGACCTCCATCATCATCGCCCACTGGCAGCGCCGGGAGACGGCGATCATGGTCAGCCGGGGGATGGGGGTGTCCGGTGTCCTGGCCCTCACCCTGGTCGAGGAGATGCTCCTGTTGGTGATCGGATACCCCCTCGGCATCGGGTTCGGCATGTTGCTCGCCCGGGCCATGGGACACACCGTCAGCTTTCTCTCCTTCACGGGGGATCGGCCGCCCCTGCCCGTCTCCTTGTACGGCCTGAACATCCCGCTGATGCTGGCCGCGCTGGGGGTGATCCTGATCGCCCGGCTGTGGCCGGCGGCCCGGGTCGCCAAACAGAGCGTCGTGGAGCAGGAGCGGGAATACGCCCGCCCGATCCGCCCCCCGTTCTGGCACCGATACTACCTGGATCTGCTGCTGGTGATCCCGACCGCCTACGCGTATCGTCAGCTGGAGGACACGGGAACCCTGGCCATGCTGATCCACGACCGGCCGGAGGACGTCTACCGGGATCCGCTGCTCGTCCTGGTGCCGGCGCTCTTCGTCCTGACGGCCGCGCTGCTGACCATGCGCATCTTCCCTATCCTCATGAACCTGATCGACTGGCTGGCCAGCAGAACCCCCTGGATCACGCCCCACCTGGCCCTGCGTCAGCTTGGGCGTCAAAGCCAGAACTACGTGAGCCCTCTCATCCTGGTGATCGTCTCCTTGGCCCTGGGAACGTATACCCTATCCCTGGCGGCCAGCCTGGATCAATGGCTCATCGATCGGATCTATTACCAGGTGGGAACGGACCTCACCTTTGAGCCATACGTCGAGGGGGCAGAGGATACGGGCGACGCCGATTGGATTCCCACACCCGGGGATTTCGCCGATCTTCCCGGCGTGGCCGCCGCCACCCGGGTGGGCGATTACCCCACGACGATCGATCTGGCCGATGGAAAGCGCGTTCGCGCCCGTTTCCTGGCCATCGATCGCCTGGATTTCCCATCGGTAGCCTGGTTCCGGAGCGACTTCGCGGACGAGCCCCTGGGGGCGTTGATGAACCGGCTGGCCCTCCTGCCGGATGGGATCCTGGTCCCGCAGGCGTTCCTGGATCTCCACCATCTCCAGATCGGCGACCAGATCCGGATGCGCGTGACGGTGGAGGACGGGCTCTGGGTGGATTCCTCATTCACCATCGCGGGGACGTATCGCTACTTCCCCACCGCGTACGAGGACCGCGTCACCGTGGTGGGGCATCTGGATTACCTCATCTCGTACTTCAGCATCACCCTGCCCCACAGGATCTGGATGCGCCTCCAGGAGGGCACAACCAGCGAGCAGGTGTGGGCGGCCATCCCGGAGGCGGGGGTGGACGCCATCCGGCGGCAGGACGCGCCGACAACCATCGCCCAGGAGCAGGCGAAGATGGAGCGCGTCGGGGTGTTCGGCACCCTCTCCATCGGGTTCCTGGCCGCGGCGGCCATGGCGGCCCTGGGGCTCCTGGTGTACAGTTACGCCTCCCTCCAGGCGCGGCTCTATCGCTTTGCCGTGCTGCGAGCCGTGGGTCTGACGAGACGCCAGGTGGTCGGGCAGATCATCCTTGAGTACGGGATCCTGACGGTCTACGGAGCGGCAGCCGGCGCCATGATCGGCGCCGTGTCCTCCCAGCTATTCTCCCCCTTCTTCCGGATCACGGGAGAGAAGGGAGTCCCCCTCCCCCCCTTGATCCCGATCATCGCTCAGGACCGCATCACCTACCTCGCCGTCGCGTTCGCGGGGTTTATGGTCCTGCTGGAGCTCGGCGTCCTGGTGGCCGCCCTTTACCGCCGCCTGTTCGACGCCATCACCATGGGGCACCACGCGTAGGGGATCTTCCTCGTCGGCTTATCCACGGAATGCACGCCGACGACAGGAGCGTAGTATGCTGCACCTTTACGGAGACGCACACTTTCGGGACATGAGCCGCCACCTCGGAGCGACCCGGCGGCCAGATCCACAATCAGTTCATCGGAGAGGCATGTCCACATGAAGAGACAGCTAGCCCAGGTGCAAGAATTCCACGAGGTCTTCGGCGCGCACATTGAGCGTCGCCCCACCGCTCGCCTTCCTCGCGAGCTCATCGAGATGCGGGCTACCCTGATCGAGGAGGAACTCGCCGAATATCGAGAGGCCAGCCGGAAGGGCGACCTCGTCGAGATCGCCGACGCGCTCACCGATCTGCTCTACGTGGTCCTGGGTACCTTCATCACCCACGGCCTGCAGGAGGCGGCCGTCGACCTGTTTGACGAGGTGCACCGAAGCAACATGAGTAAACTGGACGAGAACGGGCGAGCGATCTTCCGGGAGGACGGCAAGGTACTGAAATCATCCGCCTACTTCCCCCCTGACCTGGCGTCCATCCTGGCGAGATATGGAGATCCATCCGAAGAGGCGCGCAAGCGCACGCAATAGACAGCGGAAAGGTATGTGAAAGCGGATGCCATCCACCAGACGAGTGGTCGAGGTCGGAGTCGTCCTGCTCCTGAGCATCGGCCTCGACCAGGCGACGAAGGCGATCGCCCACCAATATCTATCCCAGAGGCCGCCCATCAGCCTCCTGAACGACACGCTCCGGCTCCAGTTCGCCAGGAATACGGGGGCTTTCCTGAGCCTGGGCTCGACATTGCCCCATGATATCCGCTATTGGCTCCTGACCGTGAGCGTCGCCATCCTGTTGTCAGGGCTCCTCGTCGTCGCCCTTTTCTACAGAAAGTTACCCCACACCGACGCCCTCCTGCTCGCCCTGGTCATCGGCGGAGGAGCCAGCAACCTCTACGATCGAATGATTCATGACGGCGCCGTGACGGACTTCTTAAACATGGGAATCGGACGCCTGCGCACGGGCGTCTTCAACCTCGCGGACGTGATCATCCTGTTCGGGGTCGGGATGCTGTTCCTACGCCATCTCAGATCCGGAGAGCCAGACGACACGCCGCGATAGCGCGTGCTACTCCGCCTATCCACCACCTACAGGAGGAGACCCCCATGGATTGGCAAGCTCGCTGGATATGGATCGCCGGGGAAGATGCGCCCCGGAACTTCCACCTGTGCGCACGCCGTAGCTTCCAGGTGGCATCCGACCTCGCCCGGGCGACGCTCTCCATCACCGCGGACAGCCGGTACGTGCTCTACCTGAACGGCGAGCGGCTCGGCCGCGGTCCCGTGCGGTCGTTCCCGTCCCACCAACGCTACGACGTGTACGACGTAGGCACCCGGCTGCAGCCCGGGCGCAACGTGTTGGCCGTGCTGGTGCGCCACTTCGGCGAGTCCACGTTCCAATACATCCTCGGGCGCGGTGGCCTCCTGGCCCAGTTGGACCTAACCTATGCGGATGGGCACACAGAAGCGGTGATCACGGACCACCGCTGGCGGGTCTGCGAGCATCGCGGCTACGCGGTGGACGCCCCTCGCCTCTCCGTGCAACAGGACTTCGAGGAGCAGTTCGACGCCGCGGCCGAGCCCCGGGACTGGACCACGGCCGGCTACGACGACAGCGGATGGCTCGACGCGGTGGAGGTCGGCCCGGCCGAGACGGGCCCGTGGAGCGGCCTCGCCCCCCGAGACATCCCGTTCCTGACCGAAGATCCTGTGGTCCCCGTCTCCGTCCTGCGGACGCGAGCCGTACGTCCGCCCGCCCTGGCAGCCGCGGTGGACTATCGCATCACGCTCATGCCGGGAATCCAGGATTCAAATCGTCATGAGACGGACGGCCTACTGGCGACCGTGATCCGCACCGACCGACCGCAACAGGTGACGATCCACCGGCATTGGGGACTGAACTTTCCCGTTCGCCTGGACGGGCGGGATATCGACGTGAGGCGAGAGGACGTGACGCTCCCGCTCGATGCAGGCGACCACCTGCTGCTGATCGACGTCAGTGGCACCCATCACCTGAAGCAGTGCACGGTCGTGGTGGATGGCGAGGACCCGGCCGCGCTCTCGTTCCGATCGCTGCCCGGCCTCCCCGCCGAGCTGCCGTGGGCCACAGCCGGCCCCTTTGGAGGGGATGCGGCCGTCCGAACGGCCATATGGAATTGCGGGACGCCGGAGGCGGTGCGCCCTCACCTGCGGTGGTTCCAGCCGGTCCCGAAGCCCTACTACACGCATCAACCCATCGCCGCCATCACCACGTTCCAACGCGAGATGCCCTCGGCAAGGCCCCAGGTCGAGAATGCGGAGCTCCTGTGCGCCCTCAGCGATGACGTGACGACGGTCTTCCCCGCATCGGAGAGGGCGGACACGGAGTTGCTGATCGACTTCGGGCGGGAGATCGTGGGGTTCCTGGACTTCGAGATCGAGGCGCCCGCCGGGGCCGTGCTGGACTTCAACCTGTTCGAGGCCATCGAGGACGGTCGTATCCACTACACGGAGGGGCTGAACAACGCCCTCCGCTACGTGGCGCGGGAGGGCTGGCAGCGCTACACGGCCATTGGCCGACGCGGCTTCCGCTACGCGCTGCTGACGGTGCGCAATCCACACGGCCCGGTGCGTATCCGTCACCTCTCCTGCCTGTTGAACACGTATCCCCTCGCCGAGCGAGGCGCGTTCCTCTGCTCAGATCCGTTGCTCAACCAAATATGGGAAATGAGCCGCTATACCGCCCGGTTATGCTCGGAGGACACCTTCGTCGATTGCCCGGCCTATGAACAGACCTACTGGGTGGGCGACGCCCGCAACGGGGCGCTGATCACGTATGCCGGCTACGGCGATCTCTCCCTCGCACGGCGATGCTGGCTTCTGGCCGCCGAGTCGCTGGCCCGCTCGCCCTTGGTGGAATCACAGGTTCCCAGCGGGTGGCAGAACATCCTGACCGCCTGGTCTCTGCTCTGGGTGCTGGCCTGTGAGGAGTTCTACCAGTATTCCGGAGATCTGGACTTCGTGCGCCAGATCTATCCAGCCGTACGCCAACAGGCGGAGAACATCTGGCGAATGCTCAACGAGGACGGCCTGCTGGAGATCGAGGCATGGAATATGCTGGACTGGGCGCCCATGGACACGCCATGGGAGGGCGTCGTGACCCACCAGAACGCCTGGCTGGTGGAGGCGCTACGCCGCACGGCGCGCCTGGCCGATCTCCTGGGCGAGGCTGAGGACGTCCGACGGTATCGGGAGATGGCCGAGGCGCTCAAGGCCGCCATCAACGCTCACCTGTGGTCGGAGGAGCACCAGGCCTACATCGATTGCATTCGCGCCGACGGCACCCGCAGCCCGGTGATCTCCCAGCAGACCAACACGGTGATCTACCTGTGCGATGTCGCCACTGCTGAGCGTCGCCCCTTGATCGAGCGGTACCTCAAGGACGCACCGGAGGGGTGGGTGCACATCGGCAGCCCCTTCATGATGTTCTTCACCTTTGAGGCGCTGGCGAAACAGGGCGACTTCGAGGGGATCCTGGAGATCACGCGGCAGCGCTGGGGGGAGATGCTGGACAAAGGCGCCACCACCTGCTGGGAGACCTTCCCGGGCTTCGATCCACGCTGGTGGACCCGCAGCCATTGCCACGCCTGGTCGGCCGCGCCTACCTACTTCCTGAGCACCTATCAGCTCGGCGTGCGCCCACTGAGTCCTGGCTTCGGCCGGGCGCTCATCGCGCCGATCCCGGCGGGGCTGACCTGGGCGCGCGGCCGCCTCCCCACGCCGCACGGCGAGATCTCAGTCCATTGGGAACAGGACGAGGGGCGGTTCGACCTGGTCGCCGGGCTTCCCCAGGGAGTGAAAGCCCGGCTGCGTCTCCCCGATCTCGTGCCGGCCGGGGCGACGGTGGAGGTCGTCGGCGCGGGGCTGGCCACCCGGGAGCCCGCCGGATGGGAGGTAGAAGCGCCCGACGGCAGCCGGGTGACGATCCACGCCCGGTGGTGAACACCCCACGCGAACGCCCGCACACAACAAGGCGTCGGCCCCTGAACCCGGCAGGCCGACGCCTTCGTTATTCACCCATGGGCGCCCGCCTCGCCCCTTGGGCCAGGGAGGCCGCCAGCGCTCGAATCCGCTCCACCGGCTCCTCGCTTAACCCCAACCTGACCAGCGCCGATCCGACCACCACCCCGTCGGCGATGCGAGCCACCTGGGCCGCCTGCTCCGGGTTGGAGATCCCGAACCCTACAGCCAGCGGCAGATCTGTGGCCGCCCGCACGCGCGCCACAAAAGCCGCCAGATCGGGGGGGAGCTGGTCCCGCGCCCCGGTGATCCCCGTCACGCTCACCAGGTAGACGAAGCCGGTGGCCGCCCGCGTCACGATCCGGATGCGATCCTCGGTCGACGTGGGCGCCAACAGGGGGATGAACGCCAGCCCGTGGGCGCGGCAGCGCGCGATCATCTCCTGACCATCGCGCTCATCCGGCGGCAGATCGGGGACGATGAAGCCATCCGCACCGAAGGCCGCCGCGTCCCGACATAGCGCCTCGATACCGTAAGCCAGGAACGGGTTGTAGTATCCCATCAACACCAGCGGGATCGAGATCCCGCGCTGGCGCAGTCGATAGACGACCTGCAACACATCGGCCACGGAGGTCCCGTGCTCCAGGGCCGTCTGCGCGGCCGCCTGGATAGTAGGGCCATCCGCCAGCGGATCGGAGAACGGCACGCCCACCTCGATCAGGTCCGCGCCGGCCTCCACCAACGCCGCCAGCACCTCCACGCTGGTCTCCAGGTCGGGATATCCCACGGTGTAATAGGGCATGAAGGCCGCCCGGCCCTCCGCCCGCGCGGCCCTGAAAACGGCCATGATGCGTCCAACGCCGTTATCGCTCAATCGCCCAACCTCCTCACGAGCTGCAAAGGCTCAGCCCCATCCATCGGCAGGGTCTCTGAGGGCCTCCCCCAGCCACAGGCTCCACGGGGGGAGTCCCTGGTAGGCATGATGTCTCCGTCCCCCTATCTCAGGCGATCGCTGCGCCAAGGGAAGGGGAGCCAAGGTCATACCACGACGTCCTCGCCCTCCTCTCCCAACGCCCTCATCACCGTGCCCAGGTCCTTGTCGCCGCGGCCGGAGAGGTTCACGAGGATGATCTGGTCTCGTGATAGCTGAGGGGCGAGCCGGATGGCATGGGCCACGGCGTGGGCTGACTCCAGCGCGGGGATGATCCCCTCCAACTCGCAGAGCATCTGGAACCCCTGCAGAGCCTCCTCGTCGGTCACGTACGTGTACTCGGCCCGGCCGAGCTCTCGCAGCAGGGCATGCTCCGGCCCCACGCTGGCGTAGTCCAATCCCGCCGAGATGGAATGCGTCAACGCGATCTGCCCGTCCTCCGTCTGCAGCACGTAGGACTTGGTGCCATGCAACACGCCCAGCCGGCCCATCGCGGGGTCGGCGAACCGAGCCGCGTGCTGTCCCGTCGCGATCCCCAGCCCGCCCGCCTCCACGCCGATCAACCGCACGTCCTCATCCTCGATGAAGGGATAGAAGAGGCCGATGGCGTTCGACCCACCTCCCACACAGGCGATCAGCACATCGGGCAGACGCCCGATCCGCTCCAGCATCTGGCGGCGCGCCTCCCGGCCGATGACGCTCTGGAAATCCCGCACCATCATCGGGTACGGATGCGGCCCCAGAACCGAGCCCAGCAGGTAGTGGGTCGTGCGCACGTTGGTCACCCAATCCCGGATGGCCTCGTTGATGGCGTCCTTCAACGTCCGGCTGCCCGCGTCCACCGGCCGGACCGTGGCGCCCAGCAGCCGCATCCGAAACACGTTGGGCCGCTGCCGCTCCATGTCGACCGTGCCCATATAGACCACGCACTCGATCCCCAGCAGCGCGCAGGCGGTAGCGGTCGCCACGCCATGTTGCCCCGCCCCGGTCTCGGCCACGATACGATGCTTTCCCATGCGCCGGGCCAGCAACGCCTGCCCCAGCGCGTTGTTGATCTTATGCGCGCCGGAGTGTGCCAGGTCCTCTCGCTTCAGATAGATCTGCGCGCCGCCCAGGTGGGCGCTCAGTCGACGGGCGAAGGTGATGGGCGTCGGACGCCCCACGTACGTCCGGAAGAGGTGATCCAACTCCTCCTGGAAGGCGCGGCTCTCCGCGGACTCCCGGTACGCCTCTTCCAGCTCGTCCAACGCGGGCATCAACGTCTCCGGCACGAACTTGCCGCCATAGGGGCCGAACCAGCCCTGCGCATCGGGCTGTCGCCAGGGGTGGATCGTGAGCTGTCCCTCTTGCATTCTCACACGTTTCTCGGTCAATGCCAATCTCCTGTTATCAGCCGCCGGTCATCGGCAAGCGCATCTGTAGGGGCGACACATTTTATGAGGCATTGGTATCAACTTAAGCGATATGGAAGTGACCCCGCATCTCTGGGGTGGTTCGGAGGGGCGGCCGCCCCTCCGAAGAACTCTATTTTCAGCCCCTCACCTGCCCCGTGGGGCCGGAGGCCACCGGCCAAGGCCCCAACCAGGCAGGGAAAAGGCGAGAAAAAAGGTTTCCTGCGGAGGGGCTTCCCCTCCGCGCCTCCCCTCTCAGGCGCGACCGCCCGTGGAAGGAAAAAACGACAGGCGTGGGTCTCGCTCATGCTGTTAAGTTGATGCGAATAAGGCGACGCATTTCATGAGGGATGAGGCAGATTCCGCACCGCTCTCGTCGGACGAATCAATCGACATACGGGGAGTGTCTGCTGAAAATGCGTCGTCCCTCCTTTCCCCTTCCAAATATGAGCGATATCCAGAAGGCGCTAGCCATGAGCAAAGAGATGGGGCTCGCTCAGGAGCAGGGCGACCAGGCTTTGCGTATCCTTGATCTCACCGGACCGGGCCATATGCAGCGCTTCCTCAACGGGGACCCTATGGACCTCGATCACCTCGGTCTCCTCGCAATGCGGGGCGCCGTCCAGCCGCACCCCCGTGGCCAGGAAGATGTGCTGGACCGCATCTGAGGTCCCGACCGCCGCGTACAGCCAGCCCAGATACAGCAACGCCTCGCATGACGCGCCCGCCTCCTCGGCCAGTTCCTCCCGGGCCACATCCTCCAGGCTTTGCCCGGGGCGGTTCCCCAGGCCACCCGCGGGTACTTCCCAGCACCACGCGTCCACCGTGTACCGATAGCTACGGATCAACACGATCTCCCCTTCAGGGGTGACGGGCACCACGGTGACGAAGCCGGGGTGCTCCTGATAGGTGAACGTGATCTCCCGGCCGTTGGGCAGCCGCACCCGGTCCTGTCGCAGATTGTGCCACTGGCTCTCATACAGGTATCGCGTGCTCAGAAGATGCCAGCCGAC
>JAJRVX010000495.1:0-9241 GCA_024277095.1 Chloroflexota bacterium
TAGTAGCCCGTCAGGAAGCTTGCCCGGCTGGGCGTGCAGATGGGATTTTGGGCGTAGGCGTTGAGGAAGGACACGCCCTCGCTCACCAGCCGGTCGAGGTTTGGCGTGCGGATGTGCGGGTTTCCCAGTGCGTGGATGGTGTCGAACCGCTGCTGGTCGGTGCAGATCCAGAGGATATTGGGCCCTGTCTCTGGCATCTTATATACTCCCGTCTGCTTGGTATTATGGAGAGCCTCACGTTTGGCTTTATGGGTGGCGGAAGGTGTTGCCGTCTATACCCAGATATAGTGTGGTGCCACAAAGAAGGCCGTATATATGGGTACTTAAAGGGAAAGGACGAAGTCCAGGGAAAGCTTTATCGGCATGTGGCGGATAGTCTCCGGCCATCGCCGGCGTGGAAAGGATACACGATAGGATTGTGTCGAGTCAAGGGGAGGATAGGGGCGGGGGGGCGGTGGCTAGCTTTGGGCTTCGGCTTCGTCCACGATCTCCAGCTGGTCGCCAGCCTGCGTGCCCGTGCGCTGGATCGTGCTGGCCGGGAGCTCGATCACATAGCGGGCCCGGCGGCGCGGCCGCCTCATGCGCCAGGGGGGCACCGCCGGATCGAGATCCAGCACCCGGTCCTGGCCGTCCACGTAGATGACGTCGATGGGATAGGACATGAACCAGGTGTGGATCCCCTTACACGGCCGGATGATGAGCGCCTCGCCCGGCTGAAGCGGCCGCGTGCCGATCAGCCCGCGGCCGCGCGTCCAGAAATTGTCGGCCACCCGGGCGTGGGTGGCCAGCGTGATCCCTCGCGTCGTGTTGACGATCTTCATCCGCCTACCGCCTGACGTATCGTGGGTCCACGCCGAAGATCTCCGGATCGAGCTGGATATGGGCGCGTTCGATCTTCTCCATCACCTTGGGGCGCAGGCCGACCGGCTGTAGCTGGCCGATGATCCGGTCCCCGTCCATGCCCTCTTCGACGAACTCGAAGATGTCCTGCATCAGGATCATCTCCCCCTCCATGCCCAGCACCTCGGAGATGCGCACCACGCGGCGGGAGCCGTCCCGCAGCCGCTCGGCATGGACGATCAGGTCGATGGCGGAGGCGATCTGCTGGCGGATCGCCTTGAGGGGCAGCTCCATGCCCGCCATCATCACCATGGTCTCGATACGGGACAGGGTGTCGCGCGGGCTGTTGGAGTGCGCCGTGGTGAGCGATCCGTCATGGCCGGTGTTCATGGCCTGGAGCATGTCCAGCGCCTCTCCGGCGCGCACCTCGCCGACCACGATCCGGTCGGGGCGCATTCGCAGGGCGTTCACGACCAGATCCCGGATCGTGACCTGGCCTCTTCCCTCGATGTTGGGTGGACGGGCCTCCAGGCGTACCACATGTTCCTGCTTCAGCTGCAGCTCGGCGGAGTCCTCGATGGTGATGATGCGCTCGTCGTTGGGGATGAAGGCGGAGAGCACGTTCAGCAGGGTCGTCTTACCGGAGCCGGTGCCGCCGGAGACGATGATGTTGAGCTTGGCCCGGACGGCGGCCTCCAGGAACTTGGCCGCCTCCGCGGTCAGGGTCCCGTTGCGGATCAGATCGTCGATGGTGAAGGGGATCTTGGCGAACTTCCGGATGGTGAGGCACGGGCCCACCAGGGAGATGGGCGGGATCACGGCGTTCACGCGGGAGCCGTCGGGCAGTCGCCCGTCCACCATAGGGGAGCTCTCATCAATGCGTCGCCCCAGGGGGGCGACGATGCGCTCGATGATCCGCAGCACATGATCGTCGTTCTCGAACGTGATGGGGACCTTGTGGATCTTGCCGTTGCGCTCGACATAAATGTGCTTCGGGCCGTTTACCATGATCTCCGTGATGCTGTCGTCCTCGAGGAGCGGTTGGATCGGCCCGTATCCCAGGATCTCCGCCAGGATCATCTCGAAGAGGCGTTGGCGCTCGCTGCGGTTCAGCACCAGGTTGGCTTCCACCAACGCCTCTGAATAGATCGGTTCGATGATCTGCCGCGCCTCTTCGGCGTTGGACAGATCGGTATTGGGGTTGACCTCATCGATCAAGCGTTGCTGCACGCGCCGTTTCACATCCAGGTAAGCCGGCGGCAACGGCGGTGGGGCAACCGGTGTGGCCCTGCCCCCTTCCGTGGAAGACGGCTTCTGGGCGATGGCCGGACTGGCCGGCCGGGTTGCTGTATCTCGTGTATGTCCATCGCGACGAGAGAACAGTGCCATGGCGGACTCCTCCTTCAGATTATTTGATCCACACCGGGTCCCAGTCGTTGTACTCGTGTCGACTGATGTTCACCTGGTTGCTGCCATCGGCTCGCATCACCCAGATCTGTCGCCGTCCGGTCTCCCGGTTGGACCAGAAGGCGATGTACTGACTGTCGGGTGACCAGGTGGGATGCTTGTCCCACTCCCAGGTGTTAAAGGTCAACTGCTTGGGAGTCGGGTGCTCCTCCCGCTCATCTGCGCTGATCACCCAGATCTCATCATTGCCGGTCACCTGGGATACGAAGGCGATCAGATTCCCCTGTGGCGACCAGGCGGGTTGATAATTGATCGAGCTGTTGTCCAGGAGCTGTCGGCGGCGCTCCCATGTCGGCGGCACATCATAGCGCCAGATGTAGAGGGGAGTCGAGTGCGAATCGCCCTCGTTGTAGACGCGTCGCGTGCCGTCCGGGGAGTATGCCTCCCGCTCCTCCAGTTTCTCGTACGTCTCCGGATCGGATACCGGACGCTGGTCGCTGCCATCCGGCCGCATCACGTAGATGCTGACGCCGCCATCGCGATCCGTCTTGAAGGCGATCCAGCCGCGATAGGCGCTGAGCGGCAGCGGCGTCGGCGTGGGCGTGGGCGTCGGCGTGGGCTCCGGCGTCGGCGTGGGCGTGGGGCTGGGAGTGGCCAGCGGCGCGATCGCGTTCATGCGCTGGCGCGCCTCGCTGGTATCCGCTATGGGCAGCATGCTGGCCAGGCGGTATCGCTCCAGGGCCTGGGGATATTCCCCGCGGGCCTCGTATTGCTTGCCCTGCTCCAGGTAGACGCGGTAGAGCAGAGGGACGACCGCTCCGGCCATGAAGTCGGGCGAGCGTTCGTAGATCGGCTCCAGGTATCGAGCTGCCTCGTCCCATCGTTGGGCCTCCACAGCCTCCCGCCCCTGGAGATAATCGTATACGAGGGCCCGTTCGGCGGACGTCTGCGCGTCCCGTGGGCGCAGGCTGAGCGCCTTGCTCAGCAGTTCCAGCGCCTGTCGCGCGTTCTCCCCCGACTCATCCGGCTGGCTCAGGAGGGCTTGGGCCAGGTGCCGATAGCCCTCAAACAGGCGCTCCGTGACCTCCTCCTGTCGGAAGTCGACGTCCAGATTGCGTACCGCCTCATAGGCGGCTACGGCCTTCTCCCACCGGCCCTCCTGATAGGCCCGGGTGGCCTCCTCATAGTAGCGTTGCACCTCCAGCTGGCGCTCCAGCACCTTGATGCGCTGGGGCACGTCGGCGTAGCCGGGTGACTTCTGTTGGAGCTCCCGGAACGCCTGCAGCGCCTCTTAGATCTTCCCTTCCTCCTGCAACGCTACGGCCGCCTGATACTGGTCCCGCAGCGCCAGGCGCTCCTCGGCGATGGCCAGGCCCTCGCGCGCCGGAACGCTGTCGGGGACCTCTTCCAGTAGGCGCCGGAAGATGTCCGCCGCTCGCTCATATGCCCCGATGGCCAGTGCCTGCTGTCCTTCCTCCAACAGGCGCGTGTACTCGACGACCTGCGCCTGCTGCGCTTGCATGGGCACGATGACCCGGGTGTATACCTGAACCGTGATGAGCACGGCGATCAACGCCAGGATCGCGACGGCCCCTCTGCGCCACCACGATTGGAGCCAGGGAGGGATAAGGAAGCGCTTTGGGGTGGGGTGTTCCTGTTCCAGCTTGGCCTTCAGTTGCGCGTGTTCCAGCAGATCCTGCAGCTCCCGATGTTGCGGATAGCGCTCCTGGAGCTTCTTCAGGATCTGAATGGCCTGGCTCCACTGACCGGATTGCAGGTGCTGAAGGGCCTTCTGGTAATCCTCGTCAAGTTCCGGCCGAATGGGTTGACCGATCGCGTACGTCGTCATGGGGCTCCTCGCTTCTTACAAACTATCTCTTCATACTGGCAAAGACATCGATGAATCGCGGCACGGCGGGCCCCAGGATCACGGTGAATAAGGCCGGGAAGATGAACAGGATCAGGGGGAACAGCATCTTGATAGGGGCCTTGCGTGCCTGCTCCTCCGCCCATTGGCGTCGGCGCATACGGAGCTGGTCCGATTGGGCGTGCAGGATGTCCGCGATGCTGACCCCGAGCCGGTCGGCCTGGATGAGCACGGCGACGAAGGCATGGACTTCCGGGACGTCCGTTCGCTCGGCCATGTGCCGCATGGCCTCCGCCCGTCGCACCCCCATGCGGATCTCGCTGACCACGCGGGCGAACTCGCGACTGAGCGGGTTGTCCCACTTCTCGGCCACCTTCAACAGGGCGGCATCGAAGCCGAGCCCGGCGTCCACGCAGATGGTGAGCATGTCCAGAGCGTCGGGCAGCGCCTTGGTGATGGCGGCCCTGCGGCGCTTGATGCGGCTCTTGAGCCACATATTGGGCAGGTGTTGCCCGGCCAGGACCCCGGCGATCCCGAAGAGGATCACCGCGGAGGGGATCATGTTCCTTGTGCTGAGGTAGGCGGCGGTCGCGCCGCCCACGATGAGCCCGGACAGCATCTTCAGCCCGATGAAATCGAGGGGGCTCAGGCCGCCCGGCCGCTCCGCGATGATGAGCTGGCGGGCGAGCTCCTCCAGATTCCCCGTGGGGGTGAGATGTCCCAGCCACTGTAGCAGGCGGCGAAACTGCGGCTTGATCACGCGCTCGTATAGCGGCTGTTGCAGCTCGATCTCCTCGGCGGTCATGGGCGTGTCGACGTATTGCGCGAAGCGCTTCCGGATGGAGGACTGGCTCCGGGGGCTCCGCAGAGCCGCCCAGAAGGACGCGACGCTCGCGCTGACCAGCGTGCTGATGAGGAGCAGTGTAGCCGTCATAGCGGTTGACTCCCTCCTAGAATTCCTGGTTCAGGATGCGTCGGATCACCAGGTTCCCCACGATCATCATCCCCAGGGCTGACCCGGGGATGAACAGCCAGCGGGGCTCGAACATGACCATCATGTACTCCGGGTTGATGAGCATGATGATGGTGCCCAGGATGAAGGGCATCCCGCTGAGCACGAAGCCGGTCATACGCTGTTGCGTGGTCATGACGGCGATCTCGCCCTTGATCCGGATGCGATCGCGAATCGTCGCGCTGATGGATTCGAGGATCTGCGCCAGGTTGCCGCCCACCTCGTGCTGGACGCTGATGGCGGTGACGACCAGATCCAGATCATCGCTGTTGACCCGGTGGGTCAGATGGGTGAGGGCCTCCGGCAGCGAGAACCCCAGGGCCGTCTCCCGCACCACCTTGCCGAACTCCTCCGCCGTCGGATCGGGCATCTCCTGCGCGACCATCTCCATGGCGTGCAGGAGCCCGTAGCCGGCCTGGAGCGAGCTGACCAGGAGGTTCAGGGTATCCGGGAGCTGATCCTGGAACGCCTTCAGCCGTTGGCTCTCCCGGCGGTTCAGGTAGAAACGGGGGACGAAGGCCACGATGATGGCCAGGGCGATGCCGGGGATCACGTGGCGGGTGATCAAGGCCCCCAGGATAAAGGCGCCCAGGATCAGGCCGATGCAGATGAGCACGAACTCGGTGACGGTGAGTTTGAGATTGGCCCGGGCCAGGCTGGTGGCGATCTTGTCCGTGATCCCCACGCGCGCCAGTTGCCGGGCGATGAACCCGGAGACCTGGTGTGACTGCTGATGGGCCGGGACGCGCGGGCGGGCGGGCGCGGCCAGCGGGACCGACTCGAGCCGAGACTCGATCTTGGCCTCGGGAGCCGTCATCCGGTACACGCCGATGAATATGGCCAGCACGGCCCACATGATGATCAATGGGATAATCCAGAACAACATCGTCACCGTACCTCCCGGTCCTCGCGTCGTCGGGTCATGCGTGGCTCAGCAGGCCGCGAAGTGGCTTGGGCAAGCGCTTGCTCCATCCCTTTGCAGGGAGGCTCGTCTTGGCCAGTTGGGTTGTGCCGTTGACCAGCTTCTGCGCCATGTGGAATAGAGACGTGGTCACGGCGCTCTTGGGATGGCTGAGGGCCACAGGGATCCCCTGGTTCACCGAGTACGTGACCAGGGAGATGTCCTCCGGGATCAGGAACGGATCGCTGATCTGCAGGCGATCCTGGATATCCTGTTGGCCGATCCCCCCCCGGGCGGTGGAGCGATTCACCACTAGCTGGATCCGGTCAGGTGGGAAGCCGTTCTCCAGGGCCGCCTCCAGGAAGACGGCGGCTCGATGCAGGGAGGGTACCTCGGGCGTGATCACCAGCAGGACTCGATCGGCATGCTGCAGGACGACGCCGGTGTATGGATCCGTGAGGGGGCCGGTATCGATGACGACGTAGTCGAACGTCTCCTTGGCCAGCTGGAGGATACGCCCGAACCCGGATGGGTCGGGGAGCCGGTGATCGTCGTTTTTGCTGGGGGTCAGGAGGACCTGGATACCGCTGGCGTGCTGGATCAATATCGATCTCAGCAGGTCCTCATCCACGTCGCGAGTGTCCGGCCCCAGATCGGCCAGGGTCGATGTCGGCACGAGGTTCAACATGGTGTCGAGATCGCCCACAGATTGGTGGGCCTCGATCAGCAGCACCTCTTTGTCCGTCTCCTGGCGGAGCAGGATGGCGAGGTTGGCCGCGATCACCGAGCGTCCGGCCCCTCCCTTGGGGCTGAGCAGGGCGAAGACCTTGTCCTGTTCGCTCGTCTCCGACGCCTGTGTCGGTTGTGTGGGCGCCTGCCCCAGCTTCCTGCGCCGCTCCGCCTCCACCGTATACACCTCGCGGAGGACGGTGCATAGCTCCTCGTCGCTGAAGGGCGTAGGCGCGAAGGCGCGAGCGCCCGCGAGCAGGGCCCTCTGCGCGCAGAGGATGTCCTCCCGGGGGCATAGCGCGATCACGGAGGCGAAGGGCGCCTGGATGGCCAGGCGGCGCAGTCGCTCCTCTTCCCCCTCCAGGCTCTCGCCCACCAGGATGATATCCGGGATCACCTCTTGAACGTGGGCGATCGCATCCTCCAGATCTTGCACGATCCCGGTGATGGTAAAGTCGTCCTGAGGGGCCAGAGCCTTCAGGATCTGCTCGACAAGCCCTTGGTCAGCGCTGACGATCAGGGTGCGGATGGGCTGCTCGTTCATCTCGTCCATGCCTCTTATGCTCTCTTTCCTGTCATGTGTGGAATGGCCACCAGGGGGCCTTCCTCTCCTTTTGTGCGATCCCGGCTCAGGGGGATCACTCTCCCGTCCCCGTCGACGCTTCCAACTCCGGCGTCGCCACTGGCGACTGCGAGAACTGGTATCGATCGAAGATGTAAGGCAGGTCGACGGTCTCCGCCTCCAGCAGCTGCTCGCTGGTAGGAGCCCGTAACGCGATGTCCATGATGGCGCCGGAGTCTTTGAGGAACTTGATGGTCAGCGCGTCCTGAGCGCTGACGGCGAAGAAGAGAACGCCCTCGTTCGCCAATGCTATTTGCGGTTGGGCCTCCCCGCTGCCCTGCTTGCTCAGGAGTGGCGGCATCGCCATCCCCACGATCTCCAGATTCTGAATGGCGTCCAGGGTGTACAGCCGTTCCCCGGCCGTGTCAGGAACGGGGAGGGTGAACAGGAGATCCACTCGATCCCCGGGCTTCAGGAACCCAACGCGGCTCATCAGGTCGGACGCGGGCAACGCGATGACCACCTTGTCCTCCGGCATCGTGAAGGCGATGTCCTTTCCCTTCACGGTCGGCTCCACCAGCCGTTGCAGGAGCAGGATCTCGCCGGCGGCGATGTTCTGTTTCGGGATCTTGCCGACGACGTCCGAGATGGAGGTGGCCGCGCCTTCGGGCACCAGCTCTGTGGGGATCTGCTTCACCGAGACCTGGCTTTCCTCGATCACTGTGCGCAATGGAATATCCTGAAGGGCCACCACGACGGGGCTCAGATGGACTTCCTGTACCTCGCTGGCCGCCTCCGTGGCCTGCGCCAGGATGCGAAAGGTCAATACACCCGCCAGCAAGGCGAACAGCAGCCCCGTGATCAGCCAGATCATTCCGCGTTTCCGTTGCATGAAGCCCTCCCAATCCACTTCTTCCGAGTTACCAAACCCACGGGATCAGACGCCAACGCACCTGATGGGTGTATCGATCATAGCCCGTGATCAGACGTTCCTCGTGATAAATGCGAAACAGGATCAGCATGACGGCGACGCCGAGGATCAGGGCGTTTCGCCATGACCAGTTCGCCAATAGATAACCGACGTAGAACAGCAATTCGCTCGCGTACAAGGGGTGCCGAACCCAGCGGTAAGGGCCGGTGGTGCGCAGCCCCCGGTCGGCTGGGGCGATGGCGAAGCTCCGCCCCAGCGAGGCGGTGGCGATGAACATGCCCACCAATGCCACCCCCTGTACCAGAATCCCCGGCAGGAGATGTCCCCTGGGGGCCTGCGAGAGCCCGACCACCGGCAGCGCCATGCTGCACAGCGCGACCAGCGTGACGGGCCAGGGGGCGCTCCGCTTGGCCGGCGCCCGCGTGATGAACAGCCAGACGACCAGCGAGTAGTAGAGCCACAGCCCCAGGCTCATGAAATCGCGCGTGATCCATGCCTTTTGCAGGAACACCGCCGCATAAAATGCCCAGAACAGGGCGGCCGTGATATTGATGGCCCACTCTCGCAGGGGCCGACGATGAAACCTGGCGTTACCTGATGCCTCGATGGGCTTCTGTGCAGTGTTCATTCTCTCAGTCGTACTCCCTGGAGGCCGAATTCCGGCCCGCCCGGCTCACCGGCGGTCACGCGACGGATGAAGTATCCCCAGATGCGCTTGTTGGGCCCCTGGAACCGGTAGTCCGTCAGAACGAACTCGCCGAATCCGGAGATGGTGTAACGCGTGTTCGAGCCCTGCCCGGTGACTTGGTTATAGATGATCAGGGTGATGTTCCGGTTTTTCCATAGATTGAGCGCGTTTCGGATGGGGGCACCCGCCTTGACGCCGGGTTCGGCCGGGACCAGATCGCCCACCCGCCAATATCCGCTGTTGCTGGGGTTGGCGATGTTGTCGGCCAGCTCGTGGAGGCCGCCGCCTCCGCCGTCCCAATCGA
>JAJRVX010000496.1:0-6886 GCA_024277095.1 Chloroflexota bacterium
CCTGCCGACCGGCTGGACCCCAACCCGGTTATCCTCGATGGTGTTCAGCGAGAGATCGCGCGTCCCCGTGTTCGTCATCCGCAGGGTCACCCGGAGAGTATTATCGACCCGGGTCACCGTGCGTCTCACATCCATGCGTCTCTCGCCGCGCTCGATCCGCACCGTACGGACGTCCTCCACCTGCGATCCATCGCTGGCGTAGGCCACCGCCCGGATCGTGTGCGTCCCCGGGGACATCCCACCGATATCCCATGTATACTCGTGCCCATACCTACCCGGGGGAGATGGGTAGGATGTATGCACCAGATCTTCATCGATGTAGAACTCAACGCGATCCACCGGATCCGTGGTCTCGGTGCAGCGACGGGGAGGCTGAGGCGGTGCGCCTGGAGGCGGATCCATGTATCCAGAGGACCCGCAGTGCCAGCCATGCTCCGCGGCGTAGACCTCGATGTCCACCGTAGCGCCAGGCGGGACGACCCGTCCGCCGATATAGATCGTGTGATCCGGCGCGGGGGCGATGATCCACATGTCCATGGGAGGGTTCTCGTCCGGTGGGATGAACGGAGAGGACGCCTCCCGAGCCGCGTCGTAGATGTCCACCGCGCGAGCCATGAACCGATGCTCTCGGAAAAAGTCGGCGCGGCTGAAGCCCATAGCGGCGGGCGCCAGCAGCATCGTCGCCTCATCCCCGCCGGAGTGATCGGCGCCGATGAGCCGACCATCGATGTAAAAGTCAACCCGCTCGACGCCATCCTCGTCGAAGGCATCCACCTCGATTTGGTAATACTCGGCCTCTGTGGACAGCCGGACGACGCGCAGTTGTGAGATGGTCGGGGCCTGGTTATCCGGCTTCGCCGCGGTTCGGAAGTAGCCGCTCCGGCTGACGACGCGCCTCCCGGCGGCATCGGTCGACTCCACCCGGTAGCGATAGGTGGTACCTGCCGTCAGCCCGTTCAAGACGATGCGGTGTCCGGTCACGCGGCTGGCATTGCTCACCTGATCGGTGAAGAAGACGGCCCTCCGGCTATAACGGACCACGCTGTTCGCCGGGATGTTGGTCGTCCAGGTGACTACGGCGGAGGTGGCGGTGATCTCGGACACCCTGGGGCCCGCCACGATCCTCAATGCCGGTGGGGATCCTGTGGCAGTGGGCGGAGGTGTCTGGGTCGGGGTACGGGTGAGCGTCGGCGTTGGCGTCCGGGTGGGCGTATGCGTCGATGTAGGGGTGGATGTATTCGTCGGGGTGCGCGTGGGAGTGGGAGTGTCGGTAGCGGGCAGGTGATACTTCACGACCAGATAGGGACGGCCACTGCTCGCGTTCTTGGAGCGGAAGTAGCGGTAGTGATAGGATTTGGCGCCGCCCGACTCCGGCCCCCGGAGCTCGAACCCATAGTTGGGGCCCTGGCCGAAATCCTTTCCCTTCCAGTAGTTCGCCACCAGCGCCGTCACATCCCAGGTGTACCACCCCGCTGTGAGGCCCACTGAGCGCGATACAGTGGAGACGGACTTCGGCCCCGGCCAATAGAGCGGGCAACCCCAATTGGCCGTCACCTGCCGGAGATCGATGCTCACAGAGCTGGCGCCCCAGGCGTCGTAGAGGTAAGCGTAGAAGGTGGCGGAGTCGATGATGGCTTCGGCCGGGATGCTGGAGAGGTGGAAGCCGATGAAGGCACGCTGGTACTCCGTGCCGAACTCGCTGCCGTTGTACTGGACGGCCAGCTTCGTGCTGGTGCAGTAGCTGGTGCCGGGTGCGACGGAGTAAACATAGGTGTCGATATAAGGTTGTTGGCTATACGAGCCTTCCGGCCCTGCGGCGGGGATGACCACCGTGTAGCGGGCCTCTTCTGAGAAATGAGCACGGCCACCGATCGGGATCGGCGGCGTCTGGGCGCCACCCAGATGCGTAGGGAGCGCCTCGGCGGATGATCCAAGCACCGCCGCGATCAACGAGGCGACAAACAGGGGTACGAAAATGAGCGCTGGGACAGGGCTGCGGCTTCTCACGATCGACTTTCCCCCTTCTTTCTTTAATGGAATGGGCCCATGAGCAAGGTTCCGAAAGCGTCTATTCAGCCATCCGCCACACATGCACCAGAGGCCCGCCGTCATCTGCCAGAGGTTCGGGAATATACAACAGCCCCCGTTCGCGGTCGAAGGTAGCCGCGCCTACGGTAGTGTATACTTTTCGGTAGGAATACAGCGAAGGGTTTTGAGGGGCTGCACCCCTCAAAAGAAACTTCCCGGTTTCCGCCCCTCACCTGTCTCGCCCGGCCTCGCCCGCCCGAATCAGGTCGGGAAAGGACAGGTGCAAAGCGGGAAAAGAGAGTGTTTTGACGGAGGGAAGCCCCTCCGCCCTCTGTGGACTTGCAATGGACCTCGCGAAGCTTCCACACCTTGGACACACTACCGCGCTTACGTGGTACTTCCGCTGGGAGGACGCGATATGATACAGACAGGTGTATGCTCGGTCACCTCGGCGACATCAGATGGAATCCACATCCTATGATTCACTGGGAGGGATCATCCTCCTGTGCGGTCTCCACCTGATCGCGCAAAAGGGAGAACATGTCTCGCATCGTGTGAAAGGTCCAACGTCGGCCGCTCTGAATGTGTTCGATCTCTCCTTGCCAGTCACCGAGCCACTCAGGCTGTTCCGGGTCCCGCTCACGCCATATCCGGATCAGGAAAGAAATATATGTCGTCGGAGCTGTCATGACCCCTTTCCCTCTGGAAATCGGAGAGATTCCTCGATCTCCTCGCCGATGGCGGAGCGCGTGTCCCGGAAAAAGGAAAAGCTGCTACCCGTCTCCGAGTAGCAGCTTAGCACGAAGGGTTCCACAAACTTTCTACAAACGGGTCACCATCCGGCATCTGCACCAGATGAATCGAATAGGAAATCTGCCCGCTCAGTGTGGCTCGATGATGATGTCCTTCCAGAACCACCACTTGAATGAGCTCACAGGGTACCGACGTACCCACGGCTTCACAAGCACATTCTGTCGTGAGTAGACCAATGGGATGAGGGGCGACTCCTCCATCAGGATCTGATCCGCCCGGCGATACATCCTCATCCGCTCCTCCTGATCCATGATCCGCCTGGCCTGCTCCACCAGCGAGTCATAATTCGCGTTCTCCCACCGCGTCAGGCGTCGATAATCGCTCAGGCGCAGGAAACTGTCAGGATCGGGATAATCCGCCATCCACGCCCCCAGGAATATGGACGAGCGCCCGTTGAAGATCCTCTCCACATACGGCTTCCACTCCAACGTCTCCCGCCTCACCTCCACCCCCAAAACCCGACGCCATTCCCTCTGTAACCGCTCGGCAATGATCTCAGAGCCGCTGAACGTGGGCCATTCGACAACAGGAAAGCCTCGCCCCTGCGCGTAGCCCGCCTGCGCCAGGAGCTTTCTCGCCTGGTCGGGATCATATTGCAAGCCGATATCCGGGGAGTGCCCTGGCATCCCCGGCGGCACGAACCCTCCCGTGGCCGGCGAGGCGAGCCCCCGCATGAGCACACGCGTCAATGCCTCCCGATCGATAGCGTGCGCGAAGGCCTGGCGAACCCGGCGGTCGTTGAAGGGGGGATGAGCTACATTGAAGCACACACAGCGGATGAGGAGCTGTGGCCCTGAGATGTGCTCCCCTGCGTGCCGGCGCAGGATGCGCTCCATCTCCGCCGGCGGGAGCCCCCACCAAAGGCTGATAATGTCCAGCGCGTCCCCTTCATACATCTCCAACTTGGCGATCTTGGCCTCCGGATCCACGAGCAAATACAGCTCCACCCGCTCCACGTTGCCGGTAAACCGGCCGTGATACCCGGGATTACGCGCCAGCACCACGCGACGTCCCCACTCCCAATTCTCCAGCCGGAATGGCCCGTTGGTGACCAAATGCTCCGTCCGAGTCCACGCCTCGCCGTGCGCCTCCACCACATGCCGAGGCACAGGGCGTGCCACGCTATGAGCCAGCAGATGCAGGAGATAACTGATCGGCCCCTCCAACTCCACGAGCAACGTGCCCTCGTCCAGCGCTCGCACGCCCACCCCATCCGGATCCCGAAGGTCGCCCTGATGGAAGGCCCTGGCCCCCTTGATGTCATACAACAGGCTGGCGCAGGGCGACCCGACGGCCGGGTCCAGCACCCGCTTCCAGGCATATTCGAAATCCTGCGCGGTGACCGGAACGCCGTCGCTCCATCGCGCATCGTCCCGGAGGTGAAAGACGTACGTGCGTCCGCCCTCCAGCACATCCCAACTGTGCGCCACATCCGGCACGATGTTCATGTTGGGGCTGGGCTCCACCAGCCCACTGAAGAGCTGCTCGACCACGCCGCCCGAGTTGGCATCCCCTACCAGGGCCGGGTCCAGGGTGAGCAGATGAGGCCAGTCGATTCGGAAAGCGTGCGGGGCCGGAGCAAGGAGATCGGCCGGAGGAGCGGCCTCCACCTGCTGCCACAGGACGAACGCCTGGTCATAGGACTCGCGTGCCCTCTGGAAATCAAAAGCGATGTGGTAGGTCAGCCCAAGCCGCATCAGGGTCCGCGCCGCCCGTTCGTGGTCCCCCTGCTCTTTGAGAAGCGCCAGCGCGCGTCGGTAATGGCGGATGGCCTCCGGATAGGCGTACAGCCCGCGCGCCCGATCGCCTGCCCTCAACAGATACGCCACCGCCTTGTCCATCTGCTCAGCCCGCTCATAATGCCAGGCCAGGGCCGCCGCATCGCCGGGCCGAAGCCGCTCCAGGATCTCACCAGCCCGGCGATGCAGCAGCCGGCGGCGCCCATAACTGAGATCGCGATACACCACCGCTCGAACGAGATCGTGGTCGAACCGATATATACCCTCATGTTCGGAGAGCAACTGGCGAGCCACGAGCATATCCAGGGCGTCCACCACCTCATCCTCGCGACGTCCGCTCGTCGCCTGGATCAGCCCCACGCCAAACTGCCCCCCAATCACCGCCCCGGCCTCGGCCACCTGACGCGCCTGAGGGCTCAAACGATCCAGCCGGGTCCGGATCGCCTGAACCACCGTGTCGGGCAGCGGCAGGTCGCGATAGCCCTCGGTGGCCTCGTCCACGGCCGCGCTCCAACCGGCATCATCCTGCCATAAGATGCCGGCTTCAAACATGACTCGCAGAACCTCCAACAGGAAGAAGGGATTGCCGCCCGTCTCGCGGTGCATGCGTCGGCTGAACCGCTCGACGCCGCTGTCCTGACCCGACAGATGGCGCACCAGGTACAGGACGTCTTCCTCGGCCAGGCCCTCCAGCCCCACCTCTTGCAGGACGCCCAGCCGCGCCAGCTCGGTTCGCAACGCGCTCACCGCTGCCGCCTCTCCGGTACGATACGCCCCCAGGATCAGCACGGCGGCACGTCTGATGTAGCGCCCAAGGTACCCCAGCCACGAGCGCGTGGCCTCGTCGGTCCAGTGCAGGTCATCCAGGCACAAGATCAACGGCGGACGGCGAGCCGACAGCGCCAGGAGCAAGTCCACCAACGCCCGGAACAGGCGAGCCTGCTCCTGGCCCGGCTCGGGAGGAGCAGGAGGCGGCAAATCCGGAATCCGCCCATGCAGCTCCGGCAGAAGCCGGGTCACCTCCGCCAGAGAGGTCCGCTCGACGGCAAGTGCCGCCCAATCGATGGCCTCCAGGTGGGGCCGCAACGCCTCCACCAGTGGCCAGTAAGGCAGGCCCTGCTCCGTCTCATGCCCCCCGCCCACCAGGATCGTCGCCTCACGCTCCAGCCCGCTGGCGAACTCCTGCAATAGCCGGGATTTGCCGATGCCCGGCTCGCCGGAAACCAGCACGACCCCTCCACGCCCCGCTCGCGCCCGATGGTAAGCGCGATCCAGCTGACGCATTGCCGCACTGCGACCGACCATGGGGGCATCCAGGCTGGGAAGCGTGGTCCAGGCAGGGGATGCGGCCTCCTGCAACACCCGTTCGCCTCGCAGGGCAGCCTGGTAGACCGCACGCGTCTCCGGCAGAGGGCTGACGCCGAGCTCCCGCTCCAGCGCGCGAACGCAAAGCTCAAACTGCCGAACCGCTCGGCTACGATCGCCGACGAGGGTGTACAGCTCGATGAGCCGGCGGTGCACGTCCTCAGCCAGATCGTCGATCTCCAGATAACGCCGTGCACACAGGATGGCGGCATCATAGGCGCCACGAGCCGTCTCCGCCTCGATCAGATCGGCCAGCGCCCTCAGGTATAGCTGCTCCCATCCCCGCCGTTGTTGAGCCAGCCAGGCCTCGTACTCGGCAGCGCCCGAGAGGGAGAAACCGGCCAGAAACGGCCCGCGGTAGAGCTCCACGGCCCGACGGAGTGTCTCCCATCCCTCGGAACTCCGGCGTCCTTGTGAGGACTCACGGGGACCACAGCACAGACGCTCAAACGTCACCGCATCCGACCAAACACCATCAGGGCGCAAGGCCACGTCATCTTGACGGACAAGCAAGATCCCTGGCGTGGGGAGTGCGTGATCCAGATGACTTAGCAATCGACTGAGGTTCCGACGGGCGGTGGATTCCGGCACATCAGGCCAGAGGAGGAAGCAAAGCTGCTCACGAGGTACGGGCTCCAACCGGGCGGCCAGGCGGTACAACAGAGCGCGTGTCTGTCGCCGTGGGATGGTCAGAGGATGACCTCTCCACGTCACACGAGGAGGTCCCAACATGTAGACACAGAGCGGCTCCATTGAGGCTCGCCACACTCTCGGGTTTCCGGTCAGACAGACACGCTCTGCCCCAGGGCCTTTTCAAAGTCGGGGGTGACAAAGAAAGGAACCAATCGGTAAACTCCTGTGTGAATCAAACTCTCTAAGCAGGAGGAGCGGACCGATGGTTCCACACGAGTATAACACACTGGTGGAGGCACTAAGAGGGA
>JAJRVX010000497.1:0-7050 GCA_024277095.1 Chloroflexota bacterium
ATCCGGGCGGTGGCCTACGCCAGCGATGGATCGCAGGTGGAGGACGTCCGTACGGTGCGGATCGAGCGCGGCGAGAGACGCATGGACGTGGGGCGCACGGTAACCCGGGTCGATAATCACCTTCGGGTAACCCTTCGGATGACGAACACGGGGACGCTCGATCTCTCGCTGAACACCATCGAGGATAACCTGGTTGGGTTCCAGCCGGTCGGCAGGGATACACATCATTACACCCTGACCAGCAGCTATGACGAGGCGACCGGGCGCTGTGACGTGACGCTCGACCTGGGCACGGAGAGCTCCCCGACGATCCCGCTGCGCGCGGGTCGTTCCCTCTCGTTCAGCTATGACGTCATCCCTATCCTCTACCCGGACGGCGATGTGGACTACGCGATCGGCGAGGACCCGGTGGTCATCTTCGATCGCTGGGGCATCTTCGATGGGGGCTTTGATCGCCCGGCATACCTGACCACGGATGGCGAGACCTTGACCGACGCCGTGGCCCATGCCCGCCAGGTATCGGACTATCTACTGGTGACCCGCCCCGACGCCCTGTTCACCTTCAACCCTGCAGCCGATGTCGATCTCCTGCTGGGCGATATGGCCGAGCTGGCCTTCTACAAATCGGGTATCCTGGGATATCTGGACGCCGCCCATAGCGCCACAGCCGACGACGTTCACTCCGTGATCCTGGGTTGGGGCCGGGACATGCTGGGCAGCGATGGGACCCCGGAGGGCTTCCCCTCCAACGGCTACCTGCTCCTCGTCGGCGAGGAGGAGATCCTGCCTGCCTATACGACCTCTCACGGCAGGGCGGGCACGGTGCGTTGGAGCGATCTGGAGTACGGGAACACCAGCGGCGGTTGGGTGGATCCGGAGTTGATCGTGGCCCGGATCATCGGCGACAGTGCCGCTGACCTGCGCATCCCCATCAAGACCAGCATCGATCTCCGCAATGGCGCTCCCGGCTCCCTCTTGCTGCATAACAGCGCCCTGGTTGTGGCTGGCGATGGCGACGGCGTGGAGGCCTTCGAGCAAAACGCGGACGACATCGCCGACGTCCTCGACGATCGCTTCTCCACCGTCACCGAGTGGAAGGTGCGTGAGGTGTTGAACGCCGGGCAACGGCCGTCTACCAAGTTCACCAACGACGTAGCAGGCCGCGACCTGATCTTCTATCGCGACCACTGCAACGAGCGAGGTTGGTCCGACGTGGTGGATGACCAGGACTTTCCCCTCAACTTCGATGGACGTACCCCCTTCGCCTTCGCCTGCTGCTGCAGCGCCGGCCGCTACGAGACGGGCACGCCGAACACGGGCATCGCCGAGGCGTTCCTGGAAAACCGCACCGCGGTGTACATCGGTGCCACGGAGGTCTCGCCCCGCACGACGAACAACGAGGCATGTCTCTGGTTCTTCCAAAACTGGGAGGACCGGCTGCGATACGAGAGCGTCGGGAAGGTCTTTCGCGATCTGAAGGTCCATCTGCGCGGGACCTACGGGGACTACTGGGCGTCGGAATATCACCTGTACGGCGATCCGAAGCTGGGCGGCGGGTACGCCTCGGTCAGCCGGCAGGCCCCGGCAGCGACCCCCACGGCCGAGCCGCCGGCCACGCTCCAGGTCGAGATCCCCGATTACGAGGTGGTCACCATCGGCGAGTTCGACTACCCCCAGATCCCGAATGGCGGGCTGCTCATCGAGCCGGATCGCCCCCGGGTCCCCTACTTCGCCGTCCAGCAGCCGTTGCCGCCGGGATACCGGGTGCAGGAGGTGCTTCAGACCTGGCGGTCGGAGCCGACGTCTGTGCCGGGTTTGAACATTCCGGGCGGACTTGAGGCGGTGGACGCCCCGAAGCGGGTCGCAATAGCCCAGTCCGGCGATGAGGGCTGGTGGCCGGAGGAACCCTTCTCGTGGGAGGTCGCCAGGCACCCGGACGGCAGCAGCACGCTGAATATCGTGATCTACCCTTTCACTTACAACGAGACAACCCGGGAAGGTCGGTTCTATCAATCCCACGCCTTCGCCATCACCTATACCGTCTCCACGGTAACGGTAGCCGCCCTGGAGGTCGACCAGGCTTATGCACAAGGAGCGCCCGTGATCGCCCACCTTTGGGTGGATAATACGGGCAACTCCCAAGATGTGATCGTGGGTGCGGCGATCCGGAAACGGGACTCCCACGAGGTGGTCGATGACCTGCCGCTGCGGCGGTTGGGGGAAGTGGGGACGCAGGCCTATCTCCCGCTACGCTGGGACAGTACCGGCTTTGCGCCCGGCGACTACGAGATCTCCGTCGAGTTGCGTGACTTCGACGGCAACCTGTTGGACAGTAAGGTCGCATCCTTCCGGTTGGGGCTTTACGATGCCGAGCTCGCCGATCTGAACGTCAGCCCCACCGCGTTCCAGCCGGGAGATGATGTGACCATCGACTTCGTCTTCCGCAACACGGGGACGGTGCCCATCAGCGGGACCGTGACTTTACAGGCATACAACGCCGCGGGGGACACCGTCCTGGACCGGATCCGGGACACGGACCGGCTGGATCCGGGCGCAAGCCAGCCGATCCAGGAGACCTGGGACACAGATGGAATCCTGCCTGGGCGATATCGGCTCGTGGCCTATGCCCTGTACGAAGGGGTGATGACAAGGCCGCTGTGGGTTGACCTTCAAGTGGGTGCTCCCACGTATCTACCGCTGATGCTCCGGTGAGGACGGGGGCGTGTGCTTTCGCACCCCAGGGGATGAGCGGAGGGGCGATCGTTCCTCCGCTCTTCTTTTTCCCCGGACATGTCCGTCCAGATCGGGTGAGAGGTGGAGGGGAACGTGTGCCTCCGGTCGGATGAGGATCCCGTATGTTATAATGAATCGACGGTCCATGCGTGGCGATCCTGCACTGAACCGTGGAGTGGAGAAAGGGGATCCACGGCTTCGTATTGTCGCGTTCACGTGCGGGCGTCCCCCTTTGCCTTCATGGGGCTCTTTTCAGGCGTCGAACGAGCGGAGAGTGCGCCATGTCCATCCAGCCGGAGACGATACAGCCCGCCGCTGAAGGCGTAGCGGATCTGAAGGTCTACCTGCTGGGCCCGCCCAGGGTGGTTTGGGAGGGGAGGCTGCTTACCATACCACGCCGCCAAACTCGAGCCCTGCTTTATCGCTTAGCTGCTCACCTGCGGCCCGCCTCCCGTCAGCATCTCCGTTTCTTGTTCTGGCCGGATGTCCCGGAGTCCGTCGCACGACGCAATCTGACCCATCTGCTGACGCATCTCCGCCGGGCCCTCCCCGATCCGAAGATCCTCCAGACGTCCGATGATTTCGTCGCCCTGGATCCTCGTCGGGTGTGGTCGGATACGGCATCCCTCGAACGATGGCGGGCTATTCTCCCACGAGATCCCCAGCTTCTCCAGGGGGCCGAGGATCTGGAAGCCCTCCAACGGACCGTGGAGCTCTACGTCGGCCCCTTCCTCGCCGACTTCTCCCTGCCTGCCAACCCCGAGTTCGAGACGTGGGCTGCTCAGGAGCGTCGCTCTTGGGAGCGGATCTATCTGGAGGCGTTGGAGGCGCTGCTGGAGGGGTGGACGGCGCGGGGGGAATACGACGCGGCCATCGTCTGTGCACGACGTTACCTGGAGACCGACGAGCTGGCCGAGGACGTGCATCGTCGTTTGATGGGGCTATACGCCGCCGTCGGCGATCGAGGCGCTGCCCTGCGGCAGTTCGAGCGTTGCGTGGCCATCCTGGAGCGTGAGCTGGGGGTCAGCCCGCTTCCGGAGACCAGAGCCATCTATCAAGAGATCCTGGAGGGACATCCGCCCCCGTTGCAGCGCCAGGCGGCCTCCTCCGCCTGGACGACCCTTCCCAGCCTGGACGTGCCCCTGGTGGGGCGTGATGAGGCATGGCAGCTTCTGGAGCAGGCGTATGCTCGCGCCCGGGCGGGACACAGCGGCATGGTTCTGATCTCGGGGGAGGCCGGCATTGGCAAGTCTCGCCTGATGCAGGATTTCGCCACCCGTCTGCAGGGGCAGGCGTTGGTCCTGGTGGGGACGGGACGCTTTGGCGCCCAGACGACCCCCTATCAGCCTCTGGTCGAAGCTTTGCGCCCCATCCTAAGCGACGGGAGGCGAGTTCGAGGGGAGGGAGCGGAGCCCTCTACCTCGATCTTCCGTCTCCTTCATACGATCTCGCCGGTCTGGCTGGCGGAGGCCTCCAGGCTCCTGCCCGAACTGCACGAGCTGATCCCGGATCTCCCGCGATCGTTGCCCACGGAGCCCGGTGAGGCCCGCCCCCGGCTGTTTGAGGCGCTTTGTCGGATCGTTCTGGGGCTGGCCGACGGCCCTCAGCCGGTCCTGTTGTGTCTGGACGATCTCCATTGGGCGGACAGCGCCACCCTGGACTGGCTGGCCTACCTGGCGTGCCGGATTCAAGGGCGGCGGTTGCTGATCCTCGGCGCGTATCGGTGTGAGGAGGCCGACGCGCTGGGCGGGTTACGACATAGCCTGGCCCGGACAGGGAAGCTCTCCGAACTGGGGCTGACGGGGCTGGATGCGGAGACCGTCCTGCAATTGCTGCGCCATCTGGTGGGCCCGATCCCAGGCGATGAGGTGTTGGCCCGGCGTCTCCAGCAGGCTACAGGAGGCAACCCCTTCTATCTCCTGGAGACGGTACGGGCGCTGCTGGAGGCGAATCAGTCGCTGACGGAACTGGCTTATCTAGAGGATTTCCCTTTGTCCGATCCCGTCCGGCAGGCGTTGGAGGCGCGCCTGTCCCGCCTCAGCCCGCGGGCCCGGCAGATCCTGGAAGCTGGCGCCGTCCTGGGAACCTCCTTCGATTTCGATCTGGTGCGGTTGACGGCGGGGCGAGGGGAGTTGGAGACCCTGGACGGGCTGGATGAACTGGTGGCCCGGCAATTGCTGGTGGAAGAGGCGTCCGGCTATCGGTTCCAGCATGACCTCACCCGGCGGGCGGTGGAGGTGGGGCTCAGCCCGGTACGGCGTCAGTTGTTGCATCGGCGGGCCGGTCGGGCATGGGAGCAGCTCCGGCCGGATGCGGCGGCCACGCTGGCATATCACTTCGATGCAGGCGGCGAGGTGGCGAAGGCGCTGCGCTATTACGCGCAGGCGGCTCAGCAGGCCACCGAGTTGTTCGCGTGGCAGGAGGCTGAGGAGTATCAGAGTCGGGCGCTGGCATTGCTGCACCAGCTGGATCCCGCTTGCTCGGATCCCACCTGTCTGGCGCAGCGTGGACGGATGCTGGCTGATCGGGCCCATCTCCGCTTTCTCCAGGGGCGGCTGGCGGATCGGGATGCGGACCTGGCGGAGCTGGCCGCCCTGGCCGAGAGGAGCGGCGATGATGGGCTGCGCCTGCAGGCGTTGATTCATCGGGCCCGTTATCTGAACCTGGACGGTCGATACGAGGAGGCTATCGCCACGGCGGAGGAGGGGATCGCCCTGGCGGAGCGCATGGACGATGCCTCCGCTCGCTCCTGCCTGCTGGCCCAGCTCGGCTTCGCCCATTACTTCCGTGGCGAGTATCAGGCGGCGATGGAGCCGCTCCAGGCGGCCCTGGCGCTGGAGCCGGCCGATCCGGCCGCGCGTGGCGAGGTGCTCAGCGTGCTCTCCTACGCGTATTATCTGATCGCCGACTACGAGCGCTCTCTCGACTATCGGCGGCAGGCGCTGTCCATCCGCTCGGAGCTGGGGCTGCTGGCTCGCGTGGCAGAGGATCTGACGGACATGGGGATCCTCCACACCCGGCTGAATCGGCTGCCCGAGGCGGAGCGATATCTGACGAGGGCGCTGTCCCTGGCGCGAGAGATCGGATCGCAACCGGCCGAGTCGTATGCCCTGAACAACCTGGGGAATCTGCATTACCTGCGAGGGGATTATCCGGCGGCTCTTGCCTGTTATGCCGATTCCCTGGAGCTCCAGCGGGCCACCGGCAGCCGGCGGGGGGAGGCCTCCGCTTTGGGGAACTCCGGGATGGTCCTGCTGGCGATGGGCGATTATGCTGCGGCGGAGTCGTTCATTCGTCAATCGTTGGCCATCCAGGAGGAGATCGGGTACCGGAGTGGCTTGGTGGAGGGGCTGGCGCATCTGGCGCAGGCGTTGGCCGGCCAGGGACGATTCGAGGAAGCTCGAACGGCTGTGGAACGATCGTTGGGGATGGCGCGGGAGATCGGCGATCGTTATGGACAGGTAACGGCGTTGAACGTCCTGGCCGGATGGCACCTGGATCGCGATGAGCCGATGAGGGCCCTGAGATGGGCAGAGGAGGCTGTGCGGATCGCCGAGGAGGCGGGGTTGGTGCACGGCCGCATCCTGGGCCTGACCGCTTTGGGGCTGGCTCGCCTGATGGCGGGGGATGCGAGAGCGGCGCTGACGTGTACGACGCAGGCAGTTGCGCTCCTACAGGAACAGGGATACATCGAGGGGCCGGAGGAACAGGTGTATCTGGCCCACAGCCGTGTACTGGCTGCGCTGGGGCGGCGCCAGGATGCCTGCGCAGCCCTCTCTCGGGCCCGAGCTGAGGTGTGGTCGAAGGCGGCTCACATCGCCGATCCCGTACGGCGTCGGCGTTATCTGCATTCCTGGCGTTCGCGAGCCCTCTCTCGCTTGTAACGCTTCGTGTTGCTCCCTTCGTGCGTGTCGCTTCGTGTGGCCTTGGGCGATCCTGCACATTGCTCATTCAAAACATACCCTTGCGCTATGGAAAGCCCAAGCGGCAGGGCAGATTTCCATATTTGCCCCCTCTATCGGGGCGGCTATGGAAAGCCGCCCTCCTTGTGATATCGATTGCCTGGGATGGAAGATGAGGCGCCGACCGCCTCCGTTCTCCTCCTGGGCCTTTCAATGCTCTAATGTTTGAGCGGCCAAGGTCCAGATTCCTCAAGACGGGGAGGCCCGGAGGGGCGCGGTATCACCCCCTTTAACCGTGGAAAGGGGTAAGGATTTGAAAAAGAGAGGAACCATGGGCATACTTTCGTGTATCTCACGCACGAAAGGAGCAACCCATGGATCCTTCTACTGTATTTTGCCCTAATCCGGAGTGTCC
>JAJRVX010000498.1:0-9746 GCA_024277095.1 Chloroflexota bacterium
CGACGGCGCTCAGGTCGTTGTACGGAGCGACCAGCGTGTCCTGGGTGGCCCCCCTCGGCACGCCGGGCGAGTCGGGTAGACCCAGCGTGGCCACGCCACTGCCGGCCTGCACCAGCAACATGTCCGCGTGGCCGTGGTAACACCCCTCGAACTTGACGATCTTGTCACGGCCAGTGAAGGCCCGGGCCAGCCGCAACGCGCTCATCGTCGCCTCGGTGCCCGAGTTGACGAAGCGCACCATCTCCACCCCGGGCATCGCCTCAATGATCAGCTCGGCCAGGCGGGTCTCCATCTCCGTGGGAGCCCCAAAGCTGGTGCCTCGTGCGGCCTGCCGCGTAACGGCTTCGACCACCCGGGGATGTGCATGTCCCAGGATGAGCGGCCCCCAGCTCAGCACGTAATCCACGTAGCGGTTCCCATCCACGTCCCAGACAAGGGCCCCCTGGCCGCGCTCAATAAAGCGCGGGGTTCCACCCACGCCCCGAAACGCCCGTACCGGGCTATTGACGCCGCCGGGGATGACCCGCTGAGCCGATGCGAAGAGCTTTGCCGATCTGCTTGTGTCCATCGGTCGTCCATCCTCGATGATCCAACTGATTTGTCCCCCGGATTTCGAGAGGATTCGCCGGCCAGGCTATGCTGCTCACCGCCGGCTGTGCTCGTGTACAAAGTCCACCAGCGCCCGAACGTTCTCCACCGGCGTCATCGGCAGCACGCCGTGGCCCAGGTTGAAGATATGCCCCGGTCGACCCGCCGCCTGCTGCAACACCAACGCCGCGCGTCGTTCCAGCTCCGGCCGGGGCGCCAGCAACGCCACGGGGTCCAGGTTCCCCTGGATGGCCACATCCTCCCCCAACCGCTGCCACGCCGCGTCCAGGTCGATCCGCCAGTCCACGCCGATCACGTCGCCGCCCGCCTCCTTGATCAGCTCCAGCATCCCGGCCGTGCCTGTGCTTAAGTGAATGACCGGCGCGCCCTCCTGGCGCGCCATATCGATGGCACGCCGCGAGTAGGGCAACACGTACTCCCGATAGTCCGCCGGGCTGAGCGCGCCCACCCAGCTATCGAACAGCTGCACCGCCTGAGCGCCCGCCCTGACCTGAGCCTGCAGGTATCGCCCCACCAGATCCGCCAGCTTCCCCATGAACTGATGCCAGGCGGCCGGTTCCTCGTACATCATCCCCTTGGTCCGCGCATAGTGGCGTGATGAGCCCCCCTCGATCGCGTAGCTCGCCAGCGTAAACGGGGCACCCGAGAAGCCGATCAGGGGAGCGCGCCCCTCCAGCTCACGGCGGGCCAGGCGGATGGCCTCCAGCGTGAAATGCAAGTCCTCCTCGGGATCGGGCCGACGCAGCGCGCGCACATCCGCCGTGCTGCGCACGGGGTTGTGGATCACGGGGCCATCCCCTTTCACGAACGCCAGGTCCAGCCCCATCGCCTCCAACGGAGGCAGGATGTCCGCGAAGATGATGGCCGCGTCCAGGTCAAAAGCCCGGATGGGCTGCAACGTGACCTCCACAGCCAGTTCTGGCGTCTTGATGATCTCCAGGATGCTGTAGCGTTCACGCAGCGCCCGATACTCCGACATGTAGCGACCCGCCTGTCGCATCAGCCAGACGGGCGTGCAATCCACCGGTTCGCGCCGACAGGCGGCCAGGAAGCGCCAAGTCTTCATCGGGCTACTCCCGCAGCCACTTCGCCGCATCCTTGGCGAAGTAGGTCAGGATCATGTCCGCCCCGGCGCGTTTGATGGCCGTCAGCGCCTCCAGGGCAACCCGCCGCTCGTCCAGCCAGCCGTTGGCGGCCGCCGCCTTGATCATGCTGTACTCGCCGCTCACCTGATAGGCGGCGACGGGCAGATCAAAGCGCTCCCGGACGGCCCGGATGATGTCCAGATAGGGCAAGGCGGGCTTCACCATCAGGATGTCAGCCCCCTCGACGACATCAAGGGCGCACTCCTTCAACGCCTCGCGGGCGTTGGCCGGATCCATCTGATACTGGCTGCGGTCGCCGAAGGCCGGCGGACTCTCTGCGGCGTCCCGGAAGGGACCATAGAAGCTGGAGGCATATTTGGCCGCGTAGCTCATGATGGGCACGTGGGCAAAGCCCGCCTCGTCCAGCGCCCGGCGGATGGCGCCCACCATGCCGTCGAGCATCCCCGATGGAGCGATGATGTCCGCGCCCGCCTCGGCGTGGACGACGGAGGCGCGGCCCAGCAGCTCCAGCGTGGGATCGTTCAACAGGTAGCCCTCCGGCAGCGCGGCGACTCGCGTCTCGTCGCCAGGGCCGGGATTGATCAGGCCGCAATGCCCGTGGTCGGTGTACTCGCAGAAGCACATATCGGAGATGACGATCATCTCGGGGACCGCGGCCTTGATCGCCCGGATGGCCTGTGGCACGATCCCGTCCGGATCGTAGTTCTCGCTGCCGGTGGCGTCCTTACGAGCCGGGATGCCGAAGAGGATCACGGCCGGGATCCCCAGCCGGGCGATGGACTCCGCCTCGGCCGGCAGCCGATCTACAGACCACTGGTAGACGCCCGGCATGGAGGACACGGGCTGCTGGATATCCCGCCCGTGGCGCACGAAGAGCGGATAGATGAAATCGTCCGGCGCCAGTGTCGTCTCACGCACCATGCGGCGCATGGCAGCGCTCAGACGCAGACGCCGCGGTCGAGCAGCAGGAAAGGAAGCGATTCTCGTCATGGCGATCTTTCCATATGTGCGTAGTATTGAATCAGGCTTTCGAGCAAGCCGTCCACCGTATATACCTGGGCCACGATGGCCGGGGACAATCCCAGCTCACGAGCCGTGGACGCGGTGATCGGGCCGATACAGGCGATGACCACGTCGCTCAGGTAGGGAAGCGCGTCCCGTCCCACCCGGGCCACAAAGTTGCGCACCGTGGATGAGCTGGTGAAGGTCACAACGTCGATCTGGCCGCGCGCAAGCATGGCGCGCACATCCGGCCCCTCCCGGGCGATGACGGTGCGATAGGCGGCCACCTCATCCACCTGAGCGCCGGCCTCCCGCAAGGCCTGAGGGAGCGCCGGCCGGGCGATATCCGCTCGCGCCAACAGGATCCGTTGCCCCCGGACGTCCCCCAACGCCTCCGCCAGCACCTCGGCGACATAGGCGGGCGGCACCACGGCCACCCGGCAGCCCAGGATCGAGCGCACCGCCTCGGCCGTAGCCGGACCGATCGCCGCGATGCGGGCACCGCCGAAGTCCGTCCCTTCAAGCCCAAGGGCGGCCAGCCGCTCGGCCACCGCGGTCACGCCGTTGGCGCTGGTGAGCACGATCCAATCGTACGCCCCACATGCCGCGCGGGAGACCGCCCGATCCAGCCACCCCAGATCCTCCGGCGGGGCGATGGCGATCACCGGATACTCGATGGGCTCGGCGCCCAAGGCGCGCAGCTTGGCGCTCAGCTCGCCCGCCTGATGGGCCGCCCGCGTCACGACGACGCGGCGTCCCAGGAGAGGTTTGTCCATATTGAGCCGCATCTCTTCCACCCCACAGCGACGGCGCACAAAAGCCCCCTCAGGCGCCGTTCAGGATGCTCGCCGCCCCCTGCTCCATAGCTCGGCGCGCCAGATGCGCCCCCAATGAGGCCGCCTCCTGCACCGGCCCCTCCTCCACCACATCGATCACGCGCCGTCCATCCAGGCTGGCCACGCGCCCGCGCAGGGTCAACACCCCGGCGGCCGGGTTCGCCTCGGCATGAGCGGCGACGGGCACGGCGCAACCGCCCCCCAACGCGGCGAGGAAGGCGCGCTCCGCCACCACCGCCGCCCGTGTGGGCGGATCATCCAGCGGAGAGACCAGGGCCCGCACCGCCCGGGCATCCGCCCGCACCTGCACGGCCAGAGCCCCCTGGCCGGGGGCGGGGAGCATGACGTCCAGGGGCAACACCTGGGTCGCCTTTTCCAACAGGCCCAGGCGGGCGAGGCCGGCTCGCGCCAGCACAACGGCGTCGTAGGGGCCATCGGGGGCCAACGCCTTACGCAAACGGGTGTCCACATTGCCGCGGAGATCGAGGATACGAAGATCGGGGCGCCGGGCCAACAGTTGGGCCGCCCGCCTCGGGCTGCTGGTGCCCACCGCAGCCCCCGTCGGCAGGGCCTCCAGGGTGTATCCCTCCCGGCTCACCAACACATCGCGTGGATCATCACGCGCCAGGATGGCCGCCAGCGCCAGATCGTCGGCCATCTCGGTGGGAAGATCCTTCAGGCTGTGCACGGCCAAATGGATGGCCCCCGATCGCAGCGCGGCCTCCAGCTCCGCCGTGAACAGCCCCTTCCCCCCCACCAGCGGAAGCGGCGTCTCCAACACCCGATCCCCCCGGGTGCTGAAGACCACGACCTCACACCGGAGATCCGGCCAGACCTCCCGAAGACGGCCGATGACGCGATCCGTCTGCCAGCGCGCCAGCGCAGAGCCGCGTGTGCCCGCTCGCAGATGGGAAAGCGGGGTTCCCTCTCCATTCCGAGGAGGACGAGAGGATTCCGAGCGCGAGGCGGATTCAGTTGAGCTCACACTCGCTCCTCTCAAGCTGCCCGTCGAGCCCGAACAGGTCGCGCAATACCTCGCTGTAGCGATGCCCGCATCCATTGCCCGCGTACGTCTTCAGGCGAACCGTCGGCTCGTGCAGGATCTTCTTGACGATGCTGCGCCCCATGGCGATGACCACTTTCCGCTCCGACTCGCTCAGGTCGGGCAGCCGGCGCAGCGTCTTCTCCAGCTCCGCCTCGGCGATGGCCTCCGCCTTCGATCGCAGCTCCTTGAGCGTGGGGACGACATCCTGAGCACGCAGCCAAGCCAGATAGTCCTCGGCCTCTTCGGCCACGATCGCCTCAACCTTGGGGACCTCACGACGGCGCTCGTTCAGATTCGCGTCCACCGTGGCCCGAAGATCATCGATGTCGTAACGGTAGACGTGCGGAATGTCCCCCACCTCCGGCTCCCCATCACGGGGAACGGCGATATCGATGAAGAAAAGGGGACGTCCCTCACGGGCCGACATGGCCTGTCGTACGCCCTCCGCGTGGATAATGGTATGAGGCGCGCCGGTGGAGGTCAGAATGATATCGGCCCAAACCAGGCCCTCGCCGATCTGCTCCCAGGCCATCGCCTTGCCACCAAATTGGCGGGCCAGGGAATCGGCCCGCCTGTACGTGCGGCTGATGACCCGAAACTCGGAAGCGCCGGCGGCGACCAGGCTGCGGGCGGCAAGCTGGGCCATCTCTCCCGCGCCGACCAGGAGGACTCGCCGTCCCTTTACCCCTCCCAGGACGCGTGAGGCCAGCGCAACCGCTGCGTGGCTCACGGTGGTAGCATGACGGCCGATGGCCGTCTCCGTGCGGGCGCGCTTTCCGGTGTGAATGGCCTGACGGAAAAGGGCCGACAGGATAGGCCCTACCGTCCCCGCGGCCATGGCGACCTCGTAAGCATCGGTGACCTGTCCCAGGATCTGAGGCTCCCCCAGAACCATCGAATCGAGCCCGGCCGCCACCCGCAGCAGGTGCTTTACCGCCTCTTCCGTTTCCAGCCGATACAGGTGGGGACTGAGGGACGTCCGAGAGAAGCCGCCCACGTCGGCGAGGAACGCCTCGATCCGACGCATGATGTCCGGATCATCTTCATCCACCGCCGCGTAGATCTCGAGCCGGTTGCAGGTGGACAGGATCACCCCCTCGCCCATTCTCCTCGGCCGGCCGTTGCGAGCCCCATTAGGCGCTCGCACAACCGTGCGCAGATATCCCAGGGCCTCACAAAGCGCCTCTCCTCTCAACGCGGCGCGTTCACGGAGTTGGACAGGAGCAGTCGTGTGATTCATGCCTACCAGCACGATGCGCATGCCTCATCCTCGCGATTCCGCCATGTAATTTGGGTCCCCCGGGAAAAACAGGCTACGCTACACGGAGTCGTGGCCATAGGGAAGAGACGCCTATCCCGAAACCGGGGATTGGCCTCCCCCACGTCCCACATCTCAGCGTGGCGCTACCGGAAAGCCAAAGCAGAGCTCCTCTGGACGCAACAACGCCTGGCCATGTATCGACGAGGTGAATCGATAACGCCCAGTTGAGGTTCGGGCAAGCCAGGCGACCAGCGGCGACGCATAGAGAAGCCTCAATACCTCCAAAATCTACAAAACCTACAATAAGTATACACGGACTCCATCGAGTGTCAAATTGACGAGGCGACAAGGGAAACCGACGATGCGCGCCTCCTTCACCCACGGAGAGGCACCGGATGGGAGCCGAAGGGGATCTGGACGGGCAGATATCCCTTCCAGTGCTCCCACAGGCGCACCACATCGCCGATGAGGATGACCGCCGGCGGACGGATATCGAGCGCAGCCGCCCGCACGGCGATATCCGCCAGGGTGCCGGTGACCACGCGCTCGCCCGGGCAGGTCCCGCGCTCGATGATGGCCACCGGCGTGTCCGGCGACCGTCCCTGCTGAATCAGCCGGGCAACGATGTACGGGAGCCGCTTCACGCCCATGAGGACGACCAGGGTGTCCACCCGTGCCAGGGCAGCCCAGTTCTGATCATCCTGACCATCCGCGCGATGCCCGGTGATCACGGCAAAGGAGCCCGCCACCCCGCGGTGGGTCACGGGAATGCCCATCCGGGTGGAGACGCCTGTGGCGCTGCTCACGCCGGGCACCACCTCCCACGGGACGCCGGCGGCGGCGCACGCGGCCACCTCCTCGCCGCCGCGCCCGAACACGAACGGGTCGCCCCCTTTGAGGCGGACGACGGTATACCCGGCCCGGGCCCGGTCTATCATCAGCGCGTGAATCTCCTCCTGGGACATCGTATGAGCCCCCGGCGCCTTGCCCGCGAAGATCCGCTCGGCCCCCGGAGGCACCTCGTCCAACAGCGCCTCACTGACCAGGCGATCGTAGATGACCACATCCGCCCGGCGCAGGCACCGCAACCCACGCACGGTGATCAGCTCCGGATCACCCGGCCCCGCCCCCACCAGGAAGACCTTCCCCATCCCTGCCATGCGGACCTTCACCTCCCTCCCCGCTTCAGACTACGCACCATCTGCCCCCTCGCCTGACGCGTCCATTCCGACGGAACGGAGGCGCACATCTCGAGGATGAAACCCGATGATCTCTTCCACGCGCCGCCACGCCGCCTCCTCGTCACCACGACGCAGCAGACCAAGCACATCGGAATCCACCAGCCGATACCACATCTGGCGTCGCTCTCCGGGGTCCGGGTATCGTGCCGCCATCTGCGCCCGCACCCCCCCGGCCATCTCCAGAAACCGGGCATACTCCCAGCCCAAGACACCCTCCAGCCACTGGCGCAACCTGACGGCCAGCGCGGGCGCCCGACCGCCGGTGGAAACGGCCACGATGAGATCCCCACGTCGGACGACGGAGGGCATGATGAAATCACAGTGTGATGGATCGTCCACGACGTTGACGAGGACGCCCCGCCGGGTGGCCTCCTGCCAGACCCGGCGGTTCACGGATCGCTCGCCGGCGGCGCCGACGGCCAGAAAGGCCCCCGCCAGATCGCCAGATCGATACGTGCGCTCCGTCCAGGCGATCCGCCCCCCCGCCACAAGCGCCTGCAGGCCGGGCGTCAGGCGTGGGGAGATCACCACCACCTTCGCCTCCGCCTCCAGCAGCGAGTTGACCTTTCTCTCCGCCACGAGGCCGCCGCCGACGACCACACAGCGGCGGCCCCGCAGGTCGAGATACACCGGATAGTAGCTCATCGCGCCCCTAGAGGCCCTCCCGGTCCTCATATCCGTTTCCTCGCGCCCGCACGCCGGCCGTTTCCGAAGCGGGAACGCTTTCGTGCTGATGCCACAACAACGCCTCCAGCTCGTGTTCAAAGCCGCCGGTCTCCAGCGGGCAGTGGATGCCGCACTCTTTGGGAGCGTCCTTCTCCCACCACCAGCGTCCGGCGCGAGGGTCCTCCCCGGGCTGGGTCGGCCGGGTGCAGGGAGCGCAGCCGATGCTGGTGTACCCTCGATCATACAGCTTATGGTAGGGGACATCGTTGGCCCGGATGTAATCCCACACCTCCTCGTGCGTCCAGTCGGCCAGCGGATTGATCTTGGCCAGGCCGCCGTGGTCGTGATCGATCTCGATCTTGCGGATGTTGGCCCGGCTGGCCCACTGGCCCCGTCGCAAGCCGGTGATCCACGCGTCCAACCCGCTCAGCACCCGTCGGATGGGCTCGACCTTCCGGAGCTTGCAGCACAAGAGGCGCGCCTCTACCGACTTGTAGAAAAGATTCGGGCCAAACCGCCGGGCCATGGCCTCGATCGAGGCGGCATCGGGGAAGTAGACCTCTACCTCGATGCCGTACCGATCTCGGACCTCTTCGATGATGTCATAGGTCTCCTGAGGCAGCCGCCCTGTGTCGACGGTAAAGACCCGCACCTCCGGGTTGATCCGCCAGGCCATGTCCAGGATCACCATCCCCTCAGCCTGAAAGCTGGTGCACACCGCGATATGCGGATGCCAGCGCTCCAGAGCCCACTCGATGACCACCTCAGGCGGCTCCGGGTCGAATTGGACGGCCAGTTCACCCGCCTCGAACTCATCCAACAGCCCACGCTCCTCGTACATGGTTCGTGATCCTCCTATCCCCATACATGACTTCATGACTGTGCCGCCGCCGAAAGGCGGATTCCTCCTCCCCATATCAGGCGGAGGCGGCCGGGACCTCAGCCCCTCCGACGCCGATCGCGATGAGCTCCTCGTCCGTGTGACGGGCGAAGAACTCCTGAATGGACTCGCCATCCCTCCGCCCGATGAGATAGCTCCGAATCAAACGCTCCACATAGAGGTGGACTTGGTCGGCTGGAACCCGGCGGATGATGGGACGCCCGATGGCGGCATTCCGCCCCAGCCCCCCTCGCAGGTAGATGTCATAGGCCTCGATGGTCGCCCTGCCGCCGCCGCGCTGACGCGCGGTCGTGCCCTGAAGCCCGATATCGCCCACCCAGTGGTGTGCGCAGGCGTGGGGGCACCCGTCCACGCATAGGCTCAGGTTCAACCCCCGCACGGCCTCCGCCCCCAAAGCCCGTTCCAGGTGCTGGATCATACGCTGCAACGTCCCCTTGGAATCCCCCAAGGCGTAATTGCAGTGAGGGTTCCCGGTGCATGCGACGCTGTTGGCCCACAGCGGGGAGGCCTTCGCCGTAAATCCCAGCGCCTCCATCTCATCCAGCACGCGCGCGAGCTCCCACTCCGGGACATGGGTGATGATGAAGTTCTGCTGCCGGGTGATCCGGAAGTCCCCCCCGAAGCGGCTCAGGATCTCAGCGATGGCGATCATCTGCTCTCCCGTCATCCTGCCCGACCCGACGGGAAAGCCGATGAAGTAGCGCCCCGGCTGCTTCTGTCGATGAACGCCCATGTGGTTGGCGGCACCGCGCGGGCGTGGCTCCTCCGGCAGATCCTCCAGCTTGCGGCCCAGCCGCTTCTCGATGAGCGCCCGAAAGGCCTCCGGGCCGTAGTCATCCATCATGAACTTGATCCGGGCCTTGACGCGGCTGACGCGATAGCGCGTCTGGCTGCTCCACTCGTCGATGACAGCGCGTAACACGGGGATCACGCCATCGGGCTCGATGAACACCCCCAGGGATCTGGCGAGTCGTGGGGTGGAAGCCAGCCCGCCCCCCACCCACAGGGAGAACCCGATTCGACCCTCCCTCTGGACGGCGATCAGAGCCTGATCATGGATCTCGGGCGCGTTGCACCAG
>JAJRVX010000031.1:0-3524 GCA_024277095.1 Chloroflexota bacterium
CTCGATCTCCTTGGCGACGGTGACGCCGTCATGGGTGATGGTGGGCGCACCCCACTTCTTGTCCAACGCCACGTTGCGGCCCTTGGGGCCCAACGTCGTCTTCACCGCATTCGCCAGCGTGTCCACACCGATCTTGAGATTCTTCCGAGCTTCCTCAGCGAAAACCAGTTGCTTTGCCATCTCGACGCTCCTTCGTTCTAAAAGGTGAAAGGAAAAAGGGAATGTAAGAGGATAGTTATCCCTCGACAATGGCTAGGACGTCAGACTCTCTGAGGATCAGCACCTTCTGATCGCCGATCTTGACCTCAGTGCCCGCGTACTTGGCGTAGAGGACCTGGTCGCCCTCCTTCACGTCCATGGGGATGCGATTCCCGTCGTTGTCACGGCGTCCGGGGCCGACCGCCAACACCTTGCCCTGCTGCGGCTTCTCCTTGGCCGTCTCCGGCAAGATGATGCCGCTGGCTGTCCGTTCCTCCTGCTCGATCGGCTCCACGACGAGGCGATCACCGAGTGGTCGCAGCTTCATCTTCGTCTCCCTCCTCGCTCTTTGGGATGGTTAGGTGATGAATCAGATGTCTCGGCAATATTGCCAGCCATTGCCTTGTTAGCACTCAAGGCGCCGGAGTGCTAACGGGCGGGATTCTACCCCAACTCGACTGAACGCGCAAATCGGCAGGGCGGTGTGGAGAGGACAAGAGGGAAGGGAAAAGTGCGGACGTGTTTCCTCGCGGCCTCGGTTCCGTGGGGGGATTGCGGGCGGGGGCGAGCGTGTGCGGGCGAGGTTACGAGCCCTCTCCCTCGCACAGGCGTATCCCCTCCCAGGCGGGCCCGGAGTTGGGGTTCAGCTCCAGCGCCCGCTCCAGCCAGGGGATGCCCTTTTCGCACTGTCCCAGGTAGACGTAGGACAGGCCCAGCTCGTAGAAGTATTCCTCGTTCTCGATGCCCAACTCGATGGCTTTGAGGAAGTATTCGATCGCCTTCTCGTAATAGCGGCGCACGTAGTAGACCACGCCCAGGTGCGCGTGGGCCGGGGCGAACTCTGGGTCGACCTCGACCGCCTTTTCCAGCTCCACGATGGCTCGCTCGGGGTCGCCCTGCAGGAAATAGGTCCACCCCAGCGCGTCGTAGCCGTCGGCGTTGCCAGGCGAGGCCTCGATGGCTTTCTGAAACTGCTCGATCGCCTTATCGTATTGTTCCAGGGCGAGGTAGTTGCGTCCGGCCCCGATGTAGATGTAGCTCAGGCGGGGGTGCAACTCGCTGGCCCGTTGATACGCCTCGATGGCCTCCTTGTAACGCCCCTGCATTTCGAGCACGTATCCCAGATTGCGCTGCGCCACCACGCTTCGATCATCCAGGGCCACTGCCGACTTCGCCTCCTCCAGCGCCCGGGTCCAGTTCCCTTTATCCGCGTAGATCTCGGCCAGGTAGGCGCGCACCTCCGCCGAGTCTGGGGCGAGGTTCACGGCCTTCAGCGCGTAGGAGATGCCCTCGTCGGGCTTTCCGTTCCAGTCCAGGGTCATCCCCAGCACGGCCAGCGCCAGCGGATCTTCCGGCGCCAGTTCAACCGCTTTGCGGGCCAACTCCTCGGCGCGAGCGGTGTGGCCGCGCAGCGCCTCCAGGCGCGCCCGCCAGACCAGCGCCTGATAGTTATCCGGCTCCAGCTCAAAGACTTTGGCGTACGCCTGGGAGGCTTTCGCCAGATCGCCGTCCCAGTAGGCTGTCTCCGCCTCGGCCAGCCAGGAGGGGGCGCTGCGGGTCGGCGTGGGGGTCGGTTGGAGCGGCTCGGGCAGCGCGTTCGCGTCGATGCCCAGCGACTGCGCTAGGTCCATGACGTAGGAGCCCAGGTAACGCGTGTACACGGTCCGAAACACCATCGCGTCGGTGCCGCTGAGGCGCAGCCCGATGATGATGAGGACGAGCAGGAGAAGGAATATGCGGCCGCGGCCGGATGATCGACGGCGGTAACGAGGTGGCTTTAACTCCATTCGCTGTGCTCTGTCACTCCTCTGACTCGATTATAGCATCTGCGGGCATCGGCGGCAACGGCCACCGGCGGGCGGTTTGGATACAGGATCGCAACGCCTTATGTACAAGCCCGTTGCTGGCGATGCAGGTGTGCATGCCCGGCCGCCAGTCACGCCCATCGTAGTCGGTCACGCGGCCGCCGGCCTCTCGCACCATAAGAGCGCCGGCCGACCAGTCCCAGGGGTTCAGCCGGGCCTCCCAGTAGCCGTCCAGTCGCCCGTCGGCCACCAGCGCCAGGTCCAGCGCGGCCACGCCTATGCGGCGAATGCCCTGCACCCGGGGCACGAGACAGGTGACCTCCCGGGTATTGTTGTCCGGGTTCGTCGCCCGGTCGTAGGAGAACCCCGTGGCCAGGACGCAGCGGTTGAGCTCCCGAGCCCGGGACACATGCATGCGCCGGCCGTCGCACCACGCACCCTGGCCTGCTTCCGCCCAATAGCATGTCCCCCGGATCGGCTCGTACACCACGCCGATGGCCAGCTGTCCCTTCCACTGCAGCGCGATGGAGATGCCGACGAAGGGGATCCCATGGGCGAAATTGGTGGTGCCGTCCAGGGGATCGATCATCCAGATCCCATCATAGGCCCGGGTGGCGGTGAGGAAATCCTGAGCCCCGTTGGCTTCCTCCGCGTAGATGGCGTGATCGGGATAGGCGGCTCGAATGGCCTCGGTGATGAGCTGTTCGGAGGCCAGGTCGGCCTCGGTCACCAGGTCTACGGCCGTGTGTTTGCTGCTGATCCGCTGTGGTCCGGCCAAGTGGACCTGCCGCACGATCTCGCCGGCGCGCCGGGCGATATCGATCGCGAAGGCCAGCGCGTCGGCCGGGTATCCTGTAGGCGCGGGGCGTTCCCTCATCCTGTTTGCGCTCCTCCTCTCTCGGGCGCTTCGATAGAGTGGCGGGCGCGAGGGCTAAAAGCCCAGCACCTTGATGATCACGCGCTTGCGCCGCAGACCATCGAACTCGGCATAGAAGACTCGCTGCCAGGGGCCCAGATCGAGCCGACCGTCCGTGACGGGCACGATGACCTGATGGTGAATCAACAGCGATTTGAGGTGCGCGTCGCCATTATCCTCGCCGGTGAGGTGATGGCGGTAGTCGGGCCGCTGGGGGGCCAGCCCCTCCAGCCATTCCCAGATGTCCTCGTGCAGGCCGGGTTCGTTGTCGTTGACGAACACGCCGGCGGTGATGTGCATGGCGGAGACCAGCACGAACCCCTCTCGTATGCCGCTCTCGTCGACCGCCTGCTGCACCTCCTGGGTGATGTGGAAGAGCTGCCGACGGCGTGGGGCTTCGAACCAGAGGTACTTGGTGTGTGACTTCATAGCGTCCGAACCCTCTTCTGCAGGATAGGCGGATTCTACCATATCCTGGCTGGACGACGAAAACAGGAATCTTTCCTCAATGGCGTTTCCTTACCGCAAAAAAGTGCATATTGACAGCCACAGAACCGTCAAGTACAATAGCGGTCGGGAGGTCATATCTGTGAGCTATCAAGGCA
>JAJRVX010000499.1:0-4394 GCA_024277095.1 Chloroflexota bacterium
CAGGTCACGGCGGATAACGTCCCGCCCCAGGTCAAGCTGGTGCATCCCTTCGAGGGGAAGGTCTACGTCATGGAGGACGATGAGTGGGTCAGCATCACGGCCGAGGCCACCGATGACTGGTCCATGGATCGGGTGGAGTTCCTGTTGGACGGTAAGCCGATCGGGACCAGCACGGTGCCGCCGTACAGCATCCGCTGGACCATCGCCATGTCGGATACCATCCCGGAGCCGGGCCGGATCATCTCCGAGACGAAGCCCATCACCATGCCGGATGGCTCCATCCAGTTGGGCGAGGTGGCCGTGATGACCACCACGGAGGAGACGTTGCCCGACGGTACCGTGCGCCTGATCGAGACGTGGGAGTCCGGGCGGACCATCATCTCGGACACCCACGGATATACGGAGACTCACTTGATCCAGCTCAAGGCGTATGACAGCGCGGGCAATGTGGCGGAGACGGAGCCTGTGCGCATCCTGGTGACGCACAAGCAGGAGGAGGAGACGGCCGGAGCCTGGGGGATCCCGGCACGAGGCCCGATCGCCTTGTTGCCCGAGCCGTCGGGCGTCGCCCGCAGGCGGGAGTAGCCCTGTGGGCCCTCGCAGCGGGGGTGAACAGGAAGTTCGATCATGTCGGCATCGCGTAAGCATATCCTGATCACGAACGACGACGGCGTACATGCTCCGGGCTTGCTGGCGCTGAAACAGGCGCTCTCGGCCGTGGCGGAAGTCACCGTGTTCGCCCCTGATCACAACTGGTCGGCGGCCGGGCATACCAAGACGATGCATAAGCCGCTGCGCGTCTTCGAGACGGAGCTGGCTGACGGCACGCCCGCTCTGGTGACCACGGGGACGCCCTCCGATTGCGTGGGATTGGCCCTGTTGGGGCTGGTCCCCGTGCGGCCCGATCTGGTGGTGTCCGGCATCAACGATGGCCCTAACATGGGCGCCGACATCACCTACTCCGGCACCGTGGCAGGGGCGATGGAGGCCGTCGTCAGCGGGATCCCCGGGATCGCCGTATCTCAGGACTGGGGGCAGGAGCGTGATCTTTCCCTGGCGGCGGATCTGGCCGCTCGGTTGGCGGCGCTGGTCCTCCGGAATGGCCTTCCTCCGCAGACGTTCTTGAACCTGAACGTCCCCTCGCTGCCGCGGGATCGGCTGCGCGGCGTGCGGGTCACCCGGCTGGGGCAGCGCGTCTATCGTGACGTGCTCATCGAGCGCACCGATCCCCGCGGGCGGCCGTACTATTGGATCGGCGGTGAGCCGCCCACGGGCGTGCCCGATCCCGATGCGGATACGGACATCGGGGCCCTGGCCCAGGGGTATGCGTCCGTCACGCCCCTGAGCATGGACATGACCGACTACGATTTCCTGCCGGAGCTCCGGCGCTGGGATCTGGGCTGGGAGACGGGAGATCCGGGATGACGTTCGAGTCCCTCCCTCATCGAAGGGCGTTCCTGGGGATTGCCGTGGCCCTGGCTTTGTTGTTGGCGGCTGTGGGCGCACTCCGATGGGGGCTTGCTTTGTCTTTTGGCGGGGGGGCCTTCCTCCTGATCCTCGCCGCGATGAGCCTGTTGGCCCTCTGCGGATACGTGTTGTACCGCACGCTGCTCTGCCTGACGATGGCGTATTGGGTGGAGCGGGATGGGGTCACCGTGGCCTGGCCCTTTGCCCGCCGTGTGATCCCCATGGGGCATATTCAGCAGATTGTGTTGGGGGCACAGGATCGTGGGCCGGGGCCGTGGTGGACGTGGCCCTCTCGCTATGTGACGCATATAGACGGAGGGCCGCGCGGGCGTGTGATCTCCCTGGCCACCCGGCCGCTTCCCGAGCAGATCCTGCTGGTCACGGCGGAGGGGGTGTTCGGCCTCTCGCCTGCGGATCCAGAGGGCTTCGTCGAGGCGTTGCAAGATCGATACTACCTGGGGCCCACGAGGCCGGTGGAGCCGGGTGTCCGATTGCCCCGGGTGGCGCGCTGGTCGGTCTGGCGTGATCGACTGGCTGTGGGATTGCTCTCGCTGGGGCTTTTGGGCGTCGTGCTGCTGTTCGGGTGGCTCAGCTTCGTCTATGCAGGGCTGCCGGAGCAGGTGCCCTTGCATTTCAATGCGCAGGGGGTGGCCGATCGCGTGGGGGCGCGCTCCGGACTGCTGGCGCTCCCCATCATCGCTCTGCTCTCCTGGGGGGTGAACGGCCTGTGGGGAGGGCTCGTGTACGCCCGGCAGCGCGCTGCCGCGTATTTGCTCTGGGGCGGGGCCGTGGTGGTCCAGATCCTGGCCGGCATCGCTCTGATCAATCTGACCCGGTGAGCCCGGTGGACGGGAGGGGCCGCCGATGGTAGAATGGCATCCCGGGCAGGTAGCCCTGGGCCTGATTTTCAGCCTCGCCATCGCCCTGACCGGCCATCGCCTGGGCGCGCTCTCTCGGGGTGGGGTCGTCGGTGCCGTTCTGACGGGCACGCTCATCATGGGGATGGGCGGCTGGCTGTGGGCGGTGTTGTTGGTCGCCTTCTTCATCTCGTCCAGCGCGCTCTCCCGTTATCGGGCCGTCGACAAGGCGGCGGTACAGGCCGAGTTCGCCAAGAGGGATCGCCGGGATATCGGGCAGGTGTTGGCGAACGGCGGCCTGGGGGCGGTGTTGGCCGTGGCCTTTGCCGTCTCGGGATCCCGCTGGCTGTTTCCGGCCTACCTGGGCGTCATGGCGGCCGTGAACGCCGATACATGGGCCACGGAGCTGGGGGTGCTTAGCTGGCGGCCGCCTCGGTTGATCACCACAGGACGTCCGGTCCCGGCGGGAACCTCCGGCGGCGTGACGCCGTTGGGGGTGATGGCGGCGTTGGCCGGCGGGTTGTTTATCGGGCTCGCCGCATTGGTGGGGCAATGGGTTGCCTCATTTGTGGGGAGCGTGTCCGGGGTGGGGGCCGCCTGGTGGCCGCTATGGGCGATGATCGGGGGGGCGGCCGGTGCCCTGTTTGATAGCCTGCTGGGGGCGACGGTGCAGGGCGTGTATTACTGCGACCGTTGTCGTAAGGAGACGGAGCGTACCCATCACCGTTGTGGGGCGCGCACGCGTCGGCTGCGCGGCTGGGCGTGGCTGAACAACGACTGGGTGAACTTCCTCAGCTCGCTGGTAGGCGGGTTGGTGGTGATGGAGCTGGCGATTTGGTGGCGCTAGAGCAAGAGCAACCTGGAGAGGGCGATGTGCAGGTCGCCTCTGGTGAGCGGACGGATCGGCCGCATCTGTCGATCGTGATCCCCGCATACAACGAGGAGCGACGGCTGCCGCGTACGCTGGCGCGGGTGATGGAGTATCTGGAGACGCAGCCTTACCCGGCTGAGGTGATCGTGGTGGACGATGGCAGTGCGGATAACACGGTAGGGGTGGTGGAGGAGCTACTGCCCGCTCACCCGAATCTGCGGCTGATCCGCAACGATCATCGCGGCAAGGCGTACACGGTGCGTACGGGCGTCCTGGCGGCGCAAGGGCGTTACGTGCTCTTCTGCGACGCGGATCTGGCCACCCCCATCGAGGAGTGGGACAAGCTGGCGGGGTATCTGGACGCGGGATACGATATCGCCATCGGATCTCGGGAGGGGGCAGGGGCCATTCGGCATGATGAGCCCTGGTATCGTCATGTGATGGGGCGCGTGTTCAATCTGATCGTGCGGTTGGTGGCCGTGGGCGGCTTTCAGGACACCCAGTGTGGCTTCAAGGCGTTTCGGCACGATGTGGCCCAGGATATCTTCCGACGGGTGCGGTTGTATGGGGAGGATGCGCCGCCGGTGAAAGGTGCGGCCGTCACCGGCTTCGATGTGGAGCTGTTGTTCATCGCGCTCAAGCGGGGATACCGGGTGAAGGAGGTGCCGGTGGAGTGGCACTACGGCACCGAGACCAAGGTGCATCCTTTGCGGGATTCGCTGCGGAACCTGCGGGATACGCTCCTGGTGCGTTGGAACGACCTGCGGGGCGCATACGACGCACCGTGACCGGATATGGCTATGTTATCAGCAGGCCCGGCTTCCACGCCGGGCCGTTGTGTGGTGGGCGAGCGTGGGAGCTCGCCCTGCTGGTGGCGGTGGTTGGTTATCAACAGGCCCGGCTCCCATGCCGGGCCGTTGTGTGGTGGGCGAGCATGGGAGATCGCCCTGCTGCGCTACACGACGCGCTCGCGGATGATGGCGCTCAGGTAGTCCATGATGGAGACGACGATGGCGATGGCCCACACGGCGGTGGCTGCCTGCCGATACTGCAGCAGATTGATCCACTGGATCAACAGGAAGCCGATGCCGCCGCCGCCCACGAAGCCGATGACCGTGGACATGCGCACGTTGATGTCCCACCGGTAGATGGTGAAGGCGATAAACGGCGGGATCACCTGGGGGATCACGGCGTACACG
>JAJRVX010000500.1:0-10767 GCA_024277095.1 Chloroflexota bacterium
ATTCCATCTCTCGCGGCACCCCGGGCAGGCTGATGATGATCCGCCCCTGGTGCTCCACGATGAAGCCGGGGGCGGTGCCCACCGGGTTGGGGATCACCGTCGCCCCCTCCGGGATGCGCGCCTGGCGACGGTTGTTCTCGCTCAGCGAGCGGCCTCGCCGGGTGAAGAACGCCTCGATCTGCCGCAGCGCCTCCTCGTTCTCCCGCAGCGGCCGACCCACCGCCAGCGCCACGCCCTCCCGGGTCACATCGTCCACGGTGGGGCCCAGCCCTCCCGTGGTGATGATGATATCCGACCGATCCATGGCCTGTCGCAGCACGTACGCGATGCGCTCGGCGTTATCCCCCACCGTGGTCTTGAAGAAGAGATTCAGCCCGATGGAGGCCAGCTGGCGGGCGATGAAGGTCGCGTTGGTATCCACGATCTCGCCCAACAACAATTCCGTTCCAATGGAAACGATCTCCGCTTGCATCCTCTCTCCCCTCATCACACGACATCACAGATACCGCACGGCATTCTAGCACAGCCACGTAGGCCAGGCAACGATCCACCGCGACCGGCGCGACTCTTATCCCAAGCCCCCGACACAGCAGCAGCGGAACATCGGAAAAACCGGGGCGGGGCGTAGGTCGCCCGCCTTGTTGCCTCCCCGCCGCCCATGTTATACTCCTCCCGATGGCATCGCGGAAAAGGCCACGCGGCCGCTGCCCCATCGCAGGGGCCCATTCACCGCAGTGCAAGGCCATCCTTCATGCGCACAGGAGCGCTCATCGCCACGCCACATCCATCGGGGGAGGAGATCATGCGCATCGCTCTACTCACGGACGTCTACAAACCCGTGCTGAACGGCGTGACCAACTTCATCAGCCTGCACAAGCGAGAGCTGGAGCGCCGCGGCCACGAGGCATGGGTCTTCACCCCCGGGCACACCGACTACCAGGACGACGAGCCCCGGGTTGTGCGGTCCAAGGCGATCCCCATCTCCGACACGGGCTATCATCTGAGCTTCGGCTACGATCGACGCACCCGGCGCCTCCTGCAGAGCATGGACATCCTGCACGCGCAGCACCCGTTCCTGAGCGGCATCATCGCCGCGGCCATCGGCCAGCGCAACGGCATCCCGGTCGTGTTCACCAACCACACGCGCTACGACCTGTACGCCCAACAGTATCTGCCCCTGCTCCCGCCCTCCCTCTCGGAGACGTTCCTGGAGACGTTCTTCCCCACCTTCACGCAATGGTGTGACCTGGTCATCGCGCCCTCCCGCGGCATCTACGACCTTCTACGATCCTGGGGCACGCGATGCCGCATCGAGATCGTGCCCAACGGCATCGACGTGGAGGCGTTCCTGCACCCCAAGATCCGCCACACGCGAGCGGACGTGGGCATCCCGGAGCACGCCCGGGTGGCGGTATTCGTCGGCCGCATGGCCGGGGAGAAGAACGTCGCCTTCCTTCTACACGCCTTCGCGCCCGTAGTGGAGGAGGTGGACGACGCGCACCTGCTGCTGATCGGCAGCGGGCCGCAGCTGGAGGAGTATCGGGCGCTGGCAAATGAGCTGGGGATCCAGGCACGCGTGCACTTCACCGGGCAGGTGCCCTACGAGGAGATGCCGGGCTACCTGATCCTGGGCGACTTCTTCGCCACCGCCTCCACCAGCGAGGTCCATCCCCTCACCGTGCTGGAGGCGCTCGCCGCCGGACTGCCGGTGTTGGGCATCCGCTCCCCCGGGATCGCAGACACCATCGAGCATGAGTACAACGGACTGCTCGCGTCGGAGGACCCGGCCGCCTTCGCCCTGAAGATGGCGCGCCTGTTCCAGGATGACGATCTGCGCGAGCGCCTGGCACAGGGGGCCCGGGAAAGCAGCCAGCGATACTCCATCACGCGCACCACGGAGCGCATCCTCCAACTGTATCAGGAGCTGATCGAGGCGAAACGGTCCCGATCGATGCTCCCCGCGCCGAGCCCATCGCATCCCTCCTGAAAGAGTACCTGAAAATTCACCGGCTTAAAGCGCGTCTGAAAATTTATCAGCAAGGTGTCTGGGGGGCCCCCTCAGCTACTAGCTCCACAGGGGGAGGTGTAGAGAGGAGATCCCCTCCACGGGAATCCCACTTTTCCGGCCTGCACCTGCCTTTCCCGGCCCTTCTCGAAGGACCCAGGCCGAGGCCGGGCAGGTCGAAGGCAGAAGAAGGACTTCTTCCGGAGGGGCTCCCCATAGCAGAAGCAATGGCATCTCTCAGACACGCTCTTAGGGCGGCTTTCTTTAGCCGCCCAACGGAAGGAGGACAGAATCTGTCCCCTCTTGGCTACCTGAGGGACGGGGGATGAGTCAAGAGGCCCCGATCTCCCGACCGGGGCCTCTCCACAGATCGCAGACGAAGGAGACGTCATCACGGAAGAAGGCTACAGCATGAGCGTGGCCTGCGCCCGGATGTCGTCCAGCCGCTTGGCCAGCGCCTCCTGCCCCTGCGCCCGCATGGACTCGGCCATCACCCGCATGGACTCCACCAGTTCCGCGTCCAGATCCTCGCGATTCTCCATGAGGAGCTGCCGCGTGCCATCCGGGTACTCCGCCCGCAACAGCCGGTTGATGAGACGTAGATCGGGCGGCAGGTCCTCCTCTAGAAGCCCCACCGCCATCTCCCAGATCTCCCGCAGGCGCCGAGCGGCCGCGGCCGCGCCCTGCCGCTCGGCCGCGTCGATGTTGGCCCGCAAAATGTTCATGAACGTCTCGTTGATCTCGTCCTTGCGGGAGCGCAACAGGGTCACCGGGTCGTCGCTCTCCAGCACCGCCTGCAACAACTGCGAGGCCTGATCGATGATCGCCTGGATGGCCTCGTCCTGCCGGCGCTGGATCTCCAGGATACGATCGCGCAGGGCGCGCAGCCGCTGGCTCTCCTCCCGATCCTTCCGCTTCTCCGCCCGCTCGATTCGCTCCGCGAGCGCCTGGAAGAAGAAATAGTCCATGAGCGGGCGGGCCACGGCCACCAACGCCTCGATAGCCGACTCCTCCTCCGCGTTGAGCAGCCGCTCCAGGATATCCTCACGGGTGGTGTTCTCATCAAGCCCGGACAGGATCTCCTGCTGGGCCCGAATGCGACGTCCCAACGTGGTCACATCCATCAACTTATCCAGCAACGCGGAGATCTGCTGCGCCGAGCGCATATCGCCCTGGGCAGCAGCGCTCTCGGCCAGCACGCTGGCCAGGGCGAAGAAGTCCTCGTCCAGCTTCTCATCGTTCTCGGCGACGATCGTCCGTAATCGCTCCTCATCGCCGACGGCCTGGACCAACCGCTGGAGCAGGTGCAACCGCTCGCGCTGGGCCTCCCGCATCTCACGGGTGATCCCATCCGCCTCCAGGATCGCGTCGACCAGGCTCTCCAATGTGAGGAACTGCTTGGGCTGCAACAGGTAGGCCTTGCGCTGCTCGGGCGGCAGCGAGTTCATCAGCGCGTTAGTCAACTCGCCGATGCGCTGCTGTTGCTCCAGGTTCGTCAGGTTCGCCTGAGCGGGCACGAACACGCCCAGAAACTCCTTGGAGGGGTCGTGATACAGGATGGGAGCCGCCAACGCGATGGGCATGCCACACGAGGGACAGGTCGCCATGTTCAGTTGCCCGGCCAGGAGTTGCTGCTTCAGGCTCGGATCCTTGCTCACATCGATGATGCGATGCACCTCGGCCGTGAACGAAGTGCGGCAGTTCGGACACTGTACGGGTATCCTTTGCTTGTCGAACATGTTCCTTCCTTACCTTCTCTCAGGCTCTCGCCGATGAAAGGCGCCGCCGCTATTCCGGCAGAGCCAGCTCCTCCACCAGTTCCCGAAGGAATAGCTCCGCATCGGTGACCATCCCCACAGCCTGAAAGCTCCCCCGATCGGCCAGCTTGGTCACCGTCGCCGGATTGATATCGACGACCACCACCTTCACGTGGGCCGGCAACAGGTTCCCGGTCGCGATGGAGTGTAGCATAGTGGCCACCATGATCGCCATCTCCACGTCTTGCAGCGCCTCCCGCATCTGCCGCTGCGCCTCGATCACGTCCGTGACGACGCCGGGCATGGGACCATCGTCCCGTATGGAGCCCGCCAGCACCATCTGCACGCCGTGGCGGATCGCCTCGTACATCACCCCCGAGCGCAGCAACCCGGTCTCCACCGCTTTCTCCAGCGACCCCACCCGGCGGATCGCGTTGATGGCCCGCATGTGATTGCGGTGCCCCCCCGGGACCGGCAGTCCCGTGCGCAGATCCACCCCCAACGAGGTGCCGAACAGCTGCGACTCCACGTCGTGTACGGCGACGGCGTTGCCACCGAACAGCACCTGGACATATCCGCCACGGATCAGGCGGGCCAGATGCACGCCCGCGCCGCTGTGAATGATGGCCGGGCCCACCACGAACAGGATCCGTCCCCCCTGCTCCCGCAGATCACGCATGACCTGGGCGACCTGAGCGATGGCCAGCGCGTTGGGCCGCTCGGACGAGACGGTGGACCGCATGAAGCTGAAGACCTCCTGCTCCCGCTCGCGCTCCATGGGGAACACGCGAACCCCCTCGTGTCCGACGACGACCTGATCGCCCGCCTTGAGCTCGGCGATGGGGCACGTCCACGCCCGGCTCCGCTCGCGGTCCACGACGATCACCAGATCCATCTCCGTCCCCTCGACGTCCACCCAGTGGCCATGCAACCGCACCTGCGTCGGCAGGTTGGTGGTCGAGTAGAAGTCATCCGGCGCCGCGCCGTCGATTGGGGCGGGCTCAGTACGCACATCGCCGCCATCCACGATCTCCGCGCCGAACTCCTGAAGCGTCGTCAGGATCTGGCGCATCTGCGGCTCGCTGTCCGCGAAGACCCTCAGCCGGGCGTAGCTGGGCTCCTGCTTGTGCCGCCCCACCCGGATCTCCTCCACGTTGAAATCCCCACCCAGGTCCATAATGGAGTCCATCACCCGGGTCAGGATCAACGAGTCGATGATATGCCCCTCCAATACGATCGTCTCAGAGAACTCATGCCGGTTCGCAACCATAAGCGTTTTGACAACCTCTTCCTGTTGGATCGCGCACCCCTCGATCGGATGTGCCCGCGCATCCGGCACACGGGGGAGAAGCCAACGAGTGCGCCCTACGCCCCCTCCTCAGCAACCTGCCCCTGCTCCACCAGCTTCAACAGCCCGGCCTCGTCGATGATAGGAACCCCCAACTCCTGCGCCCGTTGCAGCTTGCTGCCCGGCGAGGCTCCCACCACCAGATAATCGGTCCGGCGGCTGACGGAGTTCGTCACCCGGCCGCCGTGACGCACGATGAACTCGGTGGCCTCCTGCCGGCTCATGGTGGGCAACGTCCCCGTGATCACGAACGTCTTGCCCTCTAACGGGCGAGCCCCCTCCTCCGGCGCCTCCGGCACCTCATCGGCCATCCGCACCCCGGCCGCCCGCAACTTCTCGATCACCCGTCGGTTGGACTCGCGAGAGAACCAGTCCACGATGCTCTTGGCGATCTTGGGGCCGATCCCCTCGATCTGCGTCAGCTCCTCCTCGGAGGCCCGCATGAGGGCATCGATGGAGTGATAGTGCTGGGCCAGGATCTCCGCCACCGTGCTGCCCACGAACTTGATCCCCAACGCGGTGATCAGACGAGCCAACGGGCGATTCTTGGCCGCCTCGATCGCCCGCATCAGGTTCTGGACCCGCTTCTCCTTGTACCCCTCCATCTCCAGCAGCTGCTCGGGCTTCAGGTAGAAGATGTCCGCCACGTCGCGGATCAACCCCTTCTTCACGAACAGCTCGGCCTGCTTGCTGCCCATCCCCTCGATATCCATGGCACCGCGGGAGACGAAATGCTCTACCAGGCGCACGAGCTGAGCCGGGCAGGCGGCGTTGACGCAGTAGTAGGCCACCTCCCCCTCCGGACGCACCACCGGCTCCCCGCACGCGGGACAGCGATCGGGCATGTGCCACTCGCGCTCCTCGCCCGTGCGCAGCTCCACCACGGGTCGAACCACCTGGGGGATGACCTCGCCCGCCCGCTTCACCACCACCATATCGCCGATGCGGATGTCCTTCTCCCGGATGTAATCCTCATTATGCAACGTGGCGTTGCGTACGGTCACACCTCCCACCCGCACCGGCTCCAGGATGGCGTAGGGGTTCAGCGTCCCCGTGCGACCGACGTTGACCCGGATATCCAGCAAACGCGTGATCGCCTCCTCGGCGGGGAACTTATAGGCGATGGCCCACCTGGGCGCGTTGCCCACGGCCCCCAGTCGCGCCTGGATCTCGAAATCGTCGATCTTGACCACCAGGCCGTCGATGTCGTAGTTCAGCTCGTGGCGACGCGACTCCCATTCCACACAATGCTGCACCACCGCCTCGAAATCATCGAAGCGCCTGGCATGCGGATCTACCGGGAACCCCAGCCGCCGCAGATAACCCAGGGCCTCCCATTGACAGCGCGGCGTCTCCCCGCCCTCCACGATGATCACCTGATAGGCCCACAGGCTCAGCGGGCGAGAGGCGGCGATGCGCGGATCGAGCTGACGCAGGGATCCGGCGGCGGCGTTGCGCGGGTTGGCGAAGGTTCGCTCGCCACGAGCGGCCAGCTCGGCGTTCATACGCTCGAAGGCATCCCGGGGCATGTACGCCTCGCCCCGCACCACCAGCCGACGCGGCGGCGGCCCATCCTTCACCACCGGGATGCGCAGCGGCACGGCGGGCACCGTGCGCAGGTTGGCGGTGATATCCTCGCCCACGTAGCCATCCCCGCGCGTCGCCCCCAGGACGAACAGGCCATCCTGGTAGTGAAGCACCACCGTCAGCCCGTCGATCTTCGGCTCGACCACGTACGCCAGCCGGTCGGCCATCTCAGGCGGGAGCAGGCGCAAGGCCCGGTCCCGCCAGGCCCTCAGCTCATCGGGGCCAAACGCGTTGGAGAGGCTGAGCATCGGCACCGGATGCTCCACCTTCTCAAAGCGATCCAGCGGCTCCCCGCCGACCCGCTGCGTGGGCGAATCGGGCGTGATGAGCTCCGGATGCTCCTCCTCCAGGCGCCGCAACTCCCGGACCAGCGCGTCGTACTCCGCGTCGCTGATCTCCGGATCATCCAGCACGTAGTATCGATAGTTGTGGTAGTTGATCAGCTCGCGCAGACGGGCGATGCGCTCGGCTACAGATTCGCTCATGGATCACCCCCGCACAACGGGCAAGCGCGCCCGCCGGCCCCAGCCGCCACGGGCGCGCCCTGCATGTGCAAGATTATGGGCTATTGAGACGAAGATGCCGGCGTGGCATCCTCCATCACGGGCTCCAGCCAGTCGGCCGCCACCCAGCCCGACAGCCCCTCATCGGGGCCGCTGAGGACCCGCACCCGCCACCAGGTGTAACCATCCATCTCCACCGGGTATTCGCCGGTCACATCCCCGGGCTGAGGCAGCAGCTCCAACAGGGTTCCATCCCGCAGGATGACCCTCGCGGCGCTCTCCAGCCCCGGCCCCCCTCGCAACAACAGGCCCTCCGGCTCGCTACCGGTGACCACCGCCTTCCGCCCGACGGCCAGCTTCGGCTCGGGCGTGGGGGTCAGCGTAGGAGTGGGCGTGGGCGGCACCGGCGTGGGCGTGGCCGCCAGGGCCTCCAGCCGGGCCAACGCGGTGGGATCAGGGGTAGGCGTCCCCTCGGGCTTTCCTCCTCCACCGATCACCGAGAACGCCAGGGCCACGATGGCGACGATCACCAGGGCAATGGCGCCGATCGCCCACAAGGGGATCTCCCGTCCCAGGTGGCGCTCCTCCGGAGGATCGTACATAGACTGGGACTCAGGCTCCCAATCCGGGTCCGCGTCCGTCTCGAAGGTGGGGCTCTCCCATGCCCCCCCTCGCGGCTCGTCATCCGGTGGGGACGAGGGCGTGCGGAGTTCATCGGTCATGATGCCATCCTCCTCAACTTGACGACAACCTGAGAGTGACGATCTCCGAGATCAGCCTCTGCCGCCGCGACTCCGCAGCCACTGCTCCAGGCGGTCCAGCGACAGGGTGTTCAACACACAGTCAGGCGTTGCCCACCCCCGACGGGCGGTTGCCACACCGTACTCGATGAAGTCGAAGTCGGCCGGGCTGTGTGCATCACAATTGATGACCAGCGGCACGCCCAGCTCGATGGCCCGCCGCACGTGCACGTCGTCCAGGTCCAGCCGGGACGGATGGGCGTTGACCTCCATGGCGACGCCGGTCTCGGCGGCCGCCTGCAATACCGCCTCCAGATCGACGGCGCTCTCCTCCCGACGCCCCAACAGACGCCCCGAGGGATGCCCCAGGACGTCCACGTGCGGATTCCGGATCGCGGCCAGAGCACGAGCGGTGATCTGATCCCGATCCTGACGCAGCCCGGTGTGCAGCGAGGCGACCACGCAATCCAGCTCCGCCAGGACCTCGTCTGGATAATCCAGGGTACCATCCGCCCGCACCTCGACCTCGGCGCCCTGCAGGAGGCGGAAATCGGGCCAGCGCTCGTTCAGGCGCTCGATCTCCGCCCGCTGCTCGCGCAGTCGCTCCACGGTCAGGCCACCGGTGACGCCCAGGCTCTCGCTGTGATCGGTGATCACCAGATAGCGGTACCCTCGCGCCCGGGCCTCCTCGGCCATCTCCTCGATGGTCGCCGTGCCATCGCTCCAGGTGGAATGCGCGTGCAGCTCCCCCTGGAGATGGCCCATCTCGATCAGCCTCGGCAACCGGCCCTCGGCGGCTGCTTCGATCTCACCCCGGTTCTCGCGCAGCTCCGGTGGGATCCATGGCAGCCCCAACGCCTCGTAAACGGACTCCTCCTCCGAACACAGCAGCTCACTACCATCATCCCGCTTCAACGCGTACTCGCTCAGGCTGAACCCCAACTTCAACGCCCGCTCCCGCAGGGCGATGTTGTGCGCCTGAGATCCGGTGAAATACTGCAGCGCGGTGCCCCATCGCTCGGGCGGGACGACGCGCAGATCGACCTGCAGGCCATCACGGGTGCGAACGGAGGTTTTCGTCGTCCCACGCAGGATCACCTCGGCCACATCCGGGAGCCCCACGAAGACTTCCATCACCGGCTCCGGATCCTCCGCCGCGGCCAGCAGGTCCAAGTCGCCGATGGTCTCCCGCCAGCGCCGCAGGGATCCGGCCACGGTCGCCTGGGACAACGAGGGGATCCCCTCCATCAGCCCTCGGAGCAGGGCCAACGCCACGGGGCGCGCCTCGCCGATGGGGATGCGTCGGCTGCGACGCTCCAACGCCTGGATGCCGGCCAGGATGCGCTGCTCCGTCTTGGCCCCCATGCCGGGCAACCGGCGCAACTGACCGGCCTCGGCGGCCGCCTTCAACTGCTGAATGGATGTGATGCCCAGCTTCTCCCATACCAGGCGAGCCGTCTTGGGGCCGACCTCCGGGATCTCCAACATATCCACGACACCGGGCGGCACCTGCTGCTCCAGCTTCTCTAGATAGCTCATATGCCCGGTGCGCAACAGCTCGTCCAGCTTCTCGGACAGAGCCTCGCCGATGCCCGGGATCTCACGTAGACGGCCCTCTCGCCAGTAGTCGGCCAGGTCCCGCGGCAACGACTCGATGCTGTCGGCCGCGCGCCGATAGGCCATGATCTTGTACCGGTTCTCACCCAGGATATCCAGGATGCCACCGATACGCCGTAACAGCGCGGCGATCTGTTTGTTACTGGGCGCCTGGTCCATCTATCGCTCCGCTGCTATGCCCCGCGATCGGTCGGCTCCTCGGGCAGCCTGCCCCGCAACGGCCAGATGCCCAGCTCCATCCAGACGCCGGGCGCCCGTTGCACGCTCATCCACAGGCGATCGATGATGAACTGGACATCCGGGACCTGAGGGGCCAGCTGGCGGGCCACGGCCTCCGCATCCTCCCAATCCCCCTCCACGGCCGTCATGTGAGGCTGCCACGTCTCCAGGTTAAAGGGCTGGGTGGACACACCCAGCCCCGTAACCTCCTCGGCGATGGCCTGGTAGATATACCGCAGCGTGGGCGTCTTCTCTACCGGGATCACCAGGCGCTGATGCGGTGTGCGCAGCGCGAAGGCGATCAGCCCCCCCGCGCGCACATGAATCGGGGGCAGATCACGGACGATCGTCTCCACCCGCTCCTGCACGACCTCGGCCAGGTGGAGGCCATAGATGGTCTGAATGGTCAGGCGCGGCTCCGGATTGGGCGTCCCGCCAGCCTCTTCAGCCAGGCGTACGAAAAGATCACGCAAAACGGAGCGCGTAGGCTCGGGAGGCTTCCCGATGATATACAGCCTGCCATCAACGCTTTCGATCACGTGGTTGCTCCGGCGAACGAAGGCCGATCCGGGACCGGGTTGATGGCATTATACCAACTTTCCAGACGATTGACAAAGGCAGTCTTTATCAGACGCCATTCCCCTCGGAGGCCGAAGCACGCCTATAAAGCAAAAGAGGCGGCTGTGACCGCCTCTCGGGGGCATCACGATGGCTCGTCGTTCAATCGTCCACAAAGCGCACATCGACCTGACATCCGATCTCGAATAGGCGCTTCCATGGGAGGTAGATATCGTGCACCGAGATCTCGGAGATCTCGGGCCACCCCGCCTCCGATATGGAAACATCACGGAAGAGGTCGGCCAGGGCCCTTGCCCGCTCCAGCAGCCGGGCGGACACCCGCTCCCGCACGGCATCCACATCCCGCGGCAGCTCGGACATCATGGGTTCCAGCCCCAATGCGGGCAGATCCATCAACATCACCTCAGGGCGG
>JAJRVX010000501.1:0-15724 GCA_024277095.1 Chloroflexota bacterium
GGAGGCCATCGGCTGGCTGTATTATGTGCTGAGCGGCGCCCCCGACTCCGACGCCGAGTTGACCGCCATCCGCCGTCATCTCAACAACCGGGTGGTGGAGACGGCCAGCACGGCGCACTTCGTCACGGAATACAGCGACGAGGATGCCTACGTGCTGCTGCGCTCCAACCGTCGAGCCGACGGGATCATCCTGGAGGCGCTCATCGCGGATCAGCCGCAGAGCGATCTGATCCCCAAGCTGGTGCGCGGGCTGCTGGCACATCGCACGCGAGGCCGCTGGACCAATACGCAGGAGAACGTGTTCATCCTGCTGGCGCTGAACCGGTACTTCAACACCTACGAGGCGGAGACGCCCGATTTCGTAGCCCGCGTGTGGCTGGGCGATCGGTACGCGGGCGAGACGGCGTTCCGGGGCCGGACGACGGAGTATCACCGGATCGACATCCCGATGTCGCTCCTGGCGGCCGCCCCCGAACGGCAGGACCTCATCCTGAGCAAGGACGGGAAGGGACGCCTGTACTACCGCCTGGGGATGCGCTATGCGCCGACGAACCTGCGGCTGGAGCCGGTCGATCATGGGTTCACCGTCGAACGCAGCTATGAGGCGGTGGACGATCCGGACGACGTGCGGCGGGACGAGGATGGCGTCTGGCACGTCAAGGCGGGCGCGCGGGTGCGCGTGCGTCTGACCATGGTGGCGACCTCACGCCGATACCATGTGGCGCTGGTGGATCCGCTGCCGGCCGGGCTCGAGGCGCTCAACCCGGCGCTGGCGGTGACGGGCAGCCTGCCGCCGGATACGGCCGAGATCACCTCGCGCTCGCGCTGGTGGTGGTGGTGGACGTGGTATGAGCACCAAAACCTGCGGGACGAGCGGGCGGAGGCCTTCACCTCGCTGCTGTGGGAGGGGGTATACACCTACTCCTACATCGCGCGGGCGACCACACCCGGGGAGTTCATCGTGCCGCCGGCGAAGGCCGAGGAGATGTACGCCCCGGAGACCTTCGGCCGCAGCGCCACCGATCGGGTGATCGTGGAATAAAAAGGAGCCTCATCAGGACCGATGTCACTGCACCGAACTCTCGCCATCTTACGCAAGGAATTCCATCACATCGCCCGGGACGCGCGCCTGCTCTTCCTGGTGACTTTCTCGCCTGCTTTCCTGCTGCTCACGTTCTCCTACGTGTTCGCCATGGACCTGGGGCAAACGACCGTGGCGGTCTTCGATCAGGATCGCAGCCGGCTCGCACGCGACTATCTGGCCCATCTGACCGCCGATGGCGATGTGCGCCTGGTGGGGGAGGTGGCGAGCTACGAGGAAGCCGACCGGATCCTGATCGCCGGGAAAGCGGACGCCGTCCTGGTCTTCCCACCCGGCCTCGAGGCGGACGCCCTCAGCGGGCGCGGCGCGCAGGTGCAACTTTTGGTGGACGGCACAGACGCCAACATGGCCCGCCAGGTCGTCGGCGACTTCACCGCGCGCACGAACGCCTTCGCGATGAAGCTGCCCGGCCCCGGGCTCACGCTGCGCGCCTTTGTGGAATCGCGCAGCCGTGTGCTCTACAACCCCGGGCTGAAGTCGCTGGTGAGCATGGTGCCCGGCCTGATCGCGGTCGTGCTCATCATGCCCGCACTGGCGCTCACACTGGCGCTCACCCGAGAGAAGGAGGTGGGCACCTTCGAAGTGCTGATCACCACGCCGGTGCGGGGCCCGGAATATCTGATCGGCAAGCTCACCGCCTACATCACGGCCGGCCTCGGCAGCGCCCTCCTCGCGCTCATGGTGGCGACCCTGTGGTTCCGGGTGCCCTTTCGCGGACAACTGTCCACCCTGTTCCTGCTCACCATCGTGTACTATGGCGCCAGCATGGGGTTGAGCCTGGTCCTGGCGACCTTCATCAAGAATCAGCAGACGGCGATGTTCGCCACGCTGCTCGTCTCTTTCGTGCCCAGCTTCTTCATCGCCGGCCTGATCACCCCGATCAACAAGACGTCGCTCGTCTCCATGGCCATGTCCTACAGCCTGCCCACCACCCACTTCATCGTCATCGCGCGAGGGCTCTTCCTCAAAGGGCTGAGCCTGCCGCAGCTTTGGCAGCCCACGGCCGTGCTGATGGGCATGGGTCTGACCGCCCTGCTCCTGAGCATCCTCCTGTTCAAGAAGCGGATCGGATAGGACGTGGAGGCTGACCGCATGCTCCTCCGAATCTGGAACCTGGTGACCAAGGAGTTGATCCAGTTCGAACGGGATCGACTCTTCGCGAGCTTCATCCTGCTCTTCCCCATCATCCAGCTCATCATGCTGGCCCAGGCCACGAGCCAGGGGATCACCCATCTGGCCACAGCCGTCTGGGATCAGGACCGCTCAGCGCTGAGCCGCCAACTGATCACGTCGCTGGACATCACAGAGGAGCTGGACGTGCGCTTTTATCCGCAGCGCCTGCAGGATGCTGAGGCGCTGTTGGCGGAGGGGAAGGCGACCGTGGTCGTGGTGATCCCGGCCGGGTTCGCACGAGACGTGATGCGCCCGGAAAGGCCGCCGCAGGTCCAGATCCTGGTCGATGGCTCCAACAACGTGATGGCCTCCGTCGGCCTGGCCACAGCCGAGGGCGTCATCGCCCAATTCGCCAACAAGCTTTCCGGGGCAAGGATTCGCGTCGCCACCGTGCCCCTGGAGCTGCGCCCGGCCGTGCGCTTCAACCCCGCACTGAACTTCCAGTACCAGACGATCCCCGCCCAGGTGGGGTTCATCATCTATCAGGTGACGCTGGCCGTGGCCGCGATGGCGCTGGCCCGGGAGCGGGAATTGGGCACCCTGGAGCAGCTGATCATCGCCCCCCTCAGCCGCTTCGAGCTGATCACGGGCAAGGCGATCCCCGCCGCCCTCCTGGGCCTGATCGACTTCGTCTTCATGTTCGGCGTCATGCGCTACGGGTTCCACGTGCCCATGCGCGGCTCCATCCCTCTCCTGTTCCTGGTCACCCTGCTCTTCATCGCGGTGGAGATCGGATGGGGCATGCTGATCTCCTCCGTATCCCGCACACAGCAACAGGCCATCCTGATGGTCTTCATCGTCGCCATGACCGACGTCAGCCTCTCCGGATACCTGGTGCCGGTGAAGAACATGCCCACCTTCCTGCGCACGATCTCGACCGCCTCCGCCATCCGCCACTATCTCACCGCGCTGCGGTCGATCATGCTCAAGGGGGCCGGCCTCGACGTGATCTGGCCGGAGGTGCTGGCCATGACGGGGCTGGCCATCCTCGCGGGCACCATCTCCCTACTGACCATCCACCATCGACTGGACTGATGGGCGGGAGAACGCCAAGGGCGTGCAACACGAGCGATCGCGTTGCACGCCCTCGATCCCACACCATGACCGGCGCGACCGATCAGCGGAATCCCTCTGGCGGAGGGGGAACGTCCACCGGCACGCCGCCGTGACGCAGCGAGTAGGTGGCCGACACGCCCACCGCGACGCTCATCCGTCCCGCCAGCGGCGTCGCCACCGGCTCCTTCCCATCCAGCACCATGTCCACGAAGTCCTTGCAGATCACCGGGTCCGCGCCGCCGTGCCCCCCGGCCGCGGGCTTCACCTCATAGGTGCGATCCGACAGCTCCCGCCACGTGTTGGAGCGGCGCGTCTTCACCCACACCCTCATGTCCGGCTCCGAGTTCTCCAGCCGTCCCTCCGTGCCGATGAACGTGTAATTGCGATGATAATCCGGTGTGAAATGACATTGCAGATATGCCGCCTTGATCCCTCCCTCCAGCTCCATGATCACCACCTGATTATCCTCCACGTCCACCTCCTGGCGGAAGGCGCACTGAATCCGGCGGCCGAACATGACCTCCGTACACGTCTCCCGCTCCGGGCAGGTGGGACAGGTCAGGTCATTGGGTTTGTCGCCGCCGAAGAAGTCGAGGCCGCCGAAAGCGGCCGTGCGCACGGCATACCGCCCGGTGATCCAATGGATGATGTCGATATCGTGGGAGCCCTTCTGAAGCAACAGCGACGTGGTATTGCGCCGCAGCGCGTGCCAGTCATGGAAGTAGAAATCGCTGCCGAAGCCCACGAAATGACGCACCCACACCGCCTTGATCTCGCCGATGACGCCCGAGTCCACGATCTCCTTCATGGTGCGGAACATGTTCATGTAACGCATGTTGAACCCCACCATGAGTCGCTTGCCCGAGCGACGCCATGCCTCCAGGATGCGATCGCACCCCTCCACGGTGATGGCCAGCGGCTTCTCGCAGAAGACATGCTTCCCGGCCTCCAGCGCGGCCACGGCATGCTCCTCGTGGCAGTAGTCGGGCGACGTGACCGCGACCGCGTCCACATCCGGTCGCGCCAGCAGCTCACGATAGTCTGTCGTGACGAACGGATCGCCGCCGTGCTCGACCCGAAACGCCTCCAGGTGATTCGGGTTGATATCGGCGCCAGCCACCACCACCGAGCGACCACGAGGATCGTGCCAGTAACGCCACAGGCCGCCCCGGCCGGCAACCCCGATCATGCCAATGCGCAATTGCGTCATCCCTGCCATCTTTCCTCCACGCACGAAGTCTGATGATCCCCCGCCCGAAAAACGAATGGCCCGTGCACACGGGCCATCCCCCACACGTCCATCTCCGCTCAGAGCGTGTCCGAAAGCTCACCAGCGAGGTGCCCGGGGCATCCCACAGCCGCATGCTCCACAGGGGGAGGCGTGGAGGGAAGCCCCCTCCACAGAAACCGCCCTTTCCCGGCAGGAGAAAGGCTTTCCCCGGAAGGACTCCACCCCTCCGGGCCACCCCACGGCAGGAGCAACGGGATTTCTCAAACACGCCCCCGGCATCACGTCCGCTTACGCGGACGCCCCGTCACCCAGATGGGGCTGGTCCAGGCCATCTCGCCATCCCCCTGCTCCACGCGCACATAATAGAAATGCTCCCCCAGATAATGGGGGTCCACCCAGGTGAGCTCCACCTTGGAGTCCCGCCGGGATTGTGAGACCGCGGGGAAGTGCAGCCGATGAGCCGCCCGCTCGCGAAGAGGGCGGCTTTGCCCCTCCGTCCCACGCCCTCGGCTGGACGGCCGCCCGCCACCGCCCGGGAACACCACGATGTCCTGATTATCTCGCACGATCGTCACCCGGGCGATGGGCGCGGTGCCCACCACGCGAATGTAAGCCACAGGCGGGATTGAGGTCTCGTACTCCTCGCCCATGAAATGGCCATCCATGCGGAAATCGACCAGCAGACGGGCCAGGGTTGTGCCGTACACCCGCCGCGCCCGAAGCGCCTGGAACAGCGCCTCGCGGGTCAGCTCGGGAGCCAGCACGGCGGTGATCCCCGGGCGATCCCAATATTGCTGCCGTCGATCCCGTCGATAAGGCGTGGCAGGCTGTCCCAGATGGTTGTCCGTCGAGGCTACAAGCCCCATCCGATACCCGCGCGCCAGCGCGGCCTGCACGGACAATGGATGGGGGGGATCGGTCCGCGTGTCCACCCGCCTGGGCGGCCATCTCTCCTGGGGCCCCCGCACCTGATAGATCTCGGCCAGCCGCTCCAGATGGGGGTCGTGCCGATCCCAGCGCATCGGATGGACCTGGTCCATGGGATGGTGCGGGATCACGATCGCCTCGCGATCCGCCAGCGCGGCGTACAACCCATCGAGCGTCTTCGTGCGGGGATCCACGCAACGGAAGAGGGGCTCCTCGTCGCCCAGATAGAGGACATTCCGGTGTCCCCACGCGGAGAATCCCTGCGTGGACGCGGCCGATGAGGTCCACTCATAGGCCAGAAAGCTGACGAATCTCCCCGGATCGTTATGCTCCGCCGCCTTGCGCTGGGTGATGCGCCACTCTTCATCGGTCAGGTAGATGTCATGGTTGGTGGGGGCGGCGAAATCAAGCCCGACGACATCCCGGGCATACCAATAGACGTAATCCAGGTCGGAGCCGTCAGAGAGATCATCGTGACGGTGCAGCTGAGTGTGCACATGGAGATCCCCGAAGTAGATGTGCATGTCCGACAGCCACCCGACGCCGATCGGGTTGCTATGCCCCCGCCTGCGTCGGTCATCCCGGACGGCGATGGTGATCACCCCTGGTTGGGTCGCCACCCCGGTAAAGGTGTGAGCGCCTTGATCGGCCTCTGTGAAGCGGTAGGAGTCCGGCAGCTCCACGTGAGGCGCGTTGCAGGAAAAGCGCACCTCGCCGCGATAGCCGGTGACCAGGTTCCCCAACCGATCCACGGCGCGCACGGTGATCCGGAACGGCTCTCCCGGTCGAGCCGTCGCCGAAGCGTTCACCTCCAGCCGTACCGCCTCCTCAGCGACGAGCTGCACCGTGGGAGGGTCGCGCAACAGCGCGTAGTCGCCGGAGCCCTGGGCATCCACCAGGAAGTAAAAGCGCTGCGGGCGCGGGGCGCCCCATTCGGGCACGTGCGTCCCCTGTCCCCCGTAGCGGGTATCCCCATAGACCAGGGTGATGGTATCCCCCTTCTTGAGCGCGGCCTCGCGCAGCTCCACGACGACCCGGTGCAGCTCTCGCTGGCGCTCCGTGAACAACACCGCCAGCTTCGCCCCCGGCCGGGAGCAGGTCATCGTCAGATAGCCTGCCCCCAAAGGGTCCGTGGTCTGCACATCGGACCAGAAGACGACCCCGGTCGAGACCACCGGCAGGCGCACCTCCAGCCGGGCGCCGACGGGAAGCCCCGCCTCTCCCACCTGGTAGGTCAGGGTGAAGGTCTCCCAGCTGGAGACCCTTACCGAGCGATCCGGATGGATGAGCGCGCGCCCCAGACGGACCTCCGCCGGGGGAACGGAGGCCAGGCTGACGACGGGCCAGGATGTGAACGGAGGCTCCACGGCCGGGGGGATGTCCCGATCCACCGCCGGGAGGAAAAAGCGCCCCACCTCCATGATAGGACCCTCCGCATCCCCATGGCCGGGAGCCAGCTCGCTCGCCTTCGCCGCGGCGGGGCTCGCGAGCACTCCCAGAGCGGCGCGCAACAGCTCACGCCGGCTAACTACAAGCGACCAAATGCTTCCTTCCCTTCCTCTGTCCGAAGGCCCTTTCCCCATAGAGTCTCCGTGTTGAAAATCCCGTTGGTCAGATCGATGCCGATGAAGCCCCGGCTCACGAGGCGGTCGGGGCCTCCTCATATCCTCGTGACGGGGAGAGCTCCGAGAAGACGCGCCCCATTGACATCAAGCGAAGCCGCATGGGCACGCATCTCCACACATCGAGGGGGACGGCCCCTCCCCATCCCCCTGATACAAAGCTCCCCGGAGCTGGAAGCCCCGGGGAGCTCGGTTGCGCCCGCTGGACAGCTTAGCCTACGGGATGCAGCCGGCCGTCCAGGATCATGATGGTGACGAAGGAGTCGCTGTACGGGCTGTTCTTGTAGATGGGATCGTCGTCGGGCGGCCAGCCGGTCACCCGCACACCGTCCAGCGCCGGGTTGTTGCCGTAGCGCTCCCACAGCGGGACGATAGGCAGCAGCTTGTTGAAGGCCAGCGCCAGCTTGGTGATCATCTCCTTCTGGGCTTCCTCGTCCAGCCCCTCGGCGGAGGCGACCACCATCTCCTCCAGGTCCACCTCGCCCAGCCCCTCCACGGTCTGCTGGAGCGGGAAGTTCATGCCCTTCCCCTCAGCCGCCTGGACATAGTTGTGGGTGAAGAAGTCCTGGACGAAGGCGAAGTGCGGATGCGGATTGCCGGCGCCCCAGGCCCGGATGGCGATCTGGAACTTGCCCTGGTTGACCTCGATGGGATGCTGGGTGAAGGTCACGCCACGGAAGGTGGTCTTGATCCCGAAGGCCGTGAGCTGCTCGGCCAGGTTCTCCGCCGCCGCCGACCAGTCGGCGTACTCGGACGGCGCCGTCAGCTCGTACTCCATGCGGTTGCCCTGGTCGTCTACCCAGACGCCATCGCTGTCCCGCTTGAAGCCGATGCTGGTCAGGATCTCCTCGGCCTTGTCCGGATCGTACTTGTACTCCTCGAACTCGCCCAGCTTGTCCTCGGGGATCCAGAGCGGCACCAGGTTGTCGCTGAAGCCGGTCATGTAGATGGGGCGCTTGGCCGACTGACCCAGCGAGACCACGGCGTTGTCGTCCTTGTTCACCGCGTAGGCGAAGGCCTTGCGCACCTCCACCCGGTTCAGCGGGTAGATGTCGTGGTTGAAGTAGATGGCCGGGCCGGAGTAGATGGGCGCGCGGATGATGCGGATGCCCTGCTCGATGAACGCCTTCTCGGTGGCCGGCGGGAAGCCGTGGGTCGCGTAGTCCACCTCCTTGGCCATGACCACCGGGGTCACGTCCGGCGTCTCGCCGTTGTAGAGGACGATCTTGTCGAACTTGACCTGATCGGCGTCCCAGGCGGTGGGCACCTTCACCAGCGTCAACTGGGCCTCGGTGATGCTGTCGACATCGATCTTGTACGGCCCGCTGACGACCTGCTCCTCGGGGCGGAAGTTGTTGAACTCCTGAAGCAGGTTCTGCCACTCCTCATCCTCGCGCGTCTTGCCCGCGGCGACCAGCTCATCGACCTTCTTGGCCCACTCGCCGTAGACGGAGCGGGCGACGATGTTGATCTCCCGCAGGACGTAGCGCGGGACGACGCTGGACGGCTTGGCCATGATGAACTTGACGGTGTAGTCGTCCACCTTCTCCACGCGGTCCAGGTAGCGCCAGACGACGTTGTTCATCAGCCGGGCGATGCTGTGGGTGACCAGCACATCATCCGCGTTGAAGTCCGTGCCGTCGCTCCACTTCACGCCCTGGCGCAGCTTGACGATCATCGTGTCCGGCGGGACGATCTCCCACTCGACACCCAGCAGGGGCATCCAGTCTCCCGTGGCCCACAGGTACATGGCCAACGGCTGCTCCATCAGCTCGTCATAGATGCCCAGGGTCAGGTTGTTGGTCACCCAGCGGTTGAAGTGACCCACCGGCGGCACCTGATACGGCCATGCGCCGTGGAACTCGCTCACGGTGGGCTTGGCTTCCTCGGCGGGCTTCTCCGCGGGGGCCGCTTCCTCAGCCGGCTTCTCTGCCGGGGGAGCCGGCGTGCTGGGAGCACAGGCCGCCAACACCGTACCCGCCGCAGCGATACCGGACAGACGGAGGAACTCACGTCGACTTAGCTTGCTCATAGGAACCTCCCTTTCCCAAAGATTTGGGGTATGCTAGCTAGGCGCAACGCGCCACGGACTCCGATATTCCACGATGATCCAACCTCAGAAGGGTACCCCCGGCGATCACCCCCTTTCCGCGCTCTATGAGTGTGTCTGAGAAATGCCGTTGCTTCTGCTGTGGGGAGGCCCGGAGGGGCTCCGCCCCTCCGGAAAAAGCCCTTCTTCTGCCTTCGACCTGCCTGGCCTCGGCCTGGGTCCTTCGGGAAGGGCCGAGAAAGGCAGGTGCAGGCCGGAAAGGTGGGGTTTTCGTGGAGGGGTCCTCCCCTCCACGCCTCCCCCTGTGGAGCTGGTCGTTGAGGGAAACCCCTCAGACATCTTGCCGGTAAATTTTCAGACACGCTCTATGTCATACCCAGGTATCCTCATCCGGGTCGCCACGAAGGGGCGGCGGGGCCACCCGCGGCCCGCTCAAGCGCCCGGCAATCAACGCTAACACGCCGATGATGATCGCGAAGAAGATGCCCACCAGCAACGACAGGACGCTCACGAAGAACTCCGCGGTACCTCGAGGCACCACGAACAACAGCGCGCCGGATACCAGGATCACGTAGAAGGCGATGCGAAAGCCCGCTCGACCGATCTGAGGGTCCACCCCATACCCCCCTATGCGATGGCCTGCTGTCCCGCGTAGTAACAGGCCGCCTGATGGCTCCCGGCGACAGTCTCCAGAGGAGGCCGTTCCGCATCACACACGCCCTCCCGGAACAGCGGACAACGTGGGTGAAACGTGCATCCCGGAGGCAGATCCAACAGGCTGGGGATATCCAGGCTGCGCAACCGCACCCGCTTCTTCTTGCGGGTCACCTCCGGGTCCGCCTCCGGCACGGCGGCCAACAACGCCTGCGTGTATGGATGGAGCGGCGAGTTGATCACCTGAGGCGTGGGCCCCACCTCCACGATCCGTCCCAGATACATCACGGCGATGCGCCCTCCCCAGGCGAAATACTTGGCCAGCGCCAGGTCATGCGTGATGAAGAGGAAGGTAACGCCGAAGCGCTCCTTCAGCCGATAGAGCATGTTGAGCAGGGACACCCGGATGGAGACGTCCACCATGGACACCGCCTCATCGGCCACGATGAAGGTCGGGTTCACGGTCAACGCCCGGGCCACCGACACGCGCTGCCGCTGCCCGCCGCTCAACTGATGCGGATACTTATCCAGGAAATCGTCCGGCGGCGTCAGATCCACGATCTCCATCAGCTCACGCACCCTCTCCCGGGCCTGTCGATGATTGGAAGCCTGCCCATGGCGAAACAGGGGTGCGCTCAAGATCCGATAAATCGTATGCGCAGGGTTCAACGAGGCATAAGGGTCCTGATGAATGATCTGCACGCTCCGCCGATAATCCCGAAACACATCTCGACCCAATCGCCAGATATCCTGCCCCTTGAAGAGGATCCGCCCGGCCGAGGGCTGCAACAGGCCGGCGACCATCCTTCCCGTCGTCGTCTTCCCACATCCACTTTCGCCCACCAGACATACGATCTCGCCTTCGCTGATGGAGAGCGAGACATCATCCACTGCCGTGACTCGCTGCTTCCCACGCCCAAACGTCCGGCTCAGATGATCGAGTTCGATGAGAGCTTCTGGCATATCAGTCTCCCACGTTGGTAGTGCTACGCCGCACCGGGTTGCGTTCCAACTCCTCCGCCACCGCCTCCCAGTGGAAGCAGGCCGCGTAGTGATCGTCCTCCACCTGGACCAACCCAGGCTCCTCCTTCCGACAGCGCTCCGTGACAAACGGGCAGCGCGGGTGGAACTTACATCCGGAAGGCAGGTTGATCAGATCCGGCGGGGAGCCCGGGATGGAGACCAACTCCTCGAAATCCCCCGTCACCGTCGGCACCGCCCGGATCAACCCCAACGTATAGGGATGGTGCGGCCGATAGAAGATGTCGTGCACCTCCCCAGCTCCACGATGGCGCCGGCGTACATGGTCGCCACGCGATCCGCCAGCTCCGCGGCCAGGGACAGGTCGTGCGAGATGAAGATCATGGAGAAGTGAAGCTCCTCCTTCAGCCGACGCAGCAGATCGATGATGGACCGCTGCGTTAGGATATCCAGAGCGGTCGTGGGCTCATCCAGAATCAGGATCTGAGGGTTCAACAGCAGGGCCAGAGCCAACAGCACGCGCTGCCGCATACCGCCGCTCAACTCGTGCGGGTACGACATGATCACCCGCTCGGGGTCAAGCTGGACGAAGCGCATGAGGTCCAGCGCCCGCTGTTGCACCTTCTGGCGATCCGTCTCTCCGTGCGCGCGGGCCGTGTCGTTGATCTGATCCCAGATGCGCAGCACCGGGTTGAAGGCGTTCAACGCCGACTGAAAGACCATGGCGCACTCGCGCCACCGGAACTGCCGCATCTCCTCCTCGCTGAGCGAGAGGATGTCATACGCCTGGCCGTTGCGCCGGTACGTGATCTGTCCCTTGCGAATGGTAGCGGTCGTGGCCAACAGCCGGATCAGGGCCAATCCCAGGGTCGTCTTGCCCGACCCGCTCTCCCCGATGAAGGACAGGCTCTCCCCCGGCCGCACATCGAACTGGACCCCCCGCACAGCCTGCACGGAACCGCGCCGGGTGGCGTACTCCACCCAGAGATCCCGCACCGAAAGGGGGGTCTCGTCGCTGGTTCCCGTCTCCCAAGCTAGCGTTGCCGTCATCGATTCACCCATCATCAGACTCCAGCTCGCAACCGAGGATTGAAGACCTCTTCCAGGCTGCGGGTCATCGAGACCAGCGCGAGCTGGAAGAAAGCGATCGCCAACACGGGCGACATGATGTAGTAGATGCTGTCCTTGAAGAAGATGGCGCCGCGCACCCAGGCCAGCTGGATCATCACCGCCCAGTTATTTCCGGACATCGGCACCAGACCCAGGAAGATGAGGCCGACCTGCGCGTAGATCGCCCCCGTCATGGCCAGGGTGAGGCTGATGATGATGTAGCTCATCATATTGGGGAGGATCTCGGCGAAGATGATGTGGCGCAGGCCCATGTCCAGCGCCATGGCCGCCTCCACATAGTCACGCTCCTTCAGGGAGAGCACCTGCGACCGCACCGCGCGAAGCAGCGTGGGCCAGCTGAGGACGGCCAACAGGACGGCCAGTAGAGTCAGGCTGTTCAGGCGGACGAACCCGGCCAACACGGCCAATAACGGGAACTGTGGGATCGTCAGGACGATATCGGTGATCGTCATGATGATGGAATCTACCACCCCTCCCACCAGCGCCGCCAAAGCGCCAAAGGTCACGGCGATGAACGTGGAGAGGAGGCCGGCCAGGAAGGCCACGTACAGGATATCCCGCCCCCCGTGCACGATCTGCGCCCAGATATCCCGTCCCTGGTGATCGGTGCCCAGGATATGCTCACGGGAGGGCGGCTGGTAGATCTGCGACACGTTGGTCTTCGTATCCAGCTCGACGAAGTAAGGCCCCACCAGCGCCAACAGCACAAAGCCGATCACCACCAAGAATCCCACAAATCCCACCCGGTTGCGGGCCATCAATCGGATAAAGGTCACGAAGCCGTAGACGAAATTGCCGATGGCGTCCCGCAGGGTGTTCCGTTCAGCCAGCGTCATCTGGGTCATCTTCACTCACCTGTGCCTAGTTTGATGCGCGGGTCCAACCGACTGTACAGGATGTCAGCCAGCAGGTTGGCCACGATCACGGAGATGGTGATGATCAGGAACACGCCCTGCATCACCGGATAATCCCGCTGCGTGATGCTGCGCAGCAACACCAGCCCGATCCCCTGGTACACGAAGATGGACTCGATCAGCAGGGAGCCGCCGACGATGAATCCGATGGCGATGGTCAGCTGGGTGAAGAGGGGAAGGGACGCGTTCCGCCCCACATAGGCGAGGGTGATGCGCCTCTCGGGCAGCCCACGGGCCTTGGCGACCACCACGTAGTCCTCCCCCAGGGTGCTGATGGTGCTGCTCTTCATGGTCAGCATCCAGGTCCCGATGGTCGTGATGATGTACGTGACGATGGGGAGGGAGGCGTGATAGAGGGCATCCTTGATGAAAGCCAGATTGAGGCCGGGCTGCATGCCCGGAGACATGGACCCGCGCATGGCGGCGATATCCACCAGCTTCCACTGCACGCCCAGGAACACCACCAGCATCATGGCGATCAGGTAGTTGGGGACGGAGCTGAGCACGGAGGCCAGAGCGGAGAGGACGTGATCGATCAGCGACTCCCGGCGATACGCCATGACCATCCCTAGGACGATCCCCAGGGAGAAGCTGAAGAGCAGGCCCGTTCCCACGCTGAAGATCGTCCAGGGCAGGAACCGGACGATGATCGCGGAGACGGGCGTGCCCGCTGAGATGAGGGAGGTCCCCAGATCACCATGTACCAGGTTCCTGATATAGCCCAGATACTGGATGTAGAGCGGCGCGTCAAGGTCGATGGAGAACAGGGCTGCCGCCTGGTTCTTCGCCTCATCGTAGGGAATGCCATACTGCTCGATGAGGCTGTTGATGTACACCTCGACCGGGTTGGCGGGCATGAGCCGCACCAGGAAGAAGGTGAGACTGACGACGACGAAGACGGTGAATAACGCCTTCGCTCCTCGCCGCACCCAGAAGTTACGGATGATCCGTGACCACAAACTCACCTGAGCGGGTGCGAGACCTACCGGAACAGCGGGGGCAGAAGTAGCCAATGCGACAACCTCCTCAAACTCGGAATGGCCCTACAGGACCTGATCATGACCAGGAGCCTTCAATATCCTCGAGTGGAAGAGAGATACGCCACATCCCATGGGAACACCAGAACGCGCCGCCTTGGTCGTCGGGGATCGCCCATGTGGCGATCCCTCAACCGCACCATCGGCTCATTCCAGGTGTCTCTGCATCCTGGCAGCACAGTCAACTATCCCAAGCAAGCGCTCATCGTGAATCTGGGTACCTGACGCAAGGTGATCTGGGTGATGAAGCAGGCGCACGGGACAGGAAGGAGTGTGACGCGACCGTCAGGACGATCTCTGCCCCTCTCACATAACCAAGGACGCAAACTGCACGAGGGGGGAGACCCAAGGATTGCGTCAGATGTTATGAAAGGTGCACCCACATTTTATCACCACAGCCTAAACGCTGTCAAACACTTACGGCAATCCCAGCTCCTGGGCCAGCACCAGGGCGGAGGTCCCCAGGATGGTGGCATCGCCGCCCAGGGTGGAAAAAGAGATGTGCGTCTCGGCGGCGATCCTGGGCAACACCCGTTTCCTTACCTCATCGCGGACCTCATCCAGCAGGAAGTCGCCGAAGTCGATCAGATCGCCCGCCAGGATCACCTCGTGGATATTGAGGACGCCCACCAGGCTGGCGATGGCCGCCCCCAGGTACCTCGCGGCGGCACGGACCAACGACCGCACCGCCTCGTCCCCGGCCTGCACCGCCTGCACAAGAGCCCTCCGATCGATCTCCTCGCCCTCGGCCAGACGGCGCGCCAGGAAGGAACCGGGATTCTCCTGTGCGATGGCCTGCGCCCGTTGTACGAGCGCCCGCATACTGGAGAGCGTCTCCAGACACCCCACGTTGCCACACACGCATCGGGTGCCGTTCTCGGCGACGGAGAGATGGCCGATCTCGCCCGCCCCAAAGCCGTCCCCACAGTATAGCTTCCCCCCCAACACGATGCCCGACCCGATCCCCTCGCTCACCTTGACGACGACCAGGTTCTCCGTTCGCGCGGAATGACCAAAGGTATACTCCGCCAGCGCGATCATGTGGCTGTCGTTCGCGATGTGGATGGGAAGGTCATATCGATCGAGAAGCAGCTTCCTGAGAGGGAGGTTTACCCATCCCCGGTTCACCGCCTGACGTACGATCCCCTCGTGGGTGTCCACCAGACCGGGCGAGCTCACCCCTATCCCCAGGACCGGGGCCGTGGTGAGCCCCAACAGGGCATCGATCAGATCATACACGCCCTGTAGGGAGGCCTCCCCCTTGGGGGGACGACCCGGCAGCTCATATCGATGGAGGATCCTTCCCCGGAGATTCACGACGGCGCCGTAATACTCATCGGCGCTCAGGTCGACGCAGATGGATTGACGGGCATCGTCCACCAGGCCGACCAAGACAGGGGGCCTTCCCCCGGACGAGGCAGCAACGCCGATCTCGGCCAGCAGCCCCATATCCAGCAGAGACGACACGATCTCGGACACCGTGGCGCGAGTCAACTTGGTTTTGCGGGCGATCTCCGCCCGGCTGATGGCGTCGTGCCGAAAAACGGTGTTCAAGACCAGACGTCGATTATGCTCTTTGGTATGCTGCCGGGTGGCCTTCTTCATCCGTCCACTTTGTAAGTTTACTAAACTTATTATAGAGTGGCTTCCCCCTCGATGTCAAGGCCCCCCGACGATTTTTAAGATTTTGCAAATGAAGGCCCTGTCTGCCCCGCCGTTTGCCTTCCGGAGACGCCCATGAAGAAGGTGACAGGAGAGCCTTCGCCCATACCGCTCAACTGACGCGTACGGGGCGACCCGACGGGCCGCCCTATTCGCATCAACGGAACAGCATGGGCGGGCCCCC
>JAJRVX010000502.1:0-25399 GCA_024277095.1 Chloroflexota bacterium
CAGCCCCTCCGAAGAACTCTATTTTCAGCCCCTCACCTGCCCCGTGGGGCCGGAGGCCACCGGCCAAAGCCCCAACCAGGCAGGTAGAAGGCGAGAAAAAGAATTTTCCTGCGGAGGGGCCTCCCCTTTCAGGTGCGACCGCCCGTGGAGGGAAAAAGCGACAGGCGGGGGCCTCGCTCATGCTGTTCAGTTGACGCGAATAGGGCGCAGCGACGCTGCCCCTACCGCGGTATCAGCAGAGCTATCCTGAGAGATGCGCGGTCAAACTGTCCGGTAGCTAACGCGAAGTATAGAGGCTGAGGGTCGCGGGGGGCTGGGGAATGTCTCTCCGGCTCTTCCCTGGTTGGAGATTGAGAGGAGCCCTATATGACCGAGGATTCTCTACGCCCACCGAACAGCACCTTCGTCGTCCGCTTCTGGCAGGCGTGGTCGGATGCCGGGCCTGTCTGGCGAGGCCGCATCGAGCACGTGCAGAGCGGCGAGAACACGACCTTCCTTCACCTTGAAGAGATGGTGGACTTCGTGCGCCGCTTCGGCATTATGGCGACGGGGAGCGGCCTTTCGCGGGATTGAGGTGATCGCGGGTGGTGGCTACCGCCTGGCCAGCCGGGCCTGGCGGATGTCAGGCGCTGTTTGTGGCGAATGCGATCAGCGCAGGAAAGCGGCGACGCCCATATCTTCGGTTGGTGGCTCTTAACGAAGGGGGAGGGAGGAAGGTGCCGATATCACGGGGTACCGTCTTGGCCGTGCTGAGCGCCATGCTTCTGATGCTGGCCGGCTCGCCTGTGGGCTGGGCTGTGCCCTTGACCGGCGAGCCGGCAGAGATGCCGGTGGCCATGCTGGCGCCCCAGGGCAGCACCACCTTGCTTCCTACGGATGATGCCACGATCAAGAGCTGGCAGCCCGATAGCAATTTCGGCGACGCCACCGTGCTCGAGGTCTCCAACAGCCAAATCGACACCGCAAAACGGGCAGCAAGCCTGCTCACCTTTTTTATTCCTCGCCTCCCCTCTGGCGCAGTCATCGATAGCGCCGTCATGCGTCTCTACCTCTATGGATCCTGGGGAACGGACCCGGTGGATATAACGGCTTGGCTGATTATGGGAATTTGGTATGAGTCCAGCGTCACCTGGAATACCGTCCCCGCTCCTCAATTCCCTTTTGGTTCCGTAAACGCCGCCGTTGACAGTACGGCCGGGTATAAGAGTTGGGACATGACCTTTTGGCTGAAAGACTGGTTGCAGAGTTCCAATTTCAGTGTTATCCTGTATGGACCCAATGGGAGCTCCTATTATGGTCGCACTTTCATCAGCAAGGAGGGGGGTATTCATCCGCCGCAGTTGGTCATCACCTATCACATCGAATGCCCCGCCGACTCTTATGAGCCCAACGACAGCTTCGTCGCAGCCGCCGGTGTCACACCCGATAGCCCTCGCCTGGCCTATATCTGTCCCAGCGGTGATGATGACTACTATCGGTTTACGGTCAGCAGCGGCCAGCAGATGCAGATCGACCTGGACGGCGCGGGGGGCGGGGACTTGCCCGCGGATTATGACATCGAGCTTTACGATCCCGGTCAGAGCTATGTGACCCAATCCAATGCGGGCGGCACCCTGCCCGAGCAGATCATCTACACGGCCGATCGGAGCGGCACCTGGTATGTGCGCCTGTTGGGCTACAATGGCGCCTACAGCGCGGATGACCCGTATCGGCTGCGCCTTTCCTTTATCGCGACCCCCACATCCACGTCTACGTCCACTCCCACATCCGTGCCCTCGCCCACTTCCACGCCTACCCGGACGTCGACGCCCACACCGACGACGACGCCGACCGCCACGCCCGCATCGTCGCTGCAGATGTACATGCCCCTCCTTCTGAACGGGTAAGTTGGGCCTCAATGGGAGTGATTCTCGGTTCAGCGCAATCCGTGAGGCGTTTGCGCCATGAGCACACGACGTCTTCTGCTCGCATTGGCCATGACGCTGTGGGCGGGGATGTGCCCCCCGGCGCCTCAGGGTGCGGGGGTGATCGCGGGCGATGGTGCCGAAGCTATCCGGGGCTTCCTTCCGGCCGTCATGACCGGGATCCCTGCCCGCGCTGATGGCGCACAGCCCCTCTCTAGGCCGCCAGCAGGCGTCAGCGACCAGAATCCCGCCTTCTCGCCGGACGGCCGTTTCCTCGTCTTCACCCGTTTCGAGAATGGCTACAACAGTGGCCCGGCGGGCGTCTTCCGGCTGGATCTGTCAAGCGGGAAGGCCATCCGCCTGACGCCAGAGGAGGATCAGGACCATGTCAACCTGCCCGGCTCGGCCTGGAACCCCGTCAGGAATCGCATCGTGTTCGCCTCCGACCGCTCCGACCGTGGTGATTTGTGGCGGATCGCTCCCGATGGCTCGGACCTCACCCCCGTGACAGATCACGACGGCCCACCATGGTACATCGAACCAAGCTGGTCTCCTGATGGAGAGTGGATCGTGTTTGAGGCGGGGAACGGTGTGCCCGACGACCGGCAACGGGGGAGCATCTGGAAGGTGCGGGCGGACGGGACCAGGCTGACCGTCCTCACCGACGGCCCGGCTGAAGGGGTGGACGATCGCCAGCCGAACTGGTCGCCCGCCGGGGATCGGATTCTGTTTCAGCGCCGCGGTCCCGACAGCGATGATTGGGACATCTACACGATGGCTCCGGATGGGACGGATGTCCGCCGGGTTACCGATCGATCCTCCAGCGATACAGATGCCAGTTGGTCCCCCGACGGTCGGTACATCGTCTACTCCTCCGACTACGGGGGGCTGCCCACGTCCAGCATATTCGTCGTCCCGGCTGAGGGAGGGACGCCTGCCCGCGTCACTTTCAGCGATGCCTACGAAGACGGCGCGCCCTCCTGGTCACCCGACGGCAGATGGATCGCGTTCGAATCGCGCTTGGGGGAGGGTGGGGACTCACCGGCTTCGTTGTGGCGCGTGCCCGCGCCCGCGGCGACCGCCTTCACCTGGCCTGAGTGGGCGTATGAGGCCCGTCTGGCCGGCGTCTCCTTTGAACCTGACATGAGCGACGCCGAGATCGAGGCCCGGTTGCAGCGGGCTGTTGAGGATGGCGTCAGCGTGTTGGTGGTGGACGCGCCCACCGGCTGGAGTTACACTGCCTGGGTGGACGACGTCGCATTCAACCGGGTGCTGACCCTGATGCGCGACCGCGTCTTCCCCCGCGCCCACGCGAAAGGGCTCAAGGTGGTCTGGTATCTTGCCGGCCTGGAGCTGGTGTGTGAAGGGTGTGCGCAGACCGGTCGGGACCCGGCGACGGAACATCCTCAGTGGATGCAGATCGACCGCAGCGGCGATCCCGTCCAGTTCAGCGGCGTGCAGGGAATCTTCTGGCTGGGGCCGGACGATCTGGATGCCTGGCTTTCGCCCGAGTCGCCTTATCGGGACTTCTACATCGGCCGTATCGAGGAGATCGCGAGCGCGGGCGCGGATGGCTTGTGGATGGATGTCGCCTATTTGCTGAACGGCATCGGCCAGTTCGACGACCTGTGGCCCTCATACGACCCATACAGTCAGGCCGCGTTCCGGGCCGCGTACGGCTATGCGGACATCCCCGCCAAGGATTGGGGGGATCCGACCTGGCGCCGTTTCGTGCGCTGGCGCCAGATCTCCATCGCCCGTTTCATACGGGATGTGGCTGCAGCCGCGCAGCGGCGGGTGCCTGGCCTGCTCTTCTTCACCGAAAACTGGGGCATAGACTCCAATTTCGTCACCCAATATGCTCAGGATTCCCTCGACTTCATCACCACCCCCTTCGTGGCCACGGCCCACGAGCTGGAGCCGGTGGACCAGGGCGATGCGGGCATGGCCAACGCCACCCTCAAGCAGTGGCGCGACTATGTTCTCATGGTGAAATTCGCAGCCGCTGTGAACAAAGGCAGGCCGGCGTGGGTGCTCACCTACGCCGGCGGCGTGGATGATAGCCTGCGTGAGGGAGGCGTGCATCTGGCCGAAGGGGCGAATTTCTACGAGGCCAAAGGGCCGGAGATGATGGACGACTCCACCGGCAGCCGCCCTGTCCTCTTTCCCTGGCTGGCCGCCAACGCGAGGCTGGCCTATCACAGTAGCTCCATGGCGGAGGTGGCGGTGTGGTATAGCCCCCGCACGCGCGATTTCATCGACGGCGAGAACGCGGGAGACAGCAAGTTCGACTACGCGGCCGCCACTTATCTCAGCGCGTATCGAGGTCTGGGCCGGGATCTGCTCAAAGCTCAGATCCCCTTCGATATCGTCACCGGTCAGTGGTCGCTGGCTGAGTTGAGGCGTTATGCCTGGCTGGTGCTGCCCAACGCCGTCTGCATGAGCGCGGGGGAGGCAGCGTTGTTACGAGACTACGTCGCGGTCGGGGGCAAATTGGCCGTGACCGGGGACACGGGCGAGCGGGACGCATGGTGTCGGCCGCGGCCGGGCAATGCCCTGACCGGGGTTCCCACTCACTCCCTCCACGCGGTGAGCAGCGATCTGCTGCGCACTGACCTCGCCAATGCGGATAGAGGGCGGGTGCTCATCGAGCCCCGCCGGGGAGAGGACGAACGGGGCCCTTTCCTCCTGCTTACCCTGGTGAATTTCGATTCCGGGCGTGATGTCATGGACATCAATGTCGATCTTCGCCTGCCGGGGGCGTTCAGTCCCACGTCGGTCGTCTGGAACGCGCCCGATGCTGCGGGAGGCGACCTGCCCTTCACCATCGGGGCCGGCCGTGTGCGCCTCACCTTGCCCGTCCTGCACACCGCGGCGGCGATCATTCTCCGCGATGCTGCCCTCCGCCCGACAGGCAGTTTCGGATATCGGCCGGGGTTTCCCCCATCCCCTCGCAGCGGTGCCATGCCGCTACATGCACAGGAGGAGTGAGATGTCCGTCAAAAGGATGCTGTTCACCGGATTGGCCGTTAGCGTCGTCATGTTCGTGGCGATCGCCAGCGTCCATTTCGCTGGCGTCGCTTATGCACGACCCTCGGCAGAGGCTCCGGACTCCGGGATGACGATCCCGTACGCGGGACGCCTGGAGCGCGCCAATGGACAGCCGGTCGCGGATGGTGTCTATGATCTCGCCTTTGCCTTGTATAGCGAGCCCTCCGGCGGCGATCCCCTGTGGATGGAGACTCAGGGAGATGTGGCCGTGAGGGCGGGCTCATTCGCCACGGTGTTGGGTCGGACGAATGTGATCCCGGCGGATGTGCTGAGCTCCGGCACGAGTTGGCTGGAGGTGAGCGTGCGAGGGCCAGGTGAGGATCGCTTCAACACCTTGAGCCCGCGGCTGCGGCTGTCCGGCGTAGCGCCCGCATCTTCCGCCGAGCCATCGGCGGGTTCCGCCTGCCCGCATGACCACCTCGGAGAGCTTTGGACCGGGAGTGAGGTTTGGGGGCTGTCCGTGGTCAACAACTATTCTACAGGCAATGCTATCGGTATCTTTGCCTCCAGTCGGAAAGGCGTTGGAGTGCTCGGATCGAGCACAGACGGCTACGGCGTGAAGGGCTCCAGCACGAACAGCTTTGGGGGCTGGTTCGAAAGCGACAACGATCACCTCGATCTGGCTTTAGGCGGCCACATCGGTCGAATCAACACGGACGGCAGCGATCAGGAGAGCATGTTGATCCTCTCCAGCAACGCCGATATCATCGCCAGGCTGGACAACGATGGCGGGGAGGATCACCAGTTCCGCATCCTCAACTCGGGGGGGGCAAACGCCTGCACCGTTGACGAGAGCGGGAACTTGAACTGTGCTGGCAGCAAGTCAGCCGTGGTGCAGACCGCCGATCATGGTCAGCGCCAGCTCTATGCCATGGAGAGCCCCGAGGTCTGGTTTGAGGACTTCGGCAGCGCCTCGTTGATTGACGGGGAGGCCAAGGTGGGCTTCGATCCCGTCTTCGCCGGGACGGTCAACCTGGAGGCGGCGTATCATGTCTTCTTGACCCCGGTGTGCCAGGAGCCGGTGTTGTTGTTCGTCACCGACAAGAATGCGGCGGGGTTCTCTGTGCGGGGCGTCACCCTGGACGGCGGGCCTTCGCAGTGCGCCTTCGAGTATCGCATCGTCGCCAAGCGGCTGGGCTATGAGAACGTGCGCCTGGAGGCGGTGAATTGGCAGGAGGGGGATTGATGAAGAGGACAACCGTGATCACGGCTATCGTCGTCCTGGCCTGCCTGTTGCTGGCCGGCGTCGTCCTGGCCCAGTCCGATCGTCGATCCGGCGCACCCACACTGTACACCATCGAGCCGGGAGTGGCTTCCAGCGATCTCTATCGCTTGGTCGGCGTATCCTGGGATGTGGATGGCACGGCCAGCGGCGGGGGATATCATCTGCTGGGCCCGGCCGGGCCTGCACTGCGGGGCAGCGGCTGTTGTTGTACTTACCTGCCCTGCGTGTTCGGCGGCCGCTAGCTCTGAGCGGTCGGAAGCTTCCGGCTGACGTTCATGCCCCCTCCGTTCATGATCGGAACGGGCGACATACGCCTCGAGAAGAGGCCTGATGGGGCGCAGCGCCGCTGCGCCCCATTGGTATCAACTTAAGCGATATGGAAGCGTGGCCCCGCATTTCTGGGGTGGCTCGGAGGGGCTTCCCCTCCGCGCCACCCCTTTCAGGTGCGACCGCCCGTGAAGGGAAAAAGCGACAGGCGGGGGCCTCGCTCATGCTGTTCAGTTGATGCGAATAGGTCCAGCGCCGCTGCGCCCCTACTTTTGGGTTGTTCTGATGAGGAGCACCGCTACCGTGTCATGTGTCCGGTATGGGGGCTCGGTTGTGTCCTTGCCCTTTCGTGGCCTGGGTCGGAAGGCGAGGGTTGAAAATGTCTAAGTTACAGGATAGAATGGGACGGCGGCTATCGGATTGCCCTTTGCTTCTGGGGAAGCCCGATGGGGCTCCGCCTTGCCTGCTATCCCGATGCATCGGCCGATCGAGGGCGTCGCCATCTCAGCGGCGCCCTTTATCCGTTGCGCAGGGCTTTGCCGCCCGGGGGGACCGCGGCGGGTCGGGAGCACGTTTATCCCCCTGTCGCCGTCCACTTCCCACGGAGGACCATCATGTGTGATACATTTGTCGCCATGCAGGATGCCACCGCCGACGGCTCGGTGATCTTCGGCAAGAACAGCGACCGGGATCCCAACGAAGCGCACGAATTGGTGCTCATCCCGCGCACTCGCCACCCACCGGGCAGCACGATCAAGCTGACTTATATCGAGATCCCGCAGGTTGAGGAGACCTATGCCGTGCTGCTGGCCAAGCCTTTTTGGATCTGGGGATGTGAGATGGGGGCCAACGAGCATGGCGTGGTCATCGGCAACGAGGCGGTGTTCACCAGGGTGCCCTATGAGAAGGAGCCAGGCCTGATCGGCATGGATTTCATCCGCCTGGCCCTGGAGCGGGCCGACACGGCTCGGGCCGCGCTGGACGTGATCACCGGGCTGCTGGCTCAGCACGGTCAGGGTGGGAATTGTGGCTTCGCCAGGGAGCTCTACTACCACAACAGCTTCATCATCGCCGATCCGTCGGAGGCCTGGGTGCTGGAGACCGCGGGGCGGGAGTGGGCCGCCGTCCGGGTGACGGGCGGCGTGCGCAGCATCTCCAACGCTATCACCATCGGCTCCGCGTGGGACCTGGCCTCCGATGGGCTGGTGTCCTATGCCGTCGAGCGAGGCTGGTGCAAGGGCAGGGGGGATTTCCACTTCGCCCGCTGTTATTCCGACTTCCTCTACACCCGCTTCAGCGCCGCCCGTTTCCGCCAAAGCTGCACCGCGCGGCGGCTGCGCGAGAAGCGGGGCCGGCTCACCGTCGCCGATGCGATGGCCATCCTGCGCGATCACGGCCCGGATGCTGGACCGGATTGGACGCCGGCCCGAGGACTTGTCGGCTCGACCGTGTGCATGCACGCCGGCTTCGGCCCCGTGCGACGCAGCCAGACCACCGGCTCCATGGCCTCCCACCTGACGCCGGAGGCCCAGACCCACTGGCTGACCGGGACGGCCGCGCCGTGTACGGGCATCTTCAAGCCCGTGTGGATCGACGCCGGCCTGCCGGACCTGGGCCCGGCCCCCACCGGCACGTATGACGCGGCCACCCTCTGGTGGCGACACGAGGCACTGCATCGGGCCGTGCTTCGGGATTACACCGCCCGTTTGGCCCTCTACCGGGAGGAGCGGGACGAGTTGGAGGCGCAATTCATCGCCGCGGTGGAGGAGCATCTGGACGCGCCACCGGATCAGCGCCTGGCCTTCTCCGCCCGATGTTTCGCCGAGTCCGCTCAGGCCACCAGGCGTTGGACGGAGCGGGTCCGCTCTTCCCGCCCTGTGGGGCGACAATCCTGGTATTATGCCTTCGCCTGGCGCCGGTGCAATCAGCAGGCCGCCTTCCCGGAACCCGAATAACGCGTCTGATATCGATTGAAACCCGTAGGGGCGAGGCATCCTGCGGCACCGACGCTGTGATGCACGCCCTCTACATCAGATGCGCCAGCGCTCACGCCGACGGTGCCTCCGAGGATGCCTCGCCCTTACCCTCGGCGAAACATGGCAATATAGAACGCAGTTACCTGCGCCAATGTGAGCGAGCGCTTTACCCTGGGGCTGCAATGTTCTCACGGGTTATCCAGGCAGTCCCGTGAGTGGGCTTCAATGACTTGTTGGCGGATGGCTGTAAAATCCTGGGGTTCGGGGACGTGGACGCTGCCTCTGAGGTCAAGCAGCGTGTGTGTGAGAGGATAGAGGACGATCTCGTTTCCCCGGCGGACAAAGGCTATCCGGTCTCCCTCGCGTAGATTCAGCCAGCGGCGTACTTCCTTGGGGAGGGTAATCCGCCCGCGACGTCCAACCTTGCTGATAATCAGAAGGGACAGCATAAGAGGAGGCTCCGTTTCATTCTTTAGACGGCTTCCTTAGTGTCTTGGTGCCTTCGTGGTGCATTTTCTAAATTGTGCATGTTCAATATGTGGTTGTCAAGCAGATAGCGCCGTGCTATGCTGTGATTCAGAATAGGAGGCCACGATGCGTATCGCCATCGCGGGGATTTCCCATGAGACCAACACCTTTTCCTCTGTGATCACCCATCGCGTTGATTTCACCGTGCGTCGGGGCGTGGAGGTCCTGAACGAGCCAGGATTCCCGAAGGCCATCGAGCGTCTGGGGATCGAGCCCGTCCCCATCCTCTTCGCCTCGGCGCTGCCGTCCGGCCCGGTGGACACGGCGACGTACGAGGCGTTTAAGGCTGAGATCCTGGAAGGGCTGGCCGCGGCGGGCCCGCTCGACGGCATCTTCCTCATCCTGCACGGCGCTCTCTATGTACGCGGCGTCGGCGACGGGGAGACCGATCTGGTGCGCGCCATCCGGGCCCAGGTCGGGGATGAGATCCCCATCGCCGCCCGGCTGGACCTGCACGGCAATATGACGCCCGAGTTCGTGGATAGGATGAACGTGTTGGTGGCCTATCGCACGGCCCCGCATCGGGACATGTGGGAGACCCGCGATCGGGCGCTGACGCTCCTGGTGGAGGCCATCCGGGCCGGACGCCGCCCTCGCACGGCCATGATTCGCGTGCCGCTCCTCCTCTTCGGCGAGCAGGCCATCACCGAGGTGGAGCCGATGCGCTCGCTGATGGCGATGTTGCCGGAGGTGGACGCGCAGCCCGGCGTCGCCGCCGCGTCCATCCTGGTGGGCTTCGCCTGGGCTGATGTCCCCAACGCGGCGGCCTACGTGCTCGTCACGGCGGAGGATAAGTCCCATCTGGACGTCGCGCGGGAACAGGCCCGGCGCCTGGCGCAGGCGATGTGGGATCGGCGGGATCGATTCGGCTACGACGTGGAGACGCTCCCCGTGGACGAGGCCATCGAGGCCGCGCTGGCGGCCCCCGAGTCCCCTGTGTTCATTACGGACTCTGGCGACAACACGACGGCGGGCGGGGCGGGAGATGTGCCCTTCGTCCTGGAGCGGCTGTTGGCTCATAAAGCGCCCGATGCCGTCTACGCGGCCATCGCCGATGCGCCGGCCACGCGGCGGTGCTATCTGGCGGGAGAGGGCGCAACTGTGGAATTGGCCGTGGGCGGCCGGCTGGATCCCGACCACGGGCGGCCTTTGCGGATCACCGGCCGGATCGTGCATCTGGCGCCGGAGGAGGAGGGCATCGCCACGGTGCGGATGGACGGCGTGCAGGTGATCCTGACGCGATCGCGTCGGGCGTTCACATGTCTGGATGACTTCCGTCGGGCGGGCGTGGACGCGATGGCGCATAAGATCGTGGTGACGAAGCTGGGCTATCTGTTCCCCGAGCTGCGGGATATCGCCCCGCGGGCCATCATGGCGCTGAGCCCGGGGTATGCTACCCAGGTCATGGCTGAGCTCCCCTATCGCCAGGTGCCGCGTCCCATCTATCCGCTGGACCCGGATATGGCGTGGTCGCCCGCCTGATGATCGTCATTTTACGCCGAGACGTTCGAGCCCTGTGGAGGGGAAGCGTTTATCAAAGGTGTAAACCCGGGAGATGCCCGTATGAAGAGCCTCTGCCCAAAGCAGGACGTCTGCAAAGGAATACCGTTTCGAATCACGGCATAGGCGCAGCGCTTCCAGGGCCGAAGGTTTCGGGAGGGTGAGAAGGCGGATATTGCGTCGCTGGATGAAGGACATCAATGTATCGACCACAGCGGGGCGGGGGATCTCGTATACGGAGGAGAGCACGCAGGCGATTTCGGCCAGGATGACCTCGCTCAAGGTCAGTGGCTGATCGCTGTCGATGATCTTCGCCGCGATCGCGGCCATCTCCGGTGGATCGTTAGTGAGATGTCGGACGACAAAACTGGTGTCGAGGGAGGCCGCTGGCTGCGTCTCACTCATTCTGTCCCTTCCGCCATTCTTCGGTGACGGCCTTGCTTCAGGCTCCTTCCTTCGATTTCGACCACTCTTCTGGGGAGACCCGCCGTTTCGCCACATCCGCCAGGACGCCTCGCAACGATTCCTGATGTTCCGGCGGGTAGAAATGGATCTCCACGTGGTCTCCCACCAGCTTCTGCACGGCGATATAGCCGGGGCGTATCCCCAAAGCGTCCCGAATGGGCTTCTCGATCACAACCTGGCCTTTTGATCCTACTACACGCGCCATGGTTATACTCCAGTCGAATAGTCATACAGTATCCAGCTAAACCATATTGCGTGCGCTCCCTCACGTCAATCAGAAGATCCGTCGGCAAGAGAATCCCCGCCTCTGCCAGAGGCCGGGATTCTCTACTGCGGTAGTGTATCTTTTTCGGTGGAAATACGGCAGGGAGCTTTGAGGGGCGCAGCCCCTCAAAAGAGACTTCCCGGTTCCCGCCCCTCACCTGCCTTGCCCGGCCTGGTCCACCTGAATCGGGCCGGGAAGGGGCCGGTGCAAAGCGGAAAAAGAGGATATTTTGGCGGAGGGAGGTCCCTCCGCACCTCCCCTGTGGGCTTGCGATGGGCCTGGCAGAATTTCCTCCATTTTGGATACACTACCTCTACTGCTGTGCACTCGCAGGATGTCCCGCTACATGATATAATATCCGTGCCTACCTTGACGATAGGGAACGTGGTCCCTCTCCGTGGATTATCACCTCACGCCAGCAAGGGGGTATCCGATGACGGCACACAAGAATTATATGGCCTTCGATCTGGGCGCGTCGAATGGGCGTGCCATCCTCGGGCGCTTTGACGGCGAGCGGCTCAGCCTGGACGTGATCCACCGTTTCGATAACCCCATGATCCGCCTCCCGGGCTATCTGCACTGGGATGTATTGGGGCTCTTCCGGGAACTGCTGCAGGCCCTGCGTATCTGGGCTGGCCGCGGCGAGGGGGAGCTGAGCAGCGTCGGCGTGGATACATGGGGCGTGGACTTCGGCCTCATCGGGCGGGACGGCAGCCTGCTCGGGAATCCTATCGCCTACCGGGACCCGTACACCGAGGGCGTGATGGACTCGGTGGTAGCTGAGATCGGGCGGCAGACCATCTTCGAGCAGACCGGCCTTCAGTTCATGCCCATCAACACGCTGTATCAGCTCATCGCGCTGAAGCGGGCGGGCGCGCCGCAGTTGGAGGTGGCTGATCAGCTCCTGATGATGCCCGACCTGTTCCACTATTTCCTCGCGGGCGAGCGGGTGGTGGAGTTCACCGATGCCACGACGACGCAATGTTATAACCCGCGCATGGGCGATTGGGCCTGGGAGCTGATCGACCGCGTCGGGCTGCCGCGTCGGATCTTCTCGCCTGTGATCCAGCCGGGCACCCGGATCGGTCGGCTGTTACCCCACATCGCGGAGGAGACGGGCGTAGGCGATGTGGAGGTGATCGCTCCGGCGTCCCACGATACGGGATCGGCGGTGGCGGCCGTGCCCGCGCAGGGCGACGATTGGGCTTACATCAGCCTGGGCACCTGGGCGCTGATGGGGATCGAGGTGCGTACGCCCATCCTGACCCAGGAGGCGCAGGAGGCGAACTTCACCAACGAGGGCGGCGTGGACGGCACCTATCGGTTCCTGAAGAACATCACCGGCCTGTGGCTGGTGCAGGAATGCCGGCGCATCTGGGCGCGGGAGGACGGTCGGCCGACGAGCTGGGACGAGCTGACCCGGATGGCGGCCGAGGCCGAGCCGTTCCGTTCGTTCGTGGATCCGGACGACCCGGCCTTCCTGAACCCGACGGACATGCCCAAGGTCATTCAGGGGCGGTGCCAGGCGACGGGGCAGCCGGTGCCGGAGAGCAGGGGGGCCATTTTGCGCTGTGCGCTGGAGGGGCTCGCTTTGAAATGTCGTTACACGGCGGACACGCTGGCTCGTCTCCGGGGTCGGCCGCTCAAGGTGCTGCATATCGTGGGTGGCGGCATCCAGAACAAGTTGCTCTGTCAGTTCATCGCCAACGCCACCAAGCTGCCGGTGATCGCCGGGCCGATCGAGGCCACAGCCACGGGGAACGTGTTGATCCAGGCCATGGGACAGGGGGAAATCGGCTCTCTGCAGGAGCTGCCGGAGATCGTGCGCCGCTCCGTGGCGCCGGAGGAGTACGAGCCGCAGGACACGGCCGCGTGGGAAGAGGCCTACGGTCGGTTCCGAGAACGCATGGGATTGTGAGACCGGAGTACGTCGCACCCTTGCATGAGGATCCAGGCACCGGCTGAAAGCCCGGTGCCTGTTGTATTTCAGGTGCGCTCTGGCGGGGTTTCCTGTACCAGCCGCTGGAGCATGCCCATCAATATCTCGATGGTTCGCAGATACTCCTCCAACTCGATGTGTTCCTCCGGCGTGTGGTCCAGGCGGGAGTCGCCCGGGCCGTAGGCGACGATGGGACAACGCCAGACCGGCCCCACGACGTTCATGTCGCTGGTGCCGGTCTTGATTTTGAACCCCGGCCGGCCCCCGTGCGCTCGAATCGCCGCCAGAAACGCCCGCACCAGCGGGGTGTTCTTGGGCGCACGGTAGGCGGGCTCATAGCCACGGAACGAGATCGTGACCTCCAAATCCGGCGCCTGGGGCGCGGCCGAGCGGATCGCCTGCTCCAGATCGGACCGCTCGATGTCCGGCGGCAGGCGCAGCCCGATCGTGGCGTCCACGCGATCGTGGAGGCCATCGCTGGATGAGCGGATCTCTCGCAACGAGGGCAGCAGCCGGTCGAAGGCGGCTCGCCTATCTTGATTGAACGCCTCGGCGAACCGCTGGACGCCCAGCCACCAGGTGACGGCCGTCTCGCACACGCTGCCCATGGGCCCGGCCGTGTGTCCCATGGGCTGGCGGGCGGTGAAGTCGGCCAGCAACCGTCCCTTGTAGCCCAACGTGATCCGATCCCACGCGCTGGGCTCGCCGATGATGCAGAAATCGGGGTAGTATTGGGCTGCGATGTGGCGGGCGCCTCGGGAGGTGGCCGATTCCTCCTCCACGGCGCCGGCGACGACGATTCGCCAATCCGTCGGGGGACGTACCCGCGCGGCGGCCTCGATGAACGCGCACAGCGGCCCCTTGGCGTCCACGCTGCCCCGGCCATAAAGCTTCCCGTCCTCGATCCGTACCGGGATGCGGCCGGGCACCGTATCCATGTGCCCAAGCAGCACGATCGTATGCGCGGCATCGGGAGCGCCTATCTCGCCGACGGCGTTGCCCACCTCGTCGATGAAGGCTCGATCATAGCCGCGTGCGCGCATGGCGTCCGCCAGGTAAGCGGCGAGCGCCCCTTCCTGTCCGGAGAGGCTCTCGATCTCCACCGCACCGCGTAGTAGTTCGATAGAAGGGTGTGGGTTCTTAGGGGCTGAGTGCATCATCCTCGGCTAGGCGCTGTAGGAATGCGATGAACTGTTCCAGTTGGGAGACATAGAGCTCCTTGAGTCGTATCGCCTTTTTCAAGACCAGTTGCAGGCGCTCTGGATCAATCTTTGTGCCGTAACCGTGCCGGAACACATGTCTGAACCGGCGTAACTCATCCAAAGCCTCATATGCGGCCTCGTTGATGACGGCCGGGCGTATGGGTAGCGCGTTTAATCGCATGCGCTCCAACAGTTGTGTGTGCCATCGAGGGGCATCATCGACGGAGTTCTCAAATGTACTGGCGATGTTCTGGAAGATATTCTCGAATGCATTGTACAGGTTGTGGAGGTGATACGCGACGACGATGAGTTCGTCATGCGATGTGTCCGCGTGGATGGGGTGACGTTCCAGCTCTTCATATATCTGCCCGATGGTCTGCATGTCCTGACGGATGCTACTGATCAGCATCCATATCTTCTCGTTCATATACCTGTTCTCCGGTCGTCGTTGCAGCTTGTGCAATAGCACCCGTAAGTGGTCGCAGGTCTACCGTGCGCTGTAATTCGAGCTCCAGGGCATGCCAAAACGCGCTCTCGGTCTCCAGATCTTCACATTCGACGGCGATATCGATATCGGATCGCTCGCCGAACCGTCCCGGCTGAGTGATCGAGCCGAATAGGTACACTCGCCGCACGCCCGGATAGCGCTCGGCGATACGACGGATGGCGTGACGCGCGCGTTCCAACCATTGCTGGCGTTCGGCCTCTCGCTGCGCGCGACGCCGCACCTCTCGCTTGTAATAGTATCGTCGCGCCGCCTCCATATCTATACGAGCCATCGGATCCATATTCCCTGTTTCCATGCTCACCATCATTGTAAGCCATAACCGGGGTGGTAAGCAAACAGTCTCCGGGCGCGCCGCCATGTTACCGTGTCCACGGTTTACTTCATGGCCGCAGCCTGGGGGCAAGGGAACATTGGCCGGTTAACCGAGCACACGTTCGTAAATGGCCTCGATGCGCCGTACCATCATCGGCAAGCTGAACTCCGCCTCCACCCGCTCCCGCGCGGCCCTTCCCATCCGTCGCCTCCGTTCAGGGTCCGCCAGCAGCTCCCGGATCGCCTGGGCCAGCGCGTCCGGATCGTTTGCCGGCACCACGCGGCCGGTCACCCCATCCTGGTTCACCCAGGAGGTGCCGGTGCCCAGCTCCGTGCTGATCACGGGGAGCGCCATAGCCATCGCCTCCAGCAACACGGTCCCGAACGCCTCCGCCCGGGCGGTGGCGGGAAGCACGAACAGGTCCGCCCCCGCGTAATAGCCGGGCAGTTCCTCGTCGGGCACCTCGCCGGCGAATCGAACGCGAGATCCTAGCTCTAGCTCCTGGGCAAGCCGTTCCCACGGCTTGCGCATCGGGCCGTCGCCCACGATGGTCAGTTGGACGCCGGGAAGGGTGCGCATGGCGCGCAACAGGACGTCCAGCCCCTTGTAGTAGCGCAGCTTGCCCACGAACAGGATCCTCGGCGGGTCGTGGATTGGCGGCTCGGGGTGCTCGGAGAAGTGGCTCAGATCGATGCCCAACGGCACGACAACACAGCGGTCCCACACAGGGCGGAGCCAAGGCGAAGTCTCCAGGTAACGTGGGCTGGTGGCGATGATGGCGTCGGCGGAGCGCAGGACGCGGCGCAGGATCGGCCCGTAGAAGCGCAGGATGAGCTTCTGGCGCACCACGTCGCTGTGGTGGGTGATCACGGTGGCGCGGGCGCGTCCCCATAGCCAGTTGGCGGCCTCGCCCACCGGGTAAGGGGAATGGATGTGGACGATATCGGGACGTAGGCGGGCCAGGAACCGGGGCTGCTGTACGCTTAGAGGGGTGGAGGCGACGGTGGTCAGCCGGGCGGCCTTGATGACGTGCACACCGTTCCGGTCTTCAACACGAGTACGGGGCCCTGGCGCGCAGACGAGCACGGTCACCTGATGGCCCGCGGCCGCCTGGGCCTCCGCCAGCATGCGGATGTGGTTCTCGATACCGCCCAGGACTGGGAAGTAGTCTTTGTAGACATGTAGAATGTTCATGGACAGGGGATAGCGAGTAGGAGATTAGAAGCGCTCCAGCCACTCTTGACAGGCCTCGACCAGCTTTCGCGCCAACCCGATGGCATACTGGGCATCTTCCTGTTGATACACCTGGCCAGGGGTCAGATCGGGTAACCCATTGGGATAGCGCGTTGGGATGTAAAATCGATCTAAAGCTGTGCCCCATTTGATCCAAGATTCGAGATCGGTCAGCTCGTCCTTTCGGGGAAATTCTGAGATCAGTCGTTGTATGGAATGTCCCCATGGATCAGCATCAACCAGGTACCAAAGAGCCTTCACGGCTTTCTCGCCGCTTTGCTGCGCATGGAAACAGGCTTGGGCATACATTTTCCCTTCCAGGAGCACCTGGGCCGCTTGCAAATCCTCCTTGGCGGTTGTCAGCCATCGCTCAGCTTGATATCGATTCTTGCTCTGACTCATACAAAACCTTTCCCTCCCGAAGAGCCCTGGCGATAAACGGCCGATCGGCCATGCGCTCCAGTTCTTCGGGCGTGTAGATCAGTAGATCCACATCGCGGCCGGGCACCGCCTGGGAGATCTCCATCAGGATCTCGTTGTATCGGTCCAGGAAACGCTTATCCGTTTCCTGGATGATGATCAGATCGACGTCGCTGCGCCGTGACGCCTCGCCGCGCGCCAGGGAGCCGAAGAGGATGGCCCGAAGAACTTTGTGTTTCTCGAAGATCGGTCGCAGATCACGCGCGAGCGTTTCCCACGCTTCCATGCGATTTACCCCCCTCGCTACGTATGATAGCATAGGCGGTTTCGGTGGGCAATGTGGATACGCTCGATGATTATCCATGGTAGCGTGAGCCAATAGGGGGGCTCTCATCACGTCTCTCACGCTCGCTCTCTGTGAGCTCAGGCCGCGAGTTGTCGATATACGGCGAGCGTCATGCGGGCCGTGCGTTCCCAGGAGAACTCGGCCGCGCGCGCCAGCGCCCGCCGGCGCATCTCCTCTCGCAGATCCTCGTCGGCCAGCAGCCTTGTGATCGCCTCAGCTAGCGCCTCTACGTCCGTGGGATCCACCAGCAGAGCGGCCTCTCCGGCCACCTCAGGCAAACTGGCTCGGTCTGAGCAGACGACCGGTGCGCCGCAGGCCATCGCCTCCAGGACGGGCAGCCCGAACCCCTCGTACAGCGATGGGAAGACGAAAAGCCCGGCGCCCCCGTACAGGGCCGGCAGGTCGGCCTCGTCCACGGGTCCCAGGAACCGCACCCGATCCTGCGACCCGAGCGCCCGGGCGCGCTGGCGGGCCTCCGGATAGCGGGGATCCCAGGCCCCGGCGATGAGCAGCGTCCACCCGGCCGCCTCCGGCATGCGGGAGATGAGGTCCCACGCCTCGATCAGGCGCACCAGGTTCTTATGGGGCTTGTTGCTGCCCACGTAGAGCGCATACCGGGGGGGAAGCCCCATCTGCTCTCGCAGGTGGGCGACCACCGGTTCGGGTTGGGGGGTGAATCGGGGATCGGGCGCCAGCGGGACCACGTCAACCCTGTTCTCAGGGACCCCCGTAACTCGACATAAGTCTCCTCTCGTCGTCGTGGAGATGGCGATCACCCGCTGGGCGGCGCGTAGCGCCAGCCGAAGCAGATGGGGGAACAGCCATCGGGCCTGTCTGGACACGGCCTCCGGGTGGAGGATCGGGATCAGGTCATATACGGTGAGCACGGTGGGGACGCCCGGGCGGTAGGGCATCAGGAAGTACGTGCTGTGGTAGATGTCCGCTCGGAGCCGACGCAGCGCGCGAGGCACCTCCCATTGCTGGCGCAGGGAGAACGGCCCTCCCCGGACCCGGATGGTCGCCTTGCCGTCGGTCGGGGTATCGGGATGTACAAGAACCGTGATCTCTTCCCCTGGGGCCATGATCGGGGGCAGGGCGCGCAGCAGGTTCGAGACATAGCGCCCGATCCCGGGGAAGTGAGGCGTGACCGTACGAGCGTCAATCACGATGTGCATCGGGAGCCTCGTATAGGGAGAGAACGGCCTTGTGCGTGTAGGCCGGACGTCTAAGCAATCGAGCCTTCACCTTTCGATAAGTCGGATCCAGGGGGACATATTTCCATTCAGCGACGCGCCGGTAGGTCCGTTCCAGCTGTTGGATCGCCTCCCTGGGCGCCAGGGGACGGGTTCGGTCCCGGTTGAGCGTGAACAGCCAGACATGGGAGGGGCGTGTGCGAAGCGCTTGCAGCGCCTGGGGGGAGCGGCTCTCGAGCAGGGGGACGGGATGGGTCGCAGGCCAGTAGCGCTGTACGACGGTGTCTCGATCCGCCAGGAACAGGTCGCCGGGGTGCGCACTCTCGGCCACCTGAGCGGCGATCTCTCGCGAGGGAACGGCGTAGATGGGATTCAGGAGATCTCGCCCCGTCCACAGGTGGACCAGGCCGACCAGGTTCGTCACGATCAAGGCGGCCGCCAGCGTCAGCCGGAGGGGGCGGCGAAGTCGCATGAGCCCTGCCCCCCATACGAGATAAAGAGCAGGCGCGGCGTACAACGCCCGGCTGGCCGTGTTGAGGAAGGTGATGTCGGGGGCCACGACCTCCGTCAGGCCGATGGTGAATCCCAGGGGCACAAGCACTCCCAGCGCCAGCACGGCTCGGGAGAGCGGTCGCTTGAGGACCGTCATAGTGAGCAGACCGCCTGCCAACAGGCCCAGCCAGGCGATCCCTTGCCAGGGGAGCGTGGCCTCGCCGACCGTCCACACGTACCAAGGGGTGCTCAGGCGTAGCAAAATGCCCGTGATCGTGCCGGACAGATCGGCTCGGAGCAGATCGCGGCTCGCCTGGCGGCGGAGGATGTGCCACCAGGGGAACGTGGCCAGCCCCAGCGCCAGCACGGTAAACGCCCACGCTCGTCGTTGCTCCCGCCTCCCGGCGTGCAGACGGATCCCCTGCCCGATCAGGACTGGGATCACGGCGGGATCGGTGTACATCAGCGCCAGGGTGGTCGTCGCGTATGCCCACCAGGTCCGGCTTTCGGCCAGCCAGCGCTCGAGGGTGAGCCAGGAGCTCGCGGCCAGAAGCCATGCCAGGCTGTAGTAGCGGGCCATGGGCACGTATAGGGCCAGGAAGGCGGAGCCGGCGGTCAGGATCCCACATCTGAGGGCGGCACGGCGTCCCACCCAGCGCCGTGCCAGTCGCATGGTCACGGCCAGGGCCAGCACGCCGGCCGCGGCCGAGGGATAGCGCAGGGCGAAATCGGTATCTCCGGCGGCGTGGCGCCAGGCGAAGAGCAGCAGGTGATAGCCCGGGGGACGGCGTTCCCGGCGTGCCACGCTCTGCCACACGCTTTTCACGTCAGGCTCGCCGGCGATCTCCGCCGCGATCTGCTCGTCGATCCAGAACGAGGGGCGGTTCAGACGCCCGCACCACAGGGCGAAAGCGAGGAGCAGGATCGCCAGCGAGATGGCCCGCCGCTCCCGCATCACGTTCACACGTCCTCGGCCGTCATCCCCAGCAGCGCCCGGATCCGGGCGACCACCATGTCGAGCGCCACCTCGTTGAACCCACCTTCCGGGATGATGATATCCGCGTAGCGCTTGGATGGTTCGACGAACTCCAGATGCATGGGGCGGACCGTGCTCAGATATTGCTCGATCACCGATTCGACCGTCCGGCCCCGCTCTCGGATATCCCGCTGCAGCCGGCGGATAAAGCGCAGATCGGAGTCGGTGTCCACGAAGATCTTGATGTCCATCAGGTCGCGCAGCATAGGCTCCGCGAAGATCAGGATGCCCTCCACCAGGATCACCGGCTCCGGGTTCACGCGGCGGGTCTCGGGTTTGCGAGTGTGGGTGGTGAAGTCGTAGATGGGGACCTCCACCGGGCGTCCGGCCTGGAGGTCTCGAATGTGTTGTGCGAGCAGGGCATTGTCCAGCGCGTCCGGGTGGTCGAAGTTGAGCTTGGCGCGCTCCTCCGGTGGCAGGTTGCTGGCGTCGTGATAGTACGCGTCGTGTTGCAGATAGGCGATGCGATGCCATCCCACCCGCTTCAGGATCGCGTGGGCGATGGTCGTCTTGCCGGAGCCGGTCCCCCCGGCCACGCCAATGGTGATCGGGCGCCTGGGAGCGCTCTCTTGCGGGGTCATGATTGGGTCATCTCCTCCATGGAGGATTGCATCCAGGAGTGCCAGGCCAGGGCGAGCAGGGTCAGCGTCAAAAGCAGGACCCATCCGATCTCCCTCGTCCAGTACTGGCCTGTCATACGTTGGTTCCACCAGAAGGAAGCTGTCAGCCATCCGGAGGCGATCATGCAGATCCCGATGGTCGCCTTGATGATGTGAGTGGTCCGACGGTTGGGATGGGGCCGTTGGCTTCCCGGCGGCGTTGGCGGGACAGGGGCACCTTCCAGGGACACGATCCGCCAGATGACCCGGGTGCTTTCCCGTGCGGGGCGCAGGGTGATGTGCCATCCCTGATAGGGAGATACCAGCGCGATGAGGTAGCCCAGCCAGATAAGCGCCGCGCCGGCGACCGCCAGCGGGAAGCCGGGATCGTGCGAGGCCGCCAGCAATGGGGATGAGGTGATGTGGAAGGTGTATCGGGCCTGGTCCACTTCGATCGTCGCGTCGGCCGTGATGAATTGGTTGTAGATGGGCTCCGCCTGGTCGGCCTGGAAGGCCTGCACCAGGATGGCGGCTCCCCCATCGGGATCATCGGGCGGGTGGTCGAAGTTCACCAGGCGGAAGACCAGGCCTTCATCGGGCACGGCGAACCCGCTTTCCGTCTGATCTTGTGGAAACGCCAGGGTGAGCTCGGTCCCCGGGTCGCCCTCTAGAGGTTGCAAGACGAGCTCTCGTCCGTCCCGGGATGTAGCCCGCACCGCCACAGCTGGCCGCTGGCCGATGACGTAGAATCCGATTCCCCGCCAGCGTGCCGGCCTCCCCCGGCGAGGGGCGATCCGAACGTTCCCTTGCGAGTCGGTCACCTGGATCCGGGGCGGTGAGCTCTCGGCCAGTTGGAGGGTCACGTCTGGGCGGTGGGCCAGACGGATGCTGCGGCCCGGGGGCAGGAACAGCCCGGGCTCGTGCCAGGCGATCTGACTGCTGACCCACAGCCCGATGAGCAGCAGGATGCCGCCCAGCAAGACCATGGGCATGGCCCAGATGCCGATCCGGCCGCGCTGGGCGACCAGGGTCTGCTCGTCGGGGGATTCGGCGTTGGCGGGCAGTCGGGTGCGGAGCGATTGGGCCGTCTCGTGGATGGGGCTGTCGAAGGTCTCCTCGGCAGCCCATGTCGCCGCCTCCGGCGAAGGCCCGGTGGTCCAGAGCCGCCAGCGGCCGGGCAACAGATCAGCCAGGGAGACGGCCAGGGAGATGAACAGGAGCCCGCAGAGGATCCGCCAGACCGGGTTTCGGTAGATGTGAAACAGCCCCAGCGACCCCATGATACGGCCGAGCGTCCCCTCGTAGGGGACGTGGGTGGCCAGCCAGCGGGCTGTGGCCGCTGCATCGTCGGCGATCTGTTCCGGGATCTGCGGGATCACCGTGGACAGGAGCGCCAGAGCGGCCAGGATGACGAGCGTGATGGTCCGCACGCGCGGCGAGGACGCGAGGCGCCACAGCGTGGTCCATATCTCTGCGCGAATTCGCGATGACGGTACGGCGTGTTCGGTCATCCCCATATCGCCTTCGGCCGCTGGTGGCCTGTGTGTATGGCCTCGGCCAGCGGCAGTGCCGATCTCCCCTACGATCCCCTGAGCCATCAGGAGCGGCTCTGGGTCCAATATGGAAAAGGCCCCAACCGCCGGTCGGGGCCTCGATACGCTGGAGCCACCCATCGGACTCGAACCGATAACCGGCCGCTTACGAAGCGGCTGCTCTACCGATTGAGCTAGGGTGGCCCATTGGACATCGGTGCTGTCAAGCAGCACTGTAACAATACCACGTGCGGCCGCGTTTTGTCAAACTCGCGGTGTCCTGGCGGAGCGGAACAAGGGCGAGGCGCGGGAAGTGCCTCGCCGCCGCTCCTCCTACTCCGGCGCGCGAGCATCCCCCGCCCGGGCCGACGGGCGGGCCGTACAGCCCGTGAACGTATCGACGCTCCTAATTGAAGTGTTGCCAGATGCCGTCGCTGTAGAGGACGTAGATGCCCAGGGTGGGCGTCCACAGCATGGTGCCGCCGTCGAAATGCTGGATGGATACCTTGGTCAGCGCCCCTGCGTCCACCGGCCAGCCGAGCCGCCAGGCGACGCTATACCATTGGTCGGCGGCATATTCGCCCCATCGTCGGTCATTCCACAGCACCCAGAACCGGTTCTCATCCGCTCGCCAGAGGACGATCCCCTGCTGGAAGCGTTGTTGCGTGGCGTCGGTGCTGAACTCGGGCGCCGTCGCGCAGCCCAGAGCGGCTTGCACGTTCAGGTGGGAGCTCCATACGCGGCCGAACCCGAGAATCGGCGTGATGCTACAGCTCGGCGGCGGTGACGGCGGTGGTGGCGGCGGATAGGACGGATAGGGCGGCCACAACGGCGGCGAATACGGGACGGGAATTGCCAGGCGCTGTCCCACGTAGATCCGGTTCACGTTTCGGATCCCGTTGATGCGGGCCAGCTCCCACATGCTGACCCCGTAGCGGGCGGCGATCAGGCTCAGCGTTTCCCCCGGTCGCACGATATGGATGCGATAAGGGCCCGATGGGGGAGCCGACGGCCGACAGATGGGGATGCGTAGCCATTGCCCGACGTAGATGTAGTTGATGTTCGTGAGCCCGTTTGCCCTAGCGATGGCCCATACGCTGACCCCGTAACGAGCGGCAATGCTGCCCAGCGTCTCTCCTGCCCGCACCTGGTGATAGACGGGGTCGCATGCCATGGCCGGGCCAGGCAACAAGAGGATCACCAGGCTGGCGAGTAATGTGCCGATGATGAGCGCTCGCCAGAACCTTTTGGCTTTCATTTGCTCCTCCTAATCGTCTTCCTGTTCCCCCAAGGGGTTCCGATACCCGATCGCCTGGCAGAGAGAGGATGGGAATGGCCCAACGCGTTTGTGGCAGGGAGGCAGATCTCCTCCGTAGTTAAAGACGACGGAGCTAGGGCAAAAGATCCTGTCAGTGTGGAAGTCGATGACAGAAATCTCGCTCAGGCTCATTGTAGCACTCCTGGCGTGATTTGACAACAGGATATTCCATGGAGAGGAGAGCTCCATTGGGATCGCCCGCCGTTCCGCGGGGGAGATACGCCGCCTTTCGGCGGCAGAAATGAGAAGCCGGGGCTCTCGAAAAGCCCCGGCTTCCGATCGGACATGTGTGATGGCGTCCGCGCCTATTCGTCTCGTGGATTCCCAGATCGCTGTTCGCCCGCCCTGGCCGGTGGTGGTGGGTATCCCAGGCAGACCAGGCTCAGGCTTTTGGGATCCCAGCGCCACAGCAGATTGCAATGAGAGCAGTGAAGTACATCCTCTCGCCAGGGCGACAGCTCATGGGAGCACTTCTGGCAGATTCGCTCGCCGGCCATGTTGGGACTCCTACATCTGATCGGCGGCGATGTAGTCCATGGGCTTGCGCTCGATCTTCTCCAGCGGCATGATGTCGATCAGCTCGTATTCCCGAGTGCCCAGCCCCAGCTTCTCGCCGTACTCGACGACCAGGTAGGGGTTCTTGTACGGGCCATGAAGCCATTGGAAGGGGTGCCCCTCGCGGGTATGCACCTCCATCGACAGGGGCACGTTCTCCTCGATGAGGCGGTGTCGCCCGATGACGTCCAGCGTGGCCTGTTCCACGGCGACGATATCATCCGATCCGAAGACCCCCACGTCCGGCAGGATGGGGAGCCCCGTGAAGCCGAAGCAGTCACACACCGGCGTCATGTGGGTGGCGATGTTGATGAACACGGCCTTGCCGGGCTCGAACGTGCTCAGGACCAGGTCGACGGCGATGGCGTTCGCCTCCTGGAAGGAGGCGAAGTTGACGGGATCGATCTTCAGCGACCCGGGCGGCGCCACCCGAAGACAGCGCCCACACTGATTGCAGTTGTCAAAGTGGATGTGGATCTCCTCCGGATCCTCTTTATCCTCCACCAGCGCGCCGAAGGGGCACGACTCGATGATCTTCTGGCGGGTGGCCGCGTCGGGGCATTTCTCCTTGAACCAGTACTTGTCGTAATGCACCGTGTCGTGCATATCGCCACGGGTCTGGCGGGTCATACAGCCCAGGGCCAGGTTCTTGAACACGCCCCCATACCCGCAGGAGGGATGTCCTTTCACGTGCGCCAGATCGATCAGGAATGTGGCATCCCGGATCATCCCCGCCATGTGCCATTCCTTGACGTTCTTATAGGGCCTCTCGTAGGTGTAGGAATACTTCTCGTCGGGGCCGGCCACGGGGTAGATCGGGCAGCCGAGCGTCTCCTCCGTGTACCCGCGTTGCCAGGCCGTCATGGCACTGCCGGAGTGATCGGTCACAAACGGTTTGCCGCCACCGTCCTTCACCGCCTGCACCACGCGCCGCACGAAGACGGGGTGGATCGTGGAGTAGCCGACGTTGCCGCCTAGATGCATTTTGATCGCAACCGTCTCCCCTTTGACGCGATCACGCAGGTGAAGCGCGTCGATGATTCGATCCAGCTTCATCGGTAGCGTCTCTTCTGCACTCAGCCTTGCCTGTCGTGCATCACCAAAGAACACCTTACTTGCCATGAAGCAACCTCCTCACATACGTGAAACTGAAAGTCCTCTTACCCGTTCCTCTGCATCTAAGCGACGGCTACCGTTTGTGACATGAACGAAGGAGGCTGACCGAGAGCGGCGCCTCCTTCGCCATACCCAATTGGTTATGCGATTGTTCGTTTCACAGAGCCACCCATCGGACTCGAACCGATAACCGGCCGCTTACGAAGCGGCTGCTCTACCGATTGAGCTAGGGTGGCGGAAATCGGGGAAAACCCCTGGATGCGGCGATTATATATCAAGCCAGAGAGGTTGGCAAGCATTCACACCCGGGTCACGTAGTTGCCGTTGCGCGTGTCCACCCGGATAACGTCGCCGACGTTGATGAAGAGCGGCACCTGGACCTTCAGGCCGGTCTCCACGGTGACCTGTTTGGTGGC